>CAYTKK010000095.1:0-5877 GCA_964438355.1 uncultured Lachnospiraceae bacterium | reverse complement strand
GGAAGAGCACATTTCGTCGATTCCGAGTTTTGCCTCCCAATCGAGTTCTGCTTTTGCCTTATCTACTTTCGCGTAGCAAGCCGCTATATCGCCTGGGCGACGGTCGCAGATTTTGTAGGGGAGAGCGTGACCGCAAGCCTTTTCGAAAGCCTTAATGACCTGAAGAACGGAATAGCCGTTTCCGGTGCCGAGGTTAAAGATGTGTACGCCGCTTTCCTGCATTTTTTCGATTGCTTTTACGTGACCTAACGCGAGGTCGACGACGTGAATGTAATCGCGTACGCCCGTTCCGTCGGGAGTATCGTAGTCGTTGCCGAACACGTTGATTTCCTTTAATTTACCTGCCGCAACTTTTGCGATAAAGGGAGTAAGGTTGTTGGGAATGCCCTTGGGATCCTCGCCGATAAGTCCGCTTTCGTGAGCGCCCACGGGATTAAAGTAACGCAGAAGGACAATGTTCCAACTGTTGTCGGAGGTATACAAGTCCTTCATTATGTTTTCGAGCATAAGTTTCGTTGCGCCGTACGGATTGGTGGTGGACAAACGGCAATCTTCGTCAAGCGGCAAACGCTCGGGTGAGCCGTATACGGTAGCGGACGAAGAAAAAACGATTTTCTTTACGTTGAATTTTTTCATCGTTTCAAGCAGGACAAGCGTGCCGTAAATGTTGTTGTCGTAATAGTCAAGTGGTTTGGCAACGGATTCACCCACCGCTTTAAGACCTGCAAAATGGATAACGCTGTCAATTTGATTTTCGGAAAAAATTCTTTCCATAGCTTCGCGATCGCGCATATCGGCGTTATAGAATTTAATTTTTTTGCCTGTGATTTTTTCGACGCGCTTAATGCTTTCTTCGCAAGAATTATACATATTATCGAATGCGATAACGTTGTAGCCGCGATTAAGAAGTTCGACTTCGGTGTGCGTGCCGATGTAGCCTGCGCCGCCGGTTACCAAAATGTTTTTGTCCATATAAGACAGACCTCCGCAATTATTCTGAATACATTATATCTTACAAGACGGAAAAAAGCAACAAAAAGCGGCGAAAAAAAAGAAACAAATATTCCTTAAAGCGAGTAAAATCAGTTGAGAAATTTTTTAGGCTATGTTATAATTAACAACGGTAGAAAACAACCTACACGGTAGAAAATCACCAAATGGAGGACATTATGCATTTTTCTAAGGAAGTAGAGCAAATGGTATGCGTCCGTAAGGGACCTAACCACGGACCTGCGCCGATTCCCGAGGAGGGCAAGTGGGTACAGGCAAGAGAAGTAAAGGATATCAGCGGACTTACGCACGGCGTTGGCTGGTGCGCACCGCAGCAGGGTGCTTGCAAGCTTACTCTTAACGTCAAGGAAGGCGTTATTCGCGAGGCGCTTGTGGAGACGCTCGGATGCTCGGGTATGACTCACTCGGCGGCAATGGCAGGCGAGATTCTTCCCGGCAAGACTATTTTGGAGGCGCTTAACACCGACCTCGTGTGCGACGCAATCAACACCGCTATGCGCGAGTTGTTCTTGCAGATTGTATACGGCAGGACGCAATCCGCGTTTTCCGAGGACGGACTCGAAATCGGCGCGGGAATGGAGGACCTCGGCAAGGGACATCGCAGTCAGGTAGGTACCATTTACAGCACCGAAGCCAAGGGTGTAAGATATCTTGAAATGGCAGAAGGCTACATCACGAAACTTGCTCTTGATAAGGACAACCTCATCACCGGTTACGAGTTTGTAAAGATGGGTGTTATGATGGACAAGATTCGCGGCGGAATGAGTGCAGATCAGGCGCTTAAGGAGTCTACCGGTCATTATGGCAGATTCGAAAACGCAGCCAGCTACATTGACCCGCGCACGAAATAAGGAGGTAAATCATGGCTATTACGTTTGAAGGATACGATAAAAGATTAAAGAAAATCAACGCTTGCCTTGCAAAGTACGGCATTAAAGACCTCGAGGCTGCTCGTCAGATGTGCCTCGACAAGGGTTTTGACCCCGACAAAATCGTAAAAGATACTCAGCCTATCGCGTTCGAGAACGCGGCTTGGGCATATACGCTCGGTTGTGCCGTTGCTATTGCTAAAGGTTGCAAGAAGGCTACCGACGCCGCCGTTGCTATCGGCGAGGGATTGCAGGCATTCTGCGTACCCGGCTCCGTTGCAGAGCAGCGCGAAGTTGGTCAGGGCCACGGTAACTTGGCTGCAAGACTTCTTAGCGAAGAGACGCATTGTTTCTGCTTCTTAGCCGGTCACGAGTCTTTTGCTGCAGCAGAGGGCGCTATCGGTATCGCAAAGACTGCGAATAAGGTTCGTAAGGTTCCGCTACAGGTAATTCTTAACGGTCTCGGCAAGGACGCCGCGATGATTATTTCCAGAATCAACGGCTTTACCTATGTGCAGACCAAGTACGATTATTTTACCGGCGAGCTTAACGTAGTCGATACCATTGCTTATTCCGACGGAGAAAGAGCAAAGGTTCGTTGCTACGGAGCGGACGACGTTCGCGAGGGCGTAGCTATCATGCAGCACGAAAAGGTAGACGTTTCCATCACCGGAAACTCCACCAACCCGACGAGATTCCAGCACCCCGTTGCAGGCACCTATAAGAAGTGGGCTATTGACAACAACAAGGCATACTTCTCCGTTGCAAGCGGCGGCGGTACGGGCAGAACGCTTCACCCCGATAACATGGCGGCAGGTCCTGCTTCCTACGGCATGACCGATACCATGGGCAGAATGCATTCCGACGCTCAGTTCGCAGGCTCTTCTTCCGTTCCGGCGCACGTCGAGATGATGGGACTTATCGGCATGGGCAACAATCCTATGGTCGGTGCGTCCGTTGCTTGCGCGGTTGCTGTTCAAGAAGCGATGAATAAGTAATAATTCGTCTTTGACCAAAAGTTAATCTAAAAGAAGAATTGACTTCGTAAAAGATTAAATTTCAAGCACAATAATAAATAAAGAAAGGGCATTTGCCGACAAAAAGACTTCCGAATATCTGTTTGGGAGTCTTTTTGTAAAGAACGAATCGGTTACGTTAAAAAATTTTTAGTGAAAATGCAACAAGTCGTTTGTGCGGAATGCTTGTGATTGTAGCCTAAAAGCGGGTATATGCGGAATGATTTTTTTGGGCGCTGTGTGCCATTTACGGACAATAATGTTGCGCGCCTTTCTTTCGCAATCTAATATTTGCGTTTAATAAATTTGACGATAGGTAGTTAGGAAAAAGTCAAATAATATCGGCGAGTAAAAGTCAAATTAGGTCGGCAGAGAAGAGATGAACGTCTTTCGCTCCGTTTGTTTGAAGCCAAACGATGCTTATTTCGCTTGCCGTTACGTTTAGCGGAACGACTACGAGCGAGCGAAAGTTGTTTTCTATTTTAGCGACTTCGACGCCGTCTGCAAGCACTGCAAACGATTTTACTATTGTGTTTGCCACGCGAACAGGGCGAAAATCCTTGCCCGTGTGTAGCTTCATCGCAAATATACGCATTTTTTTATTGTCGGAAACGGACATTCTTTCGAAGTCGGGATCAAAGCGAAGACGTAACGAAGAAATTCTTTTCTTGCCGTCAAAAGTAAACGTTAGTTTATCGCCCAAGATTTGGCGTATTCCGTTTTCGTTTGCGTTTTTGCGCGGACGTTCGATACCGTTAAGCAGCGCATCTCGGTCTTTATCTGAGATATTAAGCGAAGCGCTTAGGGTAAGGTTGGACGGAATACGCCTAACGTGCGGTAAAAACACTCCGTCGTCCATAAGCGTTTTTTGGATTTCCTTGTAGTGATTTTGTGCCGCTTCTCGTACTGATATTCCTCGAGTAATCGAAGTTGCTGCGGCTGTTCCGGCGGCTTGACCAAGCAGAGCGCAAGTCGCCATAACGCGAGTGGAGGACAGAGCGGCGTGCGTAGCGCTGATGTTTCTACCGGCAAAGAGGAGGTTATCAATATTTTTGGAATACAAACAACGCAGGGGGATTCCGTAAATTTCGTTGAGAGTATACACGAGCGAGGGGTAGGAAGTGTAATTGTCCTCACGCTTCATTCCGAGCGGATTGTGGTCGTCTAGCGGCCATCCGCCAAAAGCAATTTCGTCCTCGAAATGTCCGCCGCTTATGACGTCGTGCTCGGTCAAAACGTAATCGCCGACGTAGCGGCGCGATTCGCGCTTGCCGGGCAAGAATCCTACCCATTCTAGATCCCAGTTTTGCATTCCGTGGTCTCCGTGATTTTTTATATGATCCCACACGCCGAATACGACGGCTAGCAATTCGTCGCGAATGCGATCCGCGTCGTGAATACTATCGCCGTCACCGCCGAGTTCTATCCACCATAGATTGGTCCCGCTTGTGCCGATTATGTGGTTGCGAATTTGCGCGTGAACGTCTTTAATGTCGCCGATAAAATAACTGTCGTCGGGATAGTATTTTGCAAACGACGGCGGAGTAAACGTAACTGGCGAATCCGTTTCGCGAGCCGCAAGCATTACGGACATTCCCATGGTTTTGGTGTCGGCTTTGATTGGTGCTATCGTTTCGTTAAACTCGGCTTGTCCTTCTCTGCCGTGGTGGTAAATAGCGCCCACGAGCGGAGCTAGAATGCTGTCGCCCGAACAGTCGGCGAATAGTTTTGCGGTTATTGTAAAGTAGGTATAGGTGGTTAGTTGCCACGCCGTGACGGATGTTATGTGACCGTTAATGCTTGTCGCGTCTAAGCACGAAGCGTTTAGAAGCATCGTAATATTTTCGTTTTCTCGAAGCATTCCGTATAAAGTCGCGTCGAACAGTGACGGAACAAGCGTAGGATTGTAACGGATGTTGCGTTCTTCGAGTTCGGAAATATAGCCCGTTTCGCGATCGAACGTTCCTTTCGCTCCGCGTACCCACATTCGCACTTCGGACGAGGCGTTTCCTCCTAAAACGGGTCTGTCTTGAACAAGAACGACGCGCGTGCCGTGTCGAGCCGCCGCAAGCGCGGTGAAGGCTCCCGACAGACCGCCGCCGATAACACACAGGTCGCAATTTAAGTTTTTTTTTCATAAGATTAACGTTCATATTTATTCCTCGCTTTTGCGTGAATTTTGCAGTTCGGAGCATATTTTAGCAGAAATTATTGACATTTACAATGCGTTGAATTACAATAAACCTATAAAAAAATACAGTGACGATTGTGGTGGTTGTTGATGATTAAGATTATTTTTTATAACCGATTTTCAAACCGTGCTGCGTTTGAATTGTCAAGCGACTCGCGCCCGTGGGGAATTTTTCTCATTCTGAGTAAAGGCTCATTTATAATGCGAATAGACGGCGTTGAAACGCTAATGTGCGAAAACAGTATAGCGTATATCCCCGGTTCGACTTATTTCGAGCGCGAGGTCATAGAGCCTATAAGCTTTCATCAATTGGCGTTTACTGTCTGCGGGTCGCATCCGTTTAGCGGCGCGTTAACGGCAGGCAAGTTATCTGTTCCCGAAAATCAGGTGGCGGCGATGCTCGAGAATATGGACGTTATTGGCACGCTTTCGGAAAATCGCGAGCAAATATTGCATACGATAGAGCATATCCTTGCGCTTCAAAGTCTTTATGGAGGTTTTGTAAAAAAGAGAAGCGGAAGAAGCTTGGAAATAGAGTATATGTTGGAGTATATGAGCGACCATATGTGTGAAGCTATTGACGTTTATGAACTTGCTCGGAATGTGAATTTAAGTTATACCGGAATGCTGTGGAAATTTAAGACGGAAATGTCGATGACTCCCATGCAGTATCTTATAATGATACGGCTTCGTTACGCAAAGCAACTTCTTTTGGAGGGTGATTTACGTATAAACGAAATTGCCGCGCGATGCGGATATTCTAGCGCGTATTACTTTTCTAACGCATTTC
>CAYTKK010000094.1:3108-5928 GCA_964438355.1 uncultured Lachnospiraceae bacterium | reverse complement strand
CGGCGTTCTTACCGGTAAGGGTATTCCTTACGGCGGTTCGCTCGTTCGTCCCGAGGCGACCGGCTTCGGCGCGGTTTATTACACCGTAGAAATGCTTAAGTCGTTCGGCGAGGACGTAAAGGGCAAGACCTTTGCCGTATCCGGTTTCGGTAACGTTGCTTGGGGAACGGTAAGAAAGGTCAACGAGCTTGGCGGCAAGGTCGTTACGTTGTCGGGCCCCGACGGATATATTTACGATCCCGACGGAATTTCCACGCCCGAGAAGGTTAATTATCTGCTCGAGATGCGCGCTTCTTGCCGCGACAGAGTACAGGATTATGCCGATAAATTCGGCGTCGAGTTCCACGCAAAAGAGCGTCCGTGGGGCGTTAAAGTTGACGTCGTTATGCCGTGCGCTACACAAAACGAGGTCGGTATCGAGGACGCGAAGAAAATCGTTGCCAACGGCGTTAAGTATTACGTCGAAGTCGCAAATATGCCCACCACGGCGGAGGCTGTCGCTTACCTTAAGGAAAACGGCGTAGTCGTCGCTCCGTCCAAGGCTGTTAACGCAGGCGGCGTTGCTGTATCCGGTCTCGAGATGTCGCAAAACTCTATGCGTTATTCTTGGAGCGCGGAGGAAGTCGACAACAAGCTTAGAGAAATTATGCGCAACATTTACAAGGCTTCTTACGACGCGGCTAAGGAATACGGTATGGAAGGAGACCTTGTTGCAGGCGCTAACATAGCGGGCTTTATCAAAGTAGCGGAGGCTATGAAGGCCCAAGGCGTTTGCTGATTAAATAGCGACGAAAGGTAAAACAAGTTGAAAAAGTATTAGCTAGATTAAATGCACCCTTAAGTTTCTTAAGCTCGGGGGTGCATTTTCGGTTCTTGTTTTCGATGTGATATTGACAAAAACGGGTCCTTGTGATAAAATATAGGGGAGGGGAACCGAGGAGGAGAATTATGGATAAAAGAATTGTAATCACCATTAGCCGCGAGTACGGAAGCGGCGGCAAGATAATAGGCAAGTTAGTCGCGGACAAACTCGGTATCGAGTTTTATGATCGCAAAATAATCGAAATGGCGGCAGAAAAATCCGGATTGTCCATGGATTTTGTCGAAAAGACTGAACAAAAAATGAAGAGCAAATTTTTGCACTCTATTGCCATGGGAAGTTATTATATGAACGGTCGTTCCGCACCGAACGAGCTTGCGCTTCCCGACAGAGTATTCGTAGAGACTTGTAACATTATTCGCGGACTCGCCGAAAAGTCATGCGTTATTGTCGGTAGGTGTGCCGATTACGTTTTGCAGGGAAGAGACGACGTTATAAACATATTTATATATTCGGATCTAGAGTCGAAAAAACAACGAGCTATACAGCAATATAATATTGCGCCCGATAAGGTCGAGGACGAGGTGAAGAAGCACGATAAGTATCGTGCGAATCATTATAACTACTACACCGACCGAGTTTGGGGCAAGAAGGCAAATTATCATTTGTGCTTAAACAGCGGATTTTTGGGAGCGGAAAGAACCGCCGACATCATTGTCGAAGCGGCAAAAGAGTATATCGGTAAGCAATAGGCGTAAGATAAATTACCTGTTTGTTTTTGTGGCACACAATTGCAGGTTAAGTTCCGTAATGCAAATTACGTAGACAAAAATAGATATCCGCCCGTTATTTGGGTGGATATCTATTTTTGTTTGCGAATATCCGTAGGCTTTTTTCCTGTTTGCGCTAAAAAGACTCTGTTGAACGAGCGAACCGATTGAAAGCCGCTTTCTAACGCGATGTCGGAAAGAGTGTTGTTAGTGGAAATTATCAACTGTTTTGCTTTTTCACAACGATATTGATTGACAAGCGTCTTGAAATTCACCTTAAAAACGCTGTTAAATTGTTGCGAGAGGTAGTGATAGTCGTAACCTAGCTCGCTGGAAAGCGTATTTAAGGATATGTCGGACGTGTAATTGTTTTCGATGTAATTAAGAAGTTCGAAAAAGAGTTTATTGTCTGTCGACTTTTCTACAAACGTCGAATTTTTGTAGAATTGAGCGCAAATAGCATAAATGCATGCCTTAAGGGTAAGCGTGTCCGGGATAGCTACTCTTCCGACGCTATACTCGCCGTTTTCCGAGTTTACGCCCATAAGGTTGCTTGCTATAAAAGAAAGCGTAGTTTTTTCGATTTGGAAGCGAGCGTCTTTTGCTTCTTTGCCCTGCATGAGTCTCGTAAACGATTCGGCGTACGAGCCTGAAAAAACTGCGACGAATATATCCGATTGCGATTGGGCGTGCAATGTATGAATCTGATAGGGCAATACCATAAGCGATTCGCCCTTTTTTAGCACGTACTTTTTGGAACCGACGCTAATCTGAGTACTGCCGTTAAGGGCGTGGATAAACTCAAATCCTTTGTGCAGGTGCTGTAACCAGTCATAACCGCGGTAAATCGTCGCGTTATAAATGTCGTTACCTATTGAATTGTGCATTTGATGAAAAAACATAAATCTTTCCTCAACTGTCAGTATAGCAAGAATTTTGGCGGCTGTCAATATAAATTTTTTGAAAAGAGTAGAATTTTGGCTAATTTAATGCAATTATTATCTTGCAATTGCGATTAGTAGCATTGTATAATTGAATTACTTAAATGATTAAGCGTTTTTTTGCTGGTGAATGTGTGAAGGGAAGAGTTTTTTCTATCGAGGAATTTGCTACGTTTGACGGGCCGGGTGTGCGTATGAGCGTTTTTTTGAAGGGGTGTCCGCTTGCGTGCAGCTGGTGTCATAATCCGGAGGGAAAAAGTCGAGAGATAGAGTATATGCGCTCGCCTAA
>CAYTKK010000094.1:0-3008 GCA_964438355.1 uncultured Lachnospiraceae bacterium | reverse complement strand
GAAGCGGAAAAACCCGTTTTGCTCGGGGAAGACGATATTTTCGGATTTAATCGTTATCGCGTTCGCCTGCCGAAAAACGGACTGTTCGGAAGTTCGCACTATGGCAACGTGACTGTCGACTACGAGCGAATTTTGCGCGGAGGATTAAGCGGAATACTTGCGGAGATAGAAGAGCGCGAAAACGGAGCGGACGAAACGGCAAGGAAGTTTTACGAAGCAGGAAAGACGTGTCTGGCGGCGTGCCGTGAAATTGCCGAAAGGTTTCGCGTCGCGGCAATCGAAAACGGAAACGCTGTGCTTGCCGCCGCGTTGGAGCGAGTACCCGTTTTCGGTGCACGGAATTATTATGAGGCGTGTGTTATGGTTCGGTTTGTTCAGTATGTATTACGACTTAACGGAACCGCGCACGTTACGTTGGGGCGCTTCGACAAATACATGAAGCCGTATTACGACATTTCGATTAAAAACGGCGTCGATAACGACGAAATTTTAGAACTCACGCAGTTGTTTTTCATTTCGCTTAACTTCGATTCGGACATTTATCCGGGCGTTCAGACCGGCGATAACGGGCAGAGTATGGTCCTCGGCGGTTGCGTAGAGGACGGAACGCCGCTTGAAAGCGAGTTGACCGAGATATGTCTTGCCGCATCGGAGAGTTTGCGGCTTATCGACCCTAAAATCAATCTTCGCGTAAACAAAAATACGCCGCTCGAGCTTTACGAGCGCGGTACGCGTCTTACGAAACAGGGATTGGGTTTTCCGCAATACAGTAACGACGACGTGGTAATTCCGGGACAGACGGCGCTAGGTTACGATGAGGAGGACGCTCGCGATTACAGCGTTGCGGCGTGCTGGGAATTTATCGTGCCGGGGTGCGGAGCGGATATTCCCAACATAGAGGTTATGAATTTTCCGCTTGTCGTGGACGAAACGCTTCGGATTCGCGGTGAGGGATCGCGTTCGTTCGATATTCTTATGCGCAATCTGCATATCAGATTAAATGCGGAATGCGAGGCTTTGATTTATATCGCGAACGAGCATTGTAGGAATCATTATTGTTTGCCCGAAACTCTGTTATCGCTCTTTTTGCGTCCGTGCATCGAAAGAGGAAGAGATATTTCGTGCGGAGGTGCAAAGTATCGCAATTTCGGTATACACGGCGCAGGTATATCCACCGCCGCCGACTCGCTCGTGGCGATTAAAAAGCTGTGTTACGAGCAAAAGAAGTATTCGCTTAAGGAGATAATATCGGCCCTTAACGCCGATTTCGTCGGATATGAAAGCATGCGTGCCGATATGCTCGCGCAGCCGAAAACGGGAAACAACGACGATGAAGTCGACTCTATTGCCTGCACGCTTATGGATTGGTTCTCGAGTTACCTCAACGGCAGGAAAAACGCTTTCGGCGGTATTTTTAGGGCTGGCACGGGAAGCGCGATGGAATACATTTATCGCGCCGAAATGGTGGGCGCAACCGCCGACGGACGAAAAGCGCATTCTCCGTACGGCTCTTCGTTCAGTCCTTCGCTTGACGCGCGCCTAAATGGACCGCTTTCCGCGATACAGTCGTTTTCGAAGTTCGATATGAAGCGCATAATCAACGGCGGACCGTTCACTATCGAGATACACGATACGGTTTTTAGAAACGACGAGGGCGAAAAAAAGGTAGCGGCGCTTATTAAGGCGTTTATAGATATGGGCGGACATCAGATGCAAACAAACGCAATTAACCGCGATAGGTTGATTGACGCGCAAAAGCACCCCGAGAAATATCCGAACCTCATTGTCAGGGTTTGGGGTTGGAGCGGTTATTTCAACGAACTGGACGTGGCGTTCCAAAATCATATTATCCGCAGAGTAGAGTTTGCGGTTTAGGAAAGCCTCGCGCGAAAATATCGCTTGACACGGGCGCGAGAAAGTAGTAGTATAATATAGTAATCGGCAACTTACGCAAAGATATGGGATATCCGTGCGTAAGTTTGCTTTTTCGGAGGATAAAATGCATCTCGTCGACGTGTTGCTAACGGGAGTGGGCTTGAGTATGGACGCCGTTGCCGTCGGTATGACAAACGGAATGAACGAAAAGGATTTACGTCCGAAAAAGGCGTTTATAATCGCGCTTTTTTACGGAGTTGCTCAGGGCGTTATGCCGCTTATAGGTTATCTTGCCGGCAAGGCCTTTTCCGAATTTATTGCTTCGATTGCGCCGTACATCGCGCTCGTTTTGCTCGGTTTTATCGGCGGAAAAATGATTTTTGAGGCAATAAAAGGCGAAGGCGAAGAATATAAGCCGCTTTCAATTAAAACGTTGTTTGTGCAAACAATAGCGACTTCGATTGACGCGCTTGCCGTCGGAATAAGCATTCTCGCCATCGAGGCGGCGGGCGATTTGTGGGTAAACGCGTATCTTTGTTTCGGTATAATTGCAGCAATTACGTTCGTTTTGAGTTTCGGTGCGGTATATCTCGGAAAAAAATTCGGCGAGCTTCTTGCCGGCAAGGCGGAACTCGTCGGCGGAATAATTCTGGTGCTTATCGGAATAAAAATTTTCGTCGAGGGAGTGTTCTTTTAGTTCTCGATACAACGCGCTCTCGGTTACGCGCGCGAGTGCATGCCGAAAATCGCGTTCGTATTATAAAAGAGGTTAGAAAAATTAACTAAAAAGCGGTATTGTTAGTCTAAATTAGGAAATAAGATTCCAAAACAACCACAAAACGTTATTACGTTTTGTGGTTGTTTTGGGCAAGGAAATAATAATACAATAACGAAAAGAGAAAGAATAAACACGCAAGCAAGATTATTAAGTTTTGCCTGCGTTTTTTTGATGTGCCGCTAACCGATGTAATATAATTTACTAAAGAAAAAGGTTTGACACTTTTGTATCAAACCTAAACTTTCTTATGGTGCACCACTTTAAGCCTAACTTGATTCATTAGAAATAGTGAAAAGAGTCAGGCTTTTTTCGTGCGTTAAAATCAAAGAGCAACGGCGGTTTATGCCGCGAAAGG
>CAYTKK010000093.1:2726-5971 GCA_964438355.1 uncultured Lachnospiraceae bacterium | reverse complement strand
TCCGCAAAACGGAACGCCGCCACTGTCGAGGTCGCCATTGATCTTTTTGCCCGCACCGCCACTCTGACAAAGACTGCGGAATACACGATGGTTTTCCAGGCGACGCCGCCCAAACGCCCGAATTATGCGCTGATGCGTGAATGGGCTCAGGGCGTACACTGGTTCAAGGACAGCGATTATGTTCTGGTCGGCGGTCATTCCGAAGTCGGGCGTCCGGCACCGGACAACATCCTCAACTGGACCAGTCTGGTTCCGCTGAATCCGGCAGCATTCCGCGAACATATGAAAAAAATGCATTCCATGGGTTTCAAGACCAGACTTTACGGTATGCCGACTCATATTTCCAAACGGGATGCGGAATATGACTGGTTCTTCAAAATCTGCGCGCTCACTCCGGGAATTCCCTGGCAGTCCAAAGATCCGGATACCAATGAACCGTATGTGGTGGAACCCTGCTGCGCCAATACGCCGATCGGGGATCTGCACGCCTATCGGCTGAACAAGCTCTACCGGGAAGTGTCGGAACTGGACGGCATCTACTTTGACATCATGCATATCAAGAACTGCAGCAATCCATATCACGGATGCGGTGGCGTGGACGCCTTCGGCAAGAAATACACTTCGTCCGTTGCGCTGAATCTGCGCAGCTACATCCTCCGGATTCTGAAAATTCATCAGGAACATAACCGTAAATTCGGATTGCACGCACACAACGCCTTTTTCCCGTTTGTTCATGATCTCGGCGATTACTGGATTCCCGGTGAAGACCTTTTTTCAGCGATTGAAAAAAATCCTCAGTGGGGATATCTGGAAATCATTAGTCCGGAAGCCTATCAGTCCGCATGGAACAGCGAAATCCGAGGAATCACGAGCACCTGCATCGTTCAGCTGGAACGTATTCCGCGTGTGCTGAAACTTCCCGTCGACAAAAACAAAGCCATGCGTTCGGATGAATATGCCGTGCATTCTCTGGCGCCCGGCTGGCTGTACGACTTCACCTATTCCGCTTTCGGCAGCGAACACAAAGATCATCCGCTTTTCCGGTTCTGGAGACTCCGGAAAGCGGTCCGGCTCGGCGAAGCGCAATTCCATGGGTACTGGACAGATCCCGTTGCAGAGTCCGCTCCTGCCGTGAAGACCTCCTGGTATTCCTGGTCCGGAAAAACTCCGCTGCCGTTCCTGCTATGCGTGGTGAATACCGGACGCGAACCAGTTCAAACCGGATTGAAGATCGACTGGAAAAAACTGAACGCGGAGCCGGGTGAACTGATGGATCTCTGGAGCAGACGCGTCCTTACCGAAAAGGAACTGGCGGAATATGTTCTGAAGGGTCAGAATTTCATGCTGCTGACACCTAAAAAGCAAGGAGAAACGATACGATGAAAGATTGTCATATTCATCTGATGCCGCTGATTGGGCTAGAGGACCCGCCAGCGGTATTTATGGCGAAGGCCGCAGAAGCGGGAGTTACAGGGGGAACCATTATGAGTATGCCGCCTGTGTCATTCCGTCCCGATCCGGAACGTTCTCAACATTGGCGCGACCGTTTGGAGCATATTATGCAGTATACCGGTCATACGCCGGGGTTTCATCCGTTTTTCTGGATCGACCCCATGGAGCCGGATGCATACAGTCAGATCAGCACGGCGGCTGAAGCCGGAGTCCGGGGATTCAAGTGCATCTGCAATCATTTTGCCCCGAAAAGTTGTTTAAAACAATTTTCCGCCATTGCAGAAACGGGACTGCCGATTCATTTCCATTCCGGCATCCTGTTTGACCATTATGCTTCGGGAGAGTTCCTGCGTCCTCTGGCTTTCGAACCGCTTCTGGAAATCAGGAATATCCGGTTCGCTCTGGCGCATCTGGGAAATCCCTGGTATGATGAATGTATTCTGCTCCATGCAAAGTTCAAAGCCGCAGTCAACAATGTTCCCGGAGTCTGCAAGTTGCGGATGTTTCTCGACCTGACGCCGGGCGTGACCAGAGTCCGGCGCATGGACGCGCTCCGGATGCTGCTGCTTTCCGGCTATGCGGTTACGGCTCCGGACATTCTTTGGGGGACAGACAACCGGATCAACAATTATGATGTGAAAAAAGCATTGTTCTGGCGGGACTTCGATCGGCAGGCGATTGCCGCCATCATTCAGGAAAGCCGGGAGAATCCGGGGCTGTACCCGCCGCTGCCTGATGAACTGTGGAAAATGATCAGTGAGCGGAATTTTACGGATTATTATGGTATATGAGCAATATCATCCTGACGTTCTGAAAGCGGAAATGAACGTGAGAAATATGAGAAATATTGGACTGGATGTCAAAGGTGTCCGCTCCATATTCTGAAAAAACGGCGAGAATTAAGAGCCGGAAACGACAGCGGGGAACTCGTTCCGTTCCCCGCTTTTTTATGGCTGACAGGAGAATCAGTCATTCAGGCGTTCCGCCAGTTTCAGCAGTTTTCTGCCGGAGGCGTCCATATTTCCGCCTGAACTGAACCCTTCCTGAATGATCTGCGAAAGTTCTTTTTCTTCGGCGGAGACATCCTTCCCGGCTTTTTTCCGCTTCTCAATCTTTTTCCGGCAGAATCTTGCAAGCTTGAACTCGACAAGCCCCTGATACCATGCCTCCTGCCGGCGGGACGGAGTCAGTTTCTTCAGCCGTCTGTTTTCATAGATTGTGCCGTAATCGGCAATGACCTTGCTTCCGGGGGCGGAGTCGTAGGAGTTGAATGCGTCGCCGCTCATGGCGAAGAGATCGTAGAAGGTTGCGGGGCCCTGGAATCCCGCGTCCAGATTTTCCCAGAACAGGTGACGATAGCGCTGTGCCTGAACGCTTTTTTCAAAAATGGAATAGGTCCAGATTTCGCGTCCGCTGTTCCGGTATTCGTCAATGAGTTTCCGGTTCATCTGCGGATAGAACGGTTCCAGAATGTCGAAGAGTTCAAAGTAGCGCTGCTGGCGTCCGTCATCCAGTTTGTAGGGATTTGCGAACAGGCGGAACTTCGGATCAATGCTTTTGATGAACTTTCCCCCGGCGAAGGCGAAGTGTGCCTTGTCCCTGGGATTTTCCGGATCGCCGTGCGGTTCGTCGGTCGGATAGAATGCATATTGTTCATACCCGAATCCCTTTTCCTTGAGCCAGTCGCGCAGAAGGCGCAGACGCTTTGCCAATTCCGCCTGCCATTTCGGCTGCATGAAATTGACCCATGTCCCGTCGTCCAGTTTGATCGGCGACCAGAGAGAGAATTCCGG
>CAYTKK010000093.1:0-2626 GCA_964438355.1 uncultured Lachnospiraceae bacterium | reverse complement strand
CCCGCATAGGTTCCCGGTTTCAGACCCGAGGTATCGACATCCAGCCATACCATTCCGGTATTGCCGGGGGCGACGCGGAGCATACTGCCGAGCGGCAGCTCGAAAAGAGGATCGGGAATCATGGCTCCGCCGTGGAGCTCGATGAATGCCGTTTCGCGGAAACGCACCAGCGGTTCAAGATGTTTTGAAGTTTTGTCCGCGGTGAAGGACAGGTTTGTCATCAGGGCGCGGGAGGAAAGATTGGTGACGAGAAATGCCGTGATTGCGCGCGCGCCTCTGGCGACTTCCAGATTCAGCGTATTCAGCTCCCTTGTGCCGAACGGAATCTTGCGGTCCGGACCGAAATTCGCCCAGATGTCATCCTGCCAGACGAAATGTGTCTTTCCGCTGTTGACCGCCTGGATCACCATGTTGGCGACCATTCCGAGCCGGTTGTGGAGTTCCGTCCAGTTTTTGCGGGACTCTCCCTTTGCCTGGGCATCCTGTTTGAATTTCACAAGAGCGTTTTCCGCCGTCCGGTTCGGTTTCGGAAGCGCTTTCAGTTCCGCTTCCAGAGGTTTTGCCAAGTTTGAGAAGTAGTCTTTCCTGCTTCCGAAGACGAATTTGCCGAAACGGTCCGGTGCGAGGAAACTGGTTCCGACCGGCGCCCAGCTGCTGAGCCCGCCGCAGGTCGCGCCTTCCCGTGCGAAGTTGCCGGTCCAGACGCTTCCCGGTGCCGGAGCTGTTTTCCCAAGAGCGGCAAGCGGAAGCGCAAGTTCAATATCGAATGCATTGGCGGAACGGGACGCCGCGATTTGCACTCCTGCCGGTGTCCATGCTTCGCTTTTCCCATTGGAGAAATGTTTCATTCCCTGCCACGCTCCGTTTGCGTTGACGAGAAGCTGGTAATAGGCGTCGCTGTTTTCGGGGCGCAGAAAGAACTCCACACAGTCATCCAGCCAGATATTTTCACCGGCCTTCTGTTCGGCGCGCAGCGTCATTCCCGCAGGATACGGAGAACGGATTGCGGCATAAAGCGTGTCGCCGGAGTAAAGCATTGCGGCACTGGACGCCGTCTTCTGAAATTTGGAATCGGCTGTTTCCCATAGTCCGTTGATGCTCTGGCTCATGGCGCCGAGCACAAGAAACGGGGCGGTCCATTCCGCCGATTTCCAGCAGGAATCATCGAGCCTGCCGTCGATCACGGGACTTGCGTCTGTCCTTTTCAGCAGGAGATTGGCGTCTGCGCGTGTGGCTGAGTCATTCTCCTGCGTATTTTCCACCGCCGGTGTTTCCGCCGGCAAGTCCATGATCTTCAAGCCTGAGATAAGACCGTCGAACGGTTCTCCGACGTTGCAGCCCCAATAGGAATGGCCGAGTGTCGCAAACGGATGATAGGCGTCCACAGGCGGCGCTGTGAAATCGGAAAAACTCATGGCGCCGTTATCCTCTTTCAGCAGTTTGCCGTCCAGATAGATTCGCGCCATTCCGCCGGAACTCACCGTCACGCGCAGGGTATGGAAACTGCCGGCATGAAGTGCTGCGGGTGCGGTTTCAAGCGAGAATTTTTTCTTTTCCTGTTTGTTGTCGATATTGAAAAGAATTCCGAAACGTGAGCCGGGCATGAGATAGATTCCGAAGTAGGCGCGTCCCCATGTATTTTCCTGATAGGAAAACAGCGTCATTTTCCGCGACGGCGGCGCATTCAGCTTGAATGTGATGTCAATCGCCGCAGAGGAGTTCGACAGCTTGCCGAAATAGGCGCGGTGTGCTTTTCCCGGTCCGCAGACCAGAGCCCCGCCTCCGTTGACGCCGCCTCCGGACAGATAATCGTTGCAGGTGACGGTTCCTTTCCGCTTGGAATCCGTACTTTGAAAAGACCATGTTTTGCCCTTTTGCGTTCCGTTCCGGAAATTCCATTGCAATTCCGGCTGTGCTCCGGCTGTGATGAGGGTGACGAGGAACAGAGTGGCGCAGAAAAGTATTTTTTTCATAGGATTTCCCGTTTCAATGTTACCGGTCATAGCGGATGTTTTGCGTTGTTGCAAGATAATTCAGTTTGTTCCCATAGGTATATCTGGCATGGTAGGAAGATACATTTCCGCCGACATGGAGCATGTTCACATTGCCCCGGTGCCAGTCGTGGGGAACGCTTGCGCCGTCTCCGGGAGAATAGCCGTTCGGGATCATGAGAAAACCGGATGAAGTATATTCCGTTGTGCTTGCACCGTCGCTGATATACCATTTTTTGCTGGCGGATTTGACGTCGGCGAAACGGAACCAGTTCTTGTTGGATTCCGCCTCGCCGAAATACCACGGATTCTTATGGAGCACAGCGCTGCTGACGCAGTAGCTGGTGGCACCCCAGTACATGAGAGAGAACATTGATTTGACATACATGGAGGGACAGAAAAAGATTTTGGCTCCGTTCGTTACTGCATCCGGACCTCCGCGTTTATAAAATTTTGTATATCCCAGGGCGTTGAAAACCATATAATAAGCACTTTTATTCCCATCGCCGTCTCCGAAAACGTCACTTGACGCCGGCAGGGTGATTCCTTCTTTTGTCGATTTAAGGCTGGACGGCACAATATAATCATTGTAGTCATTGCCGTAAAAATGTGAAAAAGTTCCAATCGTCTTCAAA
>CAYTKK010000092.1:0-6063 GCA_964438355.1 uncultured Lachnospiraceae bacterium | reverse complement strand
TGACCTTTGACCAGTTCCATGGCTTCCGCGAGGGTTGGAATGCGTGTGTTCCTTTCCGGCAGTTCCGGGTGAGACAGGTTGAACATGGCTGATGTGTTCAGCCTGCGCAGCTCGCTGAATTCGGTTTCATGAATAAACAATTTCTTTTCCGCATAGTTTCCCGTATGCTCGTCATGACTGAGCACGATGATGTTGTCCCTCGTCACACGCAGGTCCGTTTCAAGCCAGTCGACACCGAGTTCTATCGCCGCCTGGAACCCTTCCAGCGTATTTTCCGCATGATGCTGGAGATCCCCTCTGTGCCCGGTGATTCCATTATTCAGGAAACTCATGATTCCTCCTTTTCGCTGTTTCATATTGTAGTTGGAGTAACTATACAAGGATATGACGGGAAAAACAATTCCTGAATTATAAAAAAAAGTTTAATAAAATATTTAGTATATCAAAACAGGATGCTGATTATGGAGAGAGGAGCAAATAAAAAAGGCAGGATATCAATCCTGCCCTGAGAAAACCATTTCAGGTGATTTATTCGCCTTCCAGAGTGTCAAAGAACTCTTTGACGGGGAAAATCTTTGTGGTCGCCCCGATGTTGCAGCCGGTCATGTAAAGACCGTTTTCCGTATCGCCGCGCCATGTCGCAAGGAGGGCGCGCGCAATGCAGAAGAGAGACTTCGCCGGATTGCAGGAACGCAGACAGCGGTAGGGACAGGTGAATCTTTCCCGGTTGCCGCTGAGAACGCGCTGGACAAGCGGAGTGTTGAGCACACGGACCGGCAGTCCGACAGGGCTTTTGATTACGACGACGTCTTCCGGTTTTGCATCGACGAAAACCTGTTTGCTTTCCCGCGCGATGCCCGCTTCCTCCGTCGTGATGAAATAGGTTCCGATCTGAACGCCGTCGAATCCCATGTTCAGGAACTTTTCAATGTCCTCGCGGCATGCGACCTCCTCGGCGGCGATGAAAGGAATATCAAGCCCGTAACGGCCTGCGACTTCCTTGACTTCCACGAGCAGCTTGTCCATGGAACAGGTTTCAGGATGTTCAATCATATCGAGCGTGAAGCCGAGATGTCCGCCGCATTTCGGGCCTTCGATGATGACCGCATCCGGCTTGCGGCTGTATTTGCGGAGCCATGTTTTCACCACGACTTCAAATGCGCGCCCGCTGGAGATCACGGGGATCAGGGCGATATCGGCATCTCCGACGTATTCGGGAAGGGGCAGGGGGAGTCCGGCTCCGGAGATGATGTAATCCACACCTTCCGCCACTGCGGTACGGACAATTTCCTCATAATTGGAAAGGGCGACCATGACATTGACGCCGAGAGGCTTCCTGCCTTCCGCGAGCTCTCTTGCTTTGCGGATTTCGAGCGCAAAATTCTCGTTGCACTCCTCCACGAATCTGATCTTGCCGCGTTCGACATCGCCGATTCCGACACTGGCAATCGTTCCGTATCCGCCGTTTCTGATGACCGCCGATGCCAGTTCGGCCATTCCGATGCGTACGCCCATTCCCGCCTGAATCACGGGATATCTGCTTTCAAGATTTCTTATTTTCAGTGATGGAAGTTTCATATCTGTATTCAGTATTATTTTTTCCAGATCCCGTTCGCGGCCCATCCGCGGAAAAAATCTGAAAGTGTGAATTGATTAACAATAGCATGATATCGTTTTTTTTCAAGCTGTAATGGGTGAAATGAAACCATAAATATTTTGCAGGATTTCATTTTGCTCCGCCGGAAGCGGGTTCACCGGTGATTTCCTTCATCGCGCCTGTTCTGTTTGATTTTTCACAAATGAATCGCCATGCTGTAACGCATGGCCTCATGAAAGCGCCCGGAGCAGAGTCCTTGAGACGAGAAGAATACTTACGTGTTTCTTCATGTAACCTGAAGCATATGTTCCGTGACCGGGGAAGAAAACTCCTGCCCTTCCGCATCGCGGCGGCAGAGTTCAATGGTCCGGACCACCTCCAGTGTTTCTTCCGGCAGGACAAACGGCATGCCGTTTCCGGCGAAATAATCGCGGCAGTAATCATAATACAGCCCCGGATCCGCCGGTATGCAGGGGATATTTTCCTCTTTCCACTCGATCTGTTCCGACGGATAGCGGCGCCCTGCGGCGGCAAGGGTGTGATCCGCCCGGACAGGAGGGAGAGCATCCGGTTCGCAGTAACGGATGTTCCATTGTCTGTTGGAATAAACCGCAGAGCCGCGGGTGCCGCAAATCCGCCATTCGGGAAGCGGATACGCCGTCGCCTGATTGATGTCGAGCTCCAGCAGAATGCCGTGTTTTGTCGTAATCATGGCTTTTACGAGATCATCGGCATCGCCGCAGGTGATCACGCGCCGGAGTTCGCATTTGACGCGGGCAGCCGTATCATGTGTCAGGTAGAGCAGCTGGTCAATATAATGCGAACCGTAGTTCAGGAGCATTCCGCCGCCGTTGCCGGAGAATGCCTGCCAGTCGTTTCGCCTTACATAGTTGCTGATGTGCCGCTCGATCAGATAAAGTCTGCCGAGTCTGCCCGATTGCAGGATCGCGCGCGCCGTAAGTCCCTCGCTGTTGATGCGGTGAGGCTGATATGTCATTAATTTTCGTCCGAGCCGTTTCGCCTCTCCGTACATTGCGGAGGCCTCTTTCAGATTGAGTCCGGCAGGTTTGTCGCAGAACACATCGCTCCCGTAACGGAATGCGAGGAGCGCCTGTTCTTTGTGAAAAATCGTCGGGGAAGCAATTACGGTCAGGTCGGGATGTACCTCTCTGAGCATGGTTTCCAGGTCCGTAAAGACAGCCGCCGGATGAAAGGCGTGTTTCACCTCCTCAAGACGCTGCCTGTCCGGGTCCGCAACGGCGGCAAGCTCGAACCCCTCCCTCATGCAGATTTGCGGCAGGTGAAATCCCCACGCAATCCGTCCCGCACCGACCACTGCGCAACGCAAAGTATTTCTCATTTCAGAAATCCTTTTCCTGATAGGTGTGAATCTCAAATATGTCATTGGGGTTCAGGCGAATCACTTCTGAAGAATCGAGGTGCAGAACCACTTCTCCGGATTCTTTTTCCGCCTTTGACAGGCGGTAGAGCCCGTCATAGTGATCTGCTGCGTGCAGATAGTTGTCGGCGATTTCAGCAGGAGTGTCACGCAGATTTGTAAACAGCCTGTGCCCTTTGATTGTTTTTATTCTGCCTGTCACCGGCGGCGTTCCTTTCAGGACAGAATTGCCGAAGCGCAGTTCGCCGTTTCCTTCGCTCCAGAGATATTTCACTTTTCCCTGCGGATCAAGACGGACGATACCGGACCGGTTCGTCATGGTAAATTCCGGGTAATCCGGCAGGAATACTTTTCCGCCGCCCGGTTCCGCGAACAGAAATAAATCCGTGCCGGAATCTGTCGTGACTTTAGCGGCGCTTGCTCTATGTCCGGAAGTTTTCAGCAGAACGGCATTTCTGATTTCCGGTTTTCCGCGTGAATTCTCAATTATGGAAACGAAGGTGTTGTCCGGTCCGCATTTTTGGGCAAACAACAGGTTGAGCTCGACTTTTTTATAAGGGGACGACTGATCCCGCAGTCCGGGGGCTCCGGCAAGGAAAAATGTTACTGGGGTATCCGTAAGAAAATGAAGTGCGGTTGTCAGGGCGGAGTCATATTGCCAGATGAAAGTCCGTGTCCCTGCACTGTTTTCGCCTTTTCTTAAATGATTCAGCCACTCGCTGCCGAGCTGGCCGGTGCCGATTTCCTCTTTTGACGCTTGTGTAACATGCAGGGAGTCCGGCATTTTGAAAGCTTTTCCGTCCGCATGGAACGTCCAAAGATGTGTACTGCCGCCTTTGACACGGAAGAAATCAACCAGATACTGCCGTTTCCCGGAGAGAGGGACGGCAAACATCATGCGGGAATATTCTTTCGTGACTCCGGGATAGCAGTCCGGTGCATTGAATCGCATGGCGGGGATACGGGACTTTCCCGCAAAAAGTTCAGGCCGTGCAATGCGCCTGTCATCCTGTGGCTTTTTGTCCACGACTACCAGATTGTGCGCAAGCGGTGAAATGAGCCATAACCGGTCAGGATGCCACCAGGAGAGATAGCCGAGATCGCTGATGACTTCCTGTCCGTTGTCGCAGTAAAGATAACTCAGCATGGAATTATGTCCATGCGGGGCGTATTTGCCATAGGTCAACACCAGCGCACTCGTTTCCGCATTCCCCGGAATGCGCAGGAACGCCCAGCCTCCGCCCGGAAAAACAGTGCTCTTCCTGAGTGAAGACGGCACACTCGGAGAGGATTCCGCCGGAGATTGGGGATCACGCAGGAAGAGAGAGTATTTCAGATCCCACGAAGATGAGTAGTTCCTGCTGAACCACAGGAGCAGTTCGCGCATTTCCGCTGTCGGATAAAGCTTTGATGCGAGTTCCAGCAGGCGGAGTGGCTGCCTCGTCATACGCTGGGAATCATTGATTGCGGGGAGATATCCCGTGGGAAGCGTCGCTTTTGCCATGCCGGACAGGATAACGGGCAGAGACGGAATTAATTTCTGCAGGTCAAGGTTGTCATAACGGTCCGGCGCCCGGCAGGCAGGCGGGTCTGAATATCCCTGGAGGAGACTGACCAGAGGATACAGGGGAACAGTCGCCATATTATGGTATGCCGCACTGTTCTCATAGAAAATTCCATCTCTGTGATAATATTTCTGAAGAAACGCAGGAAACCCCTCAGTCCCTTTCAGTACCCAGTCCATGAGTTCGTGGTCGCCGAGTATTGCAGCACAATACGCCGCTGCCGTCATGTGAGCCGGGACTGCGTTCCGGCACCAGTCGGCGGTTGGCGGGTATGCCATGATCATGTGCTTATATTCCCGGCAGATTCCATTCTCTATCTTGAGCTTGTCCGCATCGGAATAGACTCCGCTGTTGCAGGTCAGGGAATAAGCTTCCAGAAGTTGAGGGAGAAACACGCTGTCGTGATATTTCCAGGCACAGAGTTTTCCCGCCATTTTATGCTTTTCCGGTGAATCGTAGGCGGTTGCGCGGAATTTATAGACATACTCCGGATACACTTCCGCAAAACGGACAAGGACATCCCTCGTTTTTTGCGCGTATGCCTTTTCTCCGGTGAGCGCATAGACGGCGGCAGCGGAGTAAATATTCGGCAGCTGTCGGATTTTCAAATAATTGACTGCTCCTGAAATATGATATTTCGGACCATAGTTTTCACCCTGTGCGATCTGGTCTTTTCCATGGTGGTAACGAATTGTCTTCAGATTTCCCCTTGGCGTTTTGATTGTATAAGTGCGGTCTTCCGGGTATTTCTCATTCGGAAAGACCATTTTGCATTTGGTGCATTGCATTGTTTTACCGTCGGGGGAAAGAGATTCTTTCCTCCATGCAAATTCCGGCTGTGTCCCGCAATTCGGGCAAAGACATTTGAACCATGCGTCCTCCGCCGGAATCCATTGGGTGATTTCCCCGGGAGTGCGTTTCATCCAGAGTTCCGCAGATTTGCGCAGTCCGGCAAGCTCTTCCCTTGCCCATTGGTGAAGTCTGATGTTTTCCCGCGCCCGGTTGATGTCCGCCTGTTTGATCGACCCCGCCGGATGCATGGCCTTTGCCGGTTCCTGGGCATACGGCGCGATGGCGGGACGCGGCTGCGGCGCATCGCTGATCGTGAAATTGCCGAACACCGCACTGATATTCACATCCGGAGTGACGGAGCCGAGCCAGAACCTGATTGTATCAACCCGGTCTGCCGCCTTGCCGTTTACTTTTGCTTTTTCCCATGCCAGGATTTTGTTCTGTCCCGGGAAGAGTGCCGGTGCAATGGCGCCGGTGCCGTCGAAGACTTTTCCCCATTTCATGAAACTCCAGCAGGGTGTTTTTTCTCCTGCGTTGTAGAAACGCACAGCCAGCGCGATGATTTCTCCCGGAGTGGATGTGGTTATTTTGAGTTTGACTTGCTTGCCGGTCAGATTCAACGGCTTGTCCAGATGAATGATGCCGATGAAATAATTTGTATTTTTTTGGTGTTTTGTTTTGCGGGAGGGTTCGAGGGCCGTTGTGTCGTT
>CAYTKK010000091.1:0-6155 GCA_964438355.1 uncultured Lachnospiraceae bacterium | reverse complement strand
CTTACGCTCGCGCTCGCTGTCGCGCACCGACAATCCGTTTTCGCGCTTGTAACCGGCAATACTCTCGGCAACTTTCATTCTTTCGCAAAATAGTTTTGTAATCTGTCGGTCTATACCGTCAATTTGTTCTCTTAATTCTTTTATATCCATTGTTTTTTCTCCGAGCGTCTTTTAGACTTGACGAATTCCATTATTTTCCATAAGCATATCCGCAACGGCAATCGCGGCGCAGGCTTCGACGACGGGCACTGCGCGAATCGCTATACACGGGTCGTGCCTTCCGCCGATTACAAGCTCGCGCTCCTCGTTAGTTTTAAGGTCCACGGAACGTTGCGGAAGAGAAATCGACGGCGTAGGCTTGATTCCGACCTTAAAAACAAGCGGCATTCCGTCGGTAATTCCGCCCAACGCCCCACCTGCATTGTTTGTAAGCGTACGTATTTTTCCGTCTACAAAGGCGTACTCGTCGTTATTCTCGCTTCCTCGTTTTTCGCAACCCGAAAAGCCGCTTCCGACCTCGAACGCCTTTACTGCGGGAATCGCAAACATTATCTGCGCAAGCTTGTTTTCGACTCCGTCAAACATAGGCGAGCCAAGCGCCGCGGGAACTCCGACCACTTTGCATTCTATTACGCCTCCGACGCTGTCACCGAGCGAACGCGCGTTTTCAATCTCGACGCGCATTCTTGCCGCCGCATTTTCGTCAACGGTGGGGAAATCGGGCACGTTAGAAGGTATTACCTCGCTAGTCGCGTCGTAACGCGCATCCGTAACCGCACCGACTTTTAATACGTGAGCGCCGACTTTTATCCCGAGCGTCTCGAGCCACTGCATTATAACGCCGCCCGCCATACACAAACATGCGGTTAGTCTCCCCGAGAACTGTCCGCCGCCCCTTATATCGTGACTTTCGCCCCACTTTAGAAAAGCCGTATAATCGCTGTGAGCGGGACGAGGCAAAACGCGAATATTATCGTAGTCGCCCGAACGCACGTCGGTATTGCGAATTATTCCGCACAGCGGCGCTCCGCAGGTCTCGCCCTTTTCGTTAAGTCCGGAAATAAACTCTACCGAATCAGATTCTTTCCTCGGAGTAGACAACGCCTGTCCGGGCGCGCGCCTAGCCATAAAAGCCGCAAGGCGTTCCTTATCTATTTTAATACCGCCGGGCAGTCCGTCCACAACCGCGCCTATTGCCGGCGCATGCGACTGTCCGAACACGGTTACCTTTATTTTACTACCGTAAGTTGCCGACATACTATTCGACCTCCGTTGCTTCTATCCCGAGCTTCCTTGCCTCGACAAAAAACTGCGGATAGGATTTTTTAACTGCTTGCGCACCTTCGATTATTATTGCTCCGTCGCAGCGCGCCGCGGCGATACTTGCCGCCATTACTATTCGATGATCGCCGAACGAGTCCACCGTCCCGCCGACAAACCGTTCGGCACCCTCGATAATCAATCCGTCGTCTGTTTCTTCGGCTTTTACTCCCAACGAAGCAAGCATAGCCGCTACGGATTTAATGCGGTCGCTTTCTTTCAGCCGAAGTCGACTCGCTCCTTTAACGACTGTCTTTCCCTTTGCAAGCGCCGCCGCTATCGCCAAAGCGGGAACAAGATCGGGTATATCGCGCACATCAATTTCCGTTGCGCATAACGCTCCGGGCGCAAATTGCATAACGCCGTCGTTTCCGCTTACTTTTGCGCCTAGCTCGTCAAGCAATTTAGTTATCGCCTTATCGCCTTGCTTGGAATTTGCATCGAGTCCGACCACCTTAATTTCGCCGCCGATTGCGCCCAAAACCGCAAAAAACGCCGCGTTCGACCAGTCGCCGCCCGCAGTTACCGCGCCGGGCGAAGCGTACGGCGAACTGCCTACGACGTACACGTTTCCTTTTTCCTCCACTTGCGCTCCGAACGCTCGCATCGCGCCGACGGTTATATCCACGTAAGGCTTAGATTGAAAATCGCCCGTTACCCTCACCGAGCCGCCTCCGCAAAGAGGCAGAGCCATCAAAAGTCCGGATATAAACTGCGAACTTACGTTGCCCGCTATTTCCACGTCGCCGATAACCAGTTTGTTTCTTACGCAAAGCGGATATTTCAAGCTTACGGACACTCCGCGCGCCTCCATTATCTCCCGAAGCGGAGAAAGCGGACGCATTGGCAGTCTGCCGCGCGCTTCGACTTCGTACGAAACGCCAAGCGCGGAAAGCACGGGCAACAAAAACCGAACGGTCGAACCGCTTTCGCCCACGCAAATACGCTTGCCGTCCTTTGCTTCCGCGTAC
Source organism: uncultured Lachnospiraceae bacterium (assembly GCA_964438355.1). Classification (GTDB taxonomy): domain Bacteria; phylum Bacillota; class Clostridia; order Christensenellales; family Pumilibacteraceae; genus UBA10677. The sequence goes on along the minus strand of CAYTKK010000091.1, from coordinate 3,864 downwards.
GGCGTAACCTCGAAATATTCGCCCTCGTCCGTAACTCGGGCGACAATCGCGTTAATACACTCCGCAGTCGCGACGACGTCCTCGCTTTTTTCGCCGTTGTAATAAATGCGCGTACTTTCGCCGCTTTTACACAACGCCGCCAATATTATCAGTCTGTGCAACTCGGATTTCGAAGATATTATCTTAATCTCGCCGCCGATTTTTTTAGCAGTTACGCTTACTTTCATCAGTCCAGAACGTACTCCTTCCACTCTTCTTCGGTCATTTTTTTAAGAAAACACCTACCTGCAAACGCGGGAATAACCGCCGTAATGTCGTTGCCCTTACGCTTTTTGTCTACGCCCGTATGCGCAAGTAGCTTTTCTTTGCCGTAACGACAACCGACTTCCAAGCCGTACCTAGCACAAAGAGCGTCCAGTCGCTCGGCAGTTCCCGATTCGCAATCGCCGGCGCGCTCGGCAGCGCGAGTTATAAGTTGCATTCCGAACGCGACAGCCTGACCGTGCGAATAACGATATCCGCTTTCTTTTTCCGCAGCATGTCCGAGCGTATGTCCGAAGTTAAGAAGTTGGCGCTCGCCGTTGTCTCTTTCGTCACGCTCTACGACGGATTTTTTTAATTCAACACAACGAGTAATTACCTCGATGGCGTGTTTATCCATTCCCGATTCCAAAAGCTCCAACAAAGACTTGTCGAAAATCATACCGTATTTGATAATTTCAGCCATTCCGCAAGACACTTCTCGGGGTGGCAAAGTTTTGCTGAAATCATAATCGCACAAAACCGCCTCCGGTTGATAGAACGCCCCTGCCAGATTTTTCCCCGCAGAAAGATTTATCGCGGTTTTTCCGCCGACGCTGCTGTCGACAAAAGACAAAAGCGTGGTGGGAATTTGCACGAGCTTCACGCCGCGCAAATAAGTTGCGGCGACGAATCCCGCCAAATCGCCTATCACTCCGCCGCCAAACGCCACGATTGCGTCCGAACGCGTGTATTCGCCCTCCGCCAATCTTTCCAAAACGGACAAATACGTCTTTCCGCTTTTACTCTTTTCTCCTGCGGGAACTACAAGCATCTCGTACTTTATCTTTACTTGTTCCAACGTTTCGCGCATTTTCGCACCGTAAAGAGCATTAACGTTGGAGTCGGTAATCACGGCTACCTTTCCGTCGCCTATGCATTCTTTAATGATAACGGGCGCTTCACCAAAAACGAAGCCGCTACCGATAATCACGTCATAGCTTTTCGACGCGTCGATATGAACTCTGTTCATCTTTTATCGCACCTCTCCTTTGCCTCTCTTCCTTCGCGTAAAAGCGCCACGAGAGTTTCTTTGTCGCCCGACTTAACGGCGGAATCGTATTTTTCGAGTTCGTTTATCAAATGCCGAATTTCAAACGAAATATTGTCGGCGTTCTTCAAAAACAAGTCCGCCCACATTCTTTCGTTTAGCCAAGCAACGCGCGTAAGATCTTTGTACGAGCCTGCCGAAAATCCCTTATGCACTTTTGCCTGCGGACTTTTTACGTAAGCGTTTGACACAACGTGCGCCAGTTGCGAAGTAAACGCGATAACCTTGTCGTGATTTTCCGCCGTAGTCACCGAAACGGAACCGAATCCCGCAAGCACAATCATATCGCGAGCACGTTGCATAACCATCATATCCTCGCCGGATTTAGGAACAAAAACCATATTCTGTCCTACGAACAAATCCTGCCGTGAATGCTTAAGTCCGGAGAATTGCGTGCCAGCCATCGGGTGCCCGCCGATAAAATGGAAACCGTTTGCCTCGGCAATCTCGAAACAAGCGGAACATACCGCGCCTTTGACGCCGCAACAATCAATTACAATCGAATCTTTTTTGAATTTCGTCGCATTATCGCGCACGTAATCCACAGTGGCTTCGGCGTTGACTGCAATCACTATGAAGTCGCACTCCGCTTCGCGCCCTTCCAATTCTCCGTCGATAAAATCGGACATCAACGCTATTTGAGTGGTAAGCGGATCACAATCGTAACCGAAAACCTCCGCCTTTTCGGAGTACTTAAACGCCTTACACAGCGAGCCGCCTATCAGTCCCAGTCCTACAATTCCTATTTTCATATGTTTTTCCTCTTTAATCGGTGTTGTCGCTCGTTTTTATCTTACGGCGGCGGCAACTTTTCTGACGCTCGTCATAACGTCGTCAAACTGCTCGGGCGTAAGCGATTGCGCTCCGTCGCACAGCGCGTGCGCGGGATCGTTATGCACCTCTATCATAAGTCCGTCCGCCCCGGCTGCTACGGCTGCAAGCGCCATAGGCTTAACGAGCCTTGCTATTCCCGTCGCGTGAGAGGGGTCGACTATAACAGGTAAGTGCGTGTATTCCTTAAGCATCGGAATCGCCGAAAGGTCCAGCGTATTGCGCGTATACGTTTCGAAGGTCCTTATTCCGCGCTCGCACAAAATGATGTTTTCGTTGCCGCCCGCCATAATGTATTCGGCGCTCATAAGCAATTCCTTCATTGTATTTGCAAGTCCGCGTTTAAGAAGTACGGGTTTTTTCGTCCTACCCAATTCCTTAAGAAGTTCGAAATTCTGCATATTGCGCGCGCCCACTTGTATGATGTCGACGTCCTCGAAAAGGTCGAGGTGATTCGCATTCATAATTTCGGTTACAATCGGCATACCGGTCTTCGCCTTTGCCTCCAAAAGAAGCTCGATTCCGTCCGCCTTCAGTCCCTGAAAATCATACGGCGAAGTTCGCGGCTTAAACGCGCCCCCCCTTAACACGTTGGCACCCGAGCGACATATGCTCTCCGCTATACCGAGAACTTGACTTTCCGATTCTACGGAACATGGCCCTGCCATAACGGCGAAATTGCCGCCGCCTATCTTGACGCCGCCCGCTTCCACAACCGTGTCCTCGGGATGAAACTTACGGTTCGCCTTTTTGAACGGCTCGGATATTTTCTTTACCGCCTCGACTATGTCCAGTCCCTCGATAAGGTCGGCGTCTATTTTTGTCGTATCGCCGATAAGACCTATTATCGTCGAATATTTGCCTACGGACACGTGTACGCCCAGTCCTTGCGCCTCTATCCACGAAATAAGGTTCTTTACTTGCTTTTCCGGACTTCCCGATTTGACTACTACAATCATTGCTCTTCTCCTAGATGTGACATTGACGTTTTATTTGCTAAAAAACAAAAAGCGGAGCAACTTCAATCGCTCCGCTTTCGATTACGCCTATATTTTTTTAGACGCAAAAATTATGGAGCTTTTACAAAATTCCACCGCTAAAAAAATAATAGTTAAAGTAAAAAATGTTCTTCATAATGTATGCGTCCTTTAGTCAAAAACACGACTACTTTGCTATTATAATCCCATTAAGGCGCTGTTGTCAACTGTTTTTTTGCGATTTATCTGTTAGTTTTCGCGATAAGTCGATTATACGACGATGTACTTAGCGCCCAACGATTCGAAATACGAGCGAAGTCCCGAGTCGAACGCATCGGTAATAACGTAATCTATTTGCGGCACTGCAAGCGAACAAAACGCCGCCGAGCCGAATTTGCCGGAATCCACCAAAAGAACTCTTCGCTTTGCACGAGCAAGCATAGCCTCTTTTGCCTCGCTAACCTCTACCGTCCCCTCGGTGATTCCGCGTTCGACACTTACTCCGCGACACGAAAAAAAGAATATGTCGGCGTTGAACCTGCGAATTGCGTCGCAAGTCGACGAGCCGGTAAGCGTAGCCGAACTTCCCATAATGTTTCCGCCCGTACATATACCCGCAACGCCTACACGCGAAAGTTCGGCGGCGGTGATGACTCCGTTCTTAATAACTTTAACTCCTCTTCGAAGCGCTATGTGCGGAATTAT
>CAYTKK010000090.1:0-6226 GCA_964438355.1 uncultured Lachnospiraceae bacterium | reverse complement strand
ATCATCGGGCGTATCGGATTTCCATTTAGCATACACCTTTAGGTTAAGGGTAAGCGTTTCGTTAGCCAGCGATTCGGACGTAAAGGGTTGCTCCCACACGTCTTTATCCAAATACCAACCTTCGAACGTACATCCGTCTTTGGTCGGGTCCTCGGGCATCTCGATGTTTTCGTTGCCGTTTGTGCTTACCGTGTCGTAAACGACTCCGTCAACGATAAAATTTACCCTAAATTCGATCTCGACGCACGCCGAAAGCGAAAACGCGCACATAAGCGCCATCAAGACACACAGAACGACTACAGGCAATTTCCTTTTCATATTGTTCCTCCCACATTTTTTACTAAATAATTAAGAACTTTACCGCCTTCGGCAAAGAAAAAACTATGAAGCAATACAATGGGCGCGCGTAGGCGGTTCTTGAGTCGGCAACGCAAACTTCACAATAAAAAAGTGCGCCACCCGCAAACGAAATGACGCACTGTAAAGAGTGCACTGTTCCGCTTGCCGCGACGCAAACATATGTATTATTAAATCAAACGAATATGTAAACGCGAAAGAGACACACATCTCTACCGGGGATATGTATCGTTTGATTTAATTTCTATTCAGTTTACGTCGCAACACCATTATAGCACTGTATCTCCACAAAACGCAAGCATTTTTTGTTTATTTGCGTTATTTTATAGCATAATCACCATTTATTGTACGCACAAGTAATTAGAAAATACCTTAGGAAGCTCTCTTTTTATAATAAGACGAAACTCAAATAAAATGCAAAAAGGTAGCAACGTTGCCGGTTCTGCTACCTTTTTGTGACTTATTGCACGAATTATTCTAAATTGTTCTCTAATTGCTACATCGGAATTTTTGAAAAAATAGTTATCCAAATAAAATCATCATAGCAATTCAATTTTTTGCATTTATCCAAACCAGCATATCGCTTTCGCCACGATTCATAAACGCATAGTACGGTATAAATTTTAACGTTACACACTCACGTTTATATCCGCCAACCTTCATATACAGTGAAGATTCGTTTTGCGCAAAAGCTCTTTCTCCCAGACACTCAAAAGTCATAAGTCCGAAGCGCTCGTCAAATTTTGATACAAAATTACAGTTTTTCACATCTACGCTTAGCGCAAACAAATCCGGACCGTTATCGGTTTCTTCCAAGCAATATACTACGGGACCGCACGTAAGACAAACTTTACCCGCGTTTTCACGAACTAAAGGACTACTCTCAACGAAATTCGGTTCAATATTAAAACATATATCGAGCACGAATTTTTCATCGGTTTCGATTGCAAGATATCCGTTTTTAGCGCTCGAATTTTCTAATGTTCTTCCGTCAAAAACGACGTTATATTCATCGCACCACGGCGGAATACGTACAAAAATTTTATTATACGAATACTTATTTGCCGATATACGAACATGCCCGTCTACAGGATAATTAGTTTTAACCGTGACGTCGCACGCATTATATTTCGACGATATGTATTGATTTACATAAACGCCGTCATCAGATTCGGAATAAATGACTCCGCTAATCGAGGCAACAAAACGATTTATGTTAGGAGGACAGCACGAACAACTAAAAACCTCTTTACGCATACAGCCGTTCTTCACACGAGAGTCTACTTTTTGGGTTGTTTTAATCTTGCCGTATTCGCTTCGACATACCTCAAGCGGATTTTCGTAAAAGAAAGCTTTTCCGTCAAGCGACGTCGATGCTAAAAATCCGTTGTAAAGCACACGTTCTATAACGTCTGCATATTTAGCGTTATTCTCAAGCATTTGCATACGTTGCGCAAAATAAACGAGTCCTATCGCCGCACAGCTTTCCGCATATGCGTCTAGGTTCGGTAAATCGTACGCGGAGGTAAACGCCTCGCCGACGCGTGTAGAACCTATTCCACCCGTAACATACATTTTAGTTTCTACAATATCGTCAAAAATTCTTTTACACGCTTTAGCAAGTTCATTATCGTTAGGATTCAATCGCGCCATATCTGCCATTGCACTGTACAAATATACTGCACGAACGGCGTGTCCCTCTGCCTCGTCAACATCACGCACAGGTTTGCTGTCTTGCTTATATTGAGGCGTTACGAATTTGGGTTCCGACTTATCCAGGTCATTGTTTCCGCGTTCGTTTATAAAAAATTCTGCCAATTCTTTATATTCATGATTATTAGTGTACTCGTAGAGTTTGAAAAGCGCCAACTCTATTTCCTCGTGCCCCGGTGTGACGAAGCCTGCGCTTTTATCAATCATAAATACTTTTCTAACAAAATCTACGTACTTTTTGCAAACATTCAAAAAGTCATGCTTTCCCGTCGCTCTATCGTAAGCTATTGCCGCTTCTATCATGTGCCCCAAACAATAGAGTTCGTGCTTATCTCTATCCTTAAAAATATCTTCGGGCGCATATTTAATAAAATACGAATTAAAGTATCCGTCATCGCGTTGATTATTTGCTACGGAGCTTATCAATTCATCGCAGAAATCCTCTAAATCGGCGTATTTATTACGATCTTTTACAAGCAAATACGCAACAGCCTCAATCCACTTTACAGCGTCGGAATCGTAGAAAAAATGCGTCTGACAATCCGATACGCAACGTAAAGCGTTAAATCTATTTGTTTCTTCGAATCTTTTTTTTACCGCATAAATACTAATGTCCGCATTTATGCAATATCTACTCTTCCAAAAACCGTCCGTTATTTCTACAGATTCAAAGCTTATATTTTTAATCGCCATATTTTTCTCCCGTAACAAAACTTTTAACATATAAATATTATATTTGCTAAATCCACTGTCGTCAATGTAAAATTTCGTATAAAAAGTGAAAAAATCTGACTTTTTCTTTCTATTTTACTTGCAGATATTCACGCATCGATGCTAAAATATCTAAAAGGAGTTTTCCATGATCGAATTTAATGATATTAGACTTTCTTGCTCTTCTGTCGGACTTTTCAGCACTAAAGACTCTTGGGTCCACCCGACCGTCTCGACAAAAACACACGAAATTATGTACGTCGTCAGCGGCACGTTCGACATTATAGTAGGCGATAAAATGTTTTCGCTTAAACCGAAGGACGTCTTAATAATGCCGGCAAACGTAGTACACGGAGGAACGCAAAAAACTCCGAACGGGACAGAAATTAAATTTTATTGGGTACATTTTTATTGCGACGATACTGCCCTTAAATCCCTATTTACCACTACACTATACTCAATGAACGAAGTCGGTGGCGACTTTATGTTTCGAGAACTAATGCACTTGCAACGCGGCGGCGAAACACAAATACTTACCGATATAAAATTAGCAGAGCTGCTTATGCGTTTGCATATAAACGCAAACGCTCGCGACAAACAAACAAAATTGGTCGGAGAAATTAAAGCATATATACACGTAAATGCAGACAGACGCCTTACAGTGCAAGACATCAGCGAAGTTTTTAATTACAACAAAAGCTACATATCAAGATTATTTACGGAAAACGTAGGAATCTCAATGAAAGAATTTATCATCGAAGAACGAATAAATTACACAAAATCATACCTACTTAATACGACTTTTCCTATAAATGTCGTTGCTCATCATTGCGGATTCGAAGACGGTAATCAATTCGTTAAATTCTTTAAGTACAATGCGGGTTTAACGCCGACTCAATACAGAAACAAACACAACGTCGTCCATATAAACAAACACTAAATTTTATGCTCAAAACGCGCCAATAATAATTTTACAGTAATAATTTTACACCAAAATCTTTTACAATAAAAGCGGTTTTGACAATAAATTCTCGTTAACACACATAGGTTCTCTCGGCAGTTATACTACAAAAAAGCCGTATTACTTTCAATGAAAAAAAGTTTGTAATTACAACCGACGGATACAGCATAGTATAGATTTTGAAATACATTACAAAGCAACTTAATTTTGCAAAAAAGCGTAAGAGCCGTTCACTCTTACGCTTTTTGTTTATTCTAAAATTTTACAATTTATTTAGCGTACTCTACGCTGCGCATTTCACGCACGACGTTGACTTTAATTTGTCCCGGATAATCCATCTCGCTTTCGATTTGTTTTGCAATTTCTTTTGCAAGGAATATCGTTCCTGCGTCATCGACAGCTTCAGGCTTAACCATAATGCGAACCTCTCTGCCCGCCTGGATCGCAAACGACTTTTCGACGCCCGCATGTGAATTAGCAATCTCTTCCAACTTTTCAAGACGCTTAACATAATTTTCGAGCGATTCGCGACGCGCACCGGGACGGCTACCGCTGATGGCGTCCGCACACTGAACCAAAACAGCCTCAATCGTCTGGGGTTCTACGTCGTTGTGGTGAGCCATTATACAATGAATAACCGCTTTATTTTCTTTGTACTTTTTCGCAAGATCAGCACCGATTGTTATATGCGTACCCTCTACTTCGTGATCGACCGCCTTACCTATATCGTGCAACAAACCTGCGCGCTTCGCAAGATTTACATCCGCACCAAGCTCTGCAGCCATTGCGCCTGCAAGATGCGAAACTTCAATCGAGTGACGCAAAACGTTTTGACCGTAACTGGTTCTGTACTTAAGTCGCCCAAGCAACTTTATAATATCAGAATGCAATCCGAAAACGCCGGCTTCAAACATAGCCGATTCGCCGGTCTCCTTGATTTGTTCATCAAGTTCACGACGAGTTTTTTCAACCATTTCCTCTATGCGAGCCGGATGTATTCTACCGTCGGCAATTAAACGCTCCAGCGTAATTCTTGCGACTTCGCGACGAACCGGATCAAATCCGGACAAGACTACCGTATCCGGCGTATCATCAATAATAAGATCTACGCCGGTAGCATTCTCAAGAGCGCGAATATTTCTGCCCTCTCTGCCGATAATTCTACCCTTCATATCGTCGTTAGGCAAACTTACTACGGAAACCGTTATCTCGGCAGAATGGTCGACGGCACAACGTTGAACAGCAAGAGAAACTATCTCTTTCGCCTTTTTATCGGCTTCATCCCTAGCTTGCGCCTCGATTTCTCTTACTTTTTTCGCCGCGTCGCGCTTTGCCTCTTCCTCAATGCTTTCGATAAGCACACCTTTCGCCTCATCTTTCGTCATGTTAGCAACCTTTTCAAGTTCGCTAATCATCGTATCGTGCGCAGCATCGACTTTCGCTTGTTTTTCGGCAAGAGCCTGATTTTTGTTTTCAAGTTCTTTTTTCGCTTGTTCTAAAGACTCTGCTTTTTTGTCAAGTCCCGCTTCTTTTTTTTCTACTGCTTCTTCTTTTTGTTGAACACGCATTTCGGAACGCTGAACTTCCAAACGCCTATCTTTTATCTCTCGATCGAATTCAACACGTTCCTTGTGAATTTCCTCTTTCGACTCTAAAAGCGCTTCTTTTTTTAACGTTCTCGCTTCCACAATGGCGTCTTCAACCATTTTGTTTGCTATCTGCTTAGCTTCACCGATTTTGCGCTCGCGCGCTTTTGAAAAAACAAATATACCGATAGCTATTCCTGCGACGAGTGCAATAACTATTGCCAATATAAGCCATACAAAATCTAAACCGGACAAGCAAAGCAACAGCAACGAATTGCTGTGAACCATTCCTGTCTCCTCCTAAAAATTTATAGTAACTAATAAGTTAATTTTTAATTATCTGCCTAAAATCCGAAGTTCTCGTCTAACAAAACGGATGATAAAACAAACATATAGGCACTAAATTGCCCCTACAGATTATTATACACTCAACAATAGAATTTGTCAAGAGTTATATAATCGGAATTACAGCATCACGAAAAAAACGCCCGATAAATTTTCATTTTATACGTAGCACCACGAAAGACTTCGTGTTTATTATCCAACCCAAAGTATAGACAAACGAACAACAAATTAACTATTCTTTATAAAAACCTATTCCGTAGCGACATCGTCGTCATCGTCGCCTTCGAACAAATCGTTACTCTCGAGAGCGAGCGCTTTGACTTTTGCTTCGATTTCAGAATAAAAATCAGAATCCGAGGCAAGCTTTGCCTTTACAGCCTCCTTGCCTTGACCGACTTTTTCGCCGTTATAACTAAACCATGACCCGCTTTTTTCAATGACGTCAAACTTAAGCGCCAACTCAAACAGCGAACCTTCACGACTTATTCCTTTGCCATAAACGATTTCAACTTCAGCAACCTTAAACGGAGGCGCCATTTTATTTTTAACGATT
>CAYTKK010000089.1:0-6247 GCA_964438355.1 uncultured Lachnospiraceae bacterium | reverse complement strand
ATCATAATCTCCGATATATGAAATGAATCCCAATGAAATTTGCTTGGTTTGATTAAGACAGGAGATCGTGTGGGCTCTCTCCCGTGCCTTGCTCAAAACAGGCAATATCATCCCTGCCAGAATCGCGATGATCGCTACGACGATGAGGAGCTCGATCAGAGTGAAAATCCTTGTTTTCACCCTGCGAAGTAAGAATATCGAACAGGGAACACGGAAGGAAAAAGGAGTGGGAAAGCAGTTGAACAATCGAACATTAGAACAATTCAACAATTGAATGAAGAAAGGAAAAATAAGGCAGGGAGCGGATTGACTGCGTTCTCTGCGGGATTTCGTTCTGCTCCGGGAGAATGACGAATCCCCGGGCAGGCAGAGAGCATTACAGTTTTTCCTAACTTCTTCCTTTTTATTTTCCTGATCCAGTCCTTGCTCTTTTCCAAAAAGAGATACGCTCCGGTTCATAGACGGCCTCCTGTCTGTTATAAAATATTTTCATATTTATAATTATAATCAGAAAAAGCCTTTTCCGCAAGAAGAGAAAAGCGTAGATTTCAGTAACGATTCCGACTTGACAGGAAAATGCCGCCCTTATTGGAACAGCGGGTCCCAATCCTTGAACACAGGTTCCATGTTGATTTTTTTCAGGCTTGCGACGACATTCGGAACAGAATGATCGTCCACAACCGTGAACTGCCCGACATCCGCGGATTCCTTCTGCTTTTCGGACTCCACATAACCGCCGGGATTCACTTTCGAGCCGGCGCTGATATGGGTGGCGCACGTCTGGATCACGTTCATGCGGAATGCGTGCGGTTCGCGCGTGGAAATGAACATGTCGATTTCCGGGAAATAAATGCGGAACGCCAGCATCATCTGTTCCAGATCATGCCGGCTGACCGGATGCGGCACCTCGAATCCGCCTTCCATCGGCGTAATGCGTGGAAATGAAACCTGATTGCGCACCTGCCAGTTGATTTTGCGCACGTGCAGGGTATGTGCCGCCATGGAAACCGCTTCGCTGCGCCAGTCGTAAAGTCCGAGAAGCGCGCCGACGCCGATATTGTAGAATCCTGCGCGCGCACCGTTTTCAGGCGCGACGACACGGTTGCCGTAAACGCTCTTCGGCCCGGTCGGATGAAGTTTCCTGTAAGTTTCCTGATCATAGGTTTCCTGATAGATCGTCATCCCGTGAACCCCCGCTTTAATCAGCTCCCGGTAAAAATCAACAGTCTGCGGATGAAGCTCAATGGAGATATAGGCGAACATTTCACGGAGTCTGCGGACAATCGGCAGCATATATTCAAGATTCACCGTGAGCGGATCGGAACCGGCGATCAGGAGAACGGATTCCATGCCCCATTTCCGGAGCACTTCCGCCTCGGCAATGGTTTCGTCGATGGAAAGACGGCGGCGCTTGAAATGGTTGGAAGTGCGGAAACCGCAGTAAACGCACCCGTTGACGCAGTAATTGGAAAAATAAATCGGGGCATAGAGCCTTGCGACATTTCCGAAACGCATTTTCCGGATACGTTCCGATTTTTCGCGCATGGCGTCCATATACTGTTCCCCGGCAAGAGGCGAAATAAGGCTCAGAAAATCATTGAAAGAAGTTTCTCCCGCACAAAGGGCGCGGTCCATGTCTGCCGCCGTCGTGGAATTGATTCTGCCGAGCAACTCCTTCTCGCTGTATTTGATTTCAGGAAACACTTTAACCATTACCTCCAAAGTAGAAAGGGGAAATATAGCATATTCCGGGAGGAAAACCAGTAGTCAATCAGGAAAAATCGCAGCTTGAGAAAATGTTCGAACGGCTTGTCTCCGCCATTCTTCCGCATATTGTGAATAAATAAACAGCTAATTGAATCTCAATCTTACTTTTATGAAAAAAAATGACGGGAATACTTGACAAAATCCGCTTGTCACGCTATCTTATCTACTCAATTGAATTGTGAAACAATGGATTCTTTTAAAATATAAACACCCAACAACATAATGGAAGGATTGACACAATGGCAATCAAAGTCGGTATCAATGGTTTCGGAAGAATCGGACGCATGGTCTTCCGCGCAGCAGTCGAGAATTTCAGCAAAGACATCGAAATCGTCGGAATCAACGACCTTCTCGATCCTGACTACCTCGCTTACATGCTGAAGTATGACTCCGTTCACGGCATCTTCAACCACGACATCAAAGTCGAAGGCAGCTACATGGTCGTCGATGGCAAGAAGATCCGCCTCACAGCGGAAAAAGACCCCACACAGCTCAAGTGGAACGAAGTCCAGGCTGATGTCGTCGTCGAGTCCACCGGCCTCTTCCTTGAAGATGCCAAGGCACGCATGCACATCCAGGCTGGAGCAAAGAAAGTCATCATGTCCGCTCCTTCCAAGGACAGTACCCCGATGTTCGTTTACGGCGTGAACGACAAGACCTATGCCGGCCAGGACATCATCTCCAACGCTTCCTGCACAACGAACTGCCTCGCTCCCATCGCGAAAGTTCTCAATGACAAATTCGGTATCGTCCGCGGCCTCATGACGACGGTTCATGCCGCCACAGCCACACAGAAGACCGTTGACGGCCCGTCCAAGAAAGACTGGCGCGGCGGACGCGGCATCCTCGAAAACATCATCCCGTCCTCCACGGGTGCTGCCAAGGCTGTCGGAAAAGTTCTTCCCGCCCTCAACGGCAAACTCACAGGCATGTCCATGCGCGTCCCGACCTCCGACGTTTCCATCGTCGACTTGACGGTTGAGCTCGCGAAAGAAGCCGACTATGCCGAAATCTGCGCCGCGATGAAGGAAGCTTCCGAAGGCGAACTCAAAGGCATTCTCGGATACACCAACGAAGCAGTTGTCTCCACAGACTTCCGCGGCGATGCCCGCACCTCCATCTTCGATGAGAAGGCAGGTATTGCTCTGGACAAGACTTTCGTCAAAGTCTGCTCCTGGTATGACAATGAGTGGGGTTACTCCAACAAGGTCCTCGAAATGGCTCGCGTCATCTGCAAGTAATTTCTGAGCTGACATTACCTTTTCAAAGGGCGGACGGCATCTATCCGTCCGCCCTTTTTTCTTGAACTGAAATCCTGTAACAGAAAAGAGATTCATCATGAATAAAAAAACATTGCGCGATGTTGATCTGAAGGGAAAACGCGTCGTCATGCGCGTGGACTTCAACGTGCCCCTCAAAGAAGGCGTCATCAAGGACGACACCCGGATCAAGGGCGCTCTCCCCTCCATCAAATACGTTCTCGAACAGGGCGGCAGCCTCGTTCTCATGAGCCACCTCGGCAGACCCGATGAAAAGGGCATCACAGCCGATACCAGCCTCAAGCCCGTTGCCGAATACCTCTCCAAGCTCCTCGGCAAACCCGTGACATTCGTTGCGGACTGCGGCAAAGCCGATGCTGAAGTCGCCGCGATGAAGCCCGGCGACATCGTCATGCTCGAAAACACCCGTTACTACAAAGAAGAACAGGCGAAAGCGAAGCAGAAAGACGGCGAATCCGACGAAGATTTCAAGGCAAGAAAAGCTGAACTCAAGGAAAAGCAGAAAGAACTTGCAAAGAAACTCGCTTCCTACGGCGACATCTACTGCAACGATGCATTTGGAACGGCTCACCGCGCCCATGCTTCCACGGCGGTCATCACGAAATACATCCCGACCTCCGTTGCCGGTTTCCTGCTTGAGAAAGAGATCGAATACCTCGGCAACGCCGTGGAGAATCCGGTCCGTCCGTTTGTCGCGATCCTCGGCGGCGCCAAAGTCTCCGACAAGCTTGCGGTTGTGAACAACCTTCTTACGAAGGTCAACACGCTGATCATCGGCGGCGGCATGGCTTATACCTTCCTGAAAGCCCAGGGGCACAGCGTCGGCAACTCTCTCTGCGAGCTTGACCAGCTCGACTATGCAAAAGACATGATCGCCAAGGCGAAAGAGCTCGGCGTCAGCTTCCTGCTCCCTGTCGACAACGTCGCTGCGGACAAGTTCGACGCGGAAGCCAACACTCAGATTGTCGGCGACGATATTCCGGACGGCTGGATGGGGCTTGACATCGGCCCGAAAACCGTTGAGCTTTACAGCAACGCCATCAAAGGCGCCAAGACGGTTGTCTGGAACGGTCCGATGGGATGCTTTGAAATGGAGAAATTCAGCAAAGGCACATTCGGTGTCTGCGCGGCGGTCGCCGAAGTCAAGGCGAACGGCGGAATCTCCATCATCGGCGGCGGCGACTCTGTCGCGGCGGTCAACAAGAGCGGCCTTGCCGACAAGATGTCTCACATTTCCACCGGCGGCGGCGCTTCCCTCGAATACCTCGAAGGCAAACAGCTCCCGGGTGTTGTGGCTCTGAACGACAAATAACACGCAATCACAGAGAGGGGAACTTTCCCCTCTCTTTTTCTTAACAGGAGAACTATCTCATGCGCATTTGGCTGACAGCGGTATTCACATTACTTGCGCTGGCTCTTTGCGCCCAGGATGTCAAGGTTGAATTTCCAAGATACAACATTTTCCAATCAGACGATCTGCGAAACAATTTCATTACTGGTTCTTGTCATCTTCCTGATTGCGACGGGACTTTCCACTACTGGATTGCGGATGATATGGAACATACTCTGTATCTTATGCAGGGTGTGTTTATCAGCAAAAATGGGAAACACATCATTCCTTCCTTCTGCCTCTGGAGCAGAACTTCTTCCCTGATGAAAAATTTGATTCCTTCGGCTCTCATTACTTTTGATGTTCCTGAAGTAAAATACGAGAAGGACTTCATTGAAATCTCAACTTTTGTCGTCTGCAACGGCGATCCGAAAGTAAGAAAACTTCTTACCAGACGGCGTATCATTCCGCACACTCCTCAAGTTACTGCAAAACTTAAAGCTATAATCTCTATGACAAACCTAAGACAGCTGATACTGGCAGTGCAGATGTATGCTTTCGATCATAAGAAGCATCTTCCTGATTCACCAGATGTTCTGCAAAAAGGCAATTATCTGCCATATCCTGCCGTTTACTATTCTCCAGTCACAGAAACCCCATATCTTTATTTTGGAAAAGGTGTTGTCACCGAAAAGATCAAAACGCCGACAGGATATCCTGTCTTTGTCTCACCACCGAATCCGGCAAGACCAACTGCTTTAGTCGCTTTCCTTGACGGTCGTATCGAACTTATTTATTTGGGTACAAATTATGAAAATGTGTCTCAGGTCTTTGACTATCTGCATAAGAACAAAGGCTTGGACGTGGACTCTTATCATAGATTAAAGCAATCCATCGCCCAGCAGGCGGTGAAACCATAAACTCACAATCAGGAGAAACTCCATGTCCGGAAAAGGATTGCCCGCGGGCTGCTGGAAGGGAAAAAAGGTCATCTGCTACTGTGCCGTTCTAATCATTCTGTCTGGATTGACGGCATGTACAACGGATTCACCGTTTTCTCTCTCCGAAAACGGGAAAGGATTCAACAGTTTTCCCGCATCCGTTGGCTTTCCTGTCTCATGTATGAGCAGAAAGGCCCAATTCACAATCCGGCTTCCGGCTTCGCGCGAAGGGGATGGTTACAAATGGGTCTGCCTTATTCCGGAAACAAGCGGTATTACTTTGCTTTCCCGGAAGTTTATTCCGCCACGCTGGGATGAAAAACAGCAAATTTCATGCAGCGGCTATGAAGAATTTCTTTTTCTGGCGTCCCGAAGTGTAGAAGCCACTCTCCATTTCGCATACCAGTTGGCGGTCAAAAGCACTCTTGAAAGCCGGGATGTTCCGGTAATGGTTCTGCTTTCCGATGAGGAAACGGCAAAAGCGAAGGAGCAGCTTTCGCAGATCCACTTGAAAAAACTGATGCTTGCCACGCTCCTGTTTGCCGTCGATCATAAGGACCGCCTTCCCGATTCCCCGGAAGAACTGCGGAAGAACAAATATCCGCTTACTCCGGGCATGGAGCGTTTTCCTGTTACGGGGAAGCCGTATCTTTATTTCGGAAAAGGCGTCATCATATCGAAGATCAAATATCCGGCGGCGTATCCGATTTTCCTTTCTCCGCCGGAACCGACGAAGCAGAGTGTTTATGCAGGCTTCCTTGACGGTCATGTCCAGCTTCTGCCGCTGGGAGAGCCTTATGAGAATGTCTCCCTGGTCTTTGACTGGCTGCACAAGAACAAAAACCTTGATGCGGAAGCCTATCACAAATTGAAACAATCCATCGCCCAGCAGGCGGTGAAACCATAAACTCACAATCAGGAGAAACTCC
>CAYTKK010000088.1:0-6251 GCA_964438355.1 uncultured Lachnospiraceae bacterium | reverse complement strand
GCACACGCCGCGACAACACCGAATTATCTTTTGTATTCGGCGTTCATTTGCTTAAGTTTTGCGGCCAGGCTAAAATTAAGCGCTCTGCGATTTATTCGCCAGCTCCAATTCGCCGGAGAAACGGTGGACGGCTCGTTAATCCTCGCCTCTTCGCCCAAGGACAGAATATCCCACATCGGAAGCACGGCAAGTCGGGCGGGCGAAGCAAGCGTAGCCCTGACAAGCGAAACGGTAAGCGTCGCGGGCGTTCTTCCCGTGTTTATTTTAAGTTTATCCAGTTCCGACTTGCAATCGGCGGCAAAAGCGGCAAACTCTTTTTTTGAAAGGGCGCTAAGCATCGCAAACACCGGCGCGTTGTCGTGCGTACCGCTACAACACAGCGTGTTCTCGCTTTGCATAGAAGGCTTGTGCGGATTTTCGGGATTACCGTCGAACGCAAACGACAGCACACGCATCCCGGGATAACCGGTAAAATCAAGCAGTTTCTTTACTCCGTCGTCTATTGTTCCCAAATCCTCCGCCACAATGTTAAGGCTTTGTTTGCCTTCGAACAGTTTTTCGCCGGGAGCAACGCGCCATTCGCCGTTTTTAGCGTTTTCGTCGCCATACGGTATCGCATAATAACGGTCAAACCCGCGAAAGTGGTCGATACGAACATAATCGGTAAGTTCGAACGCCTTTTTTATGCGCGCGTTCCACCAAGCAAAGCCGTCCTTTTCAAGTTTTTCCCAGTCGTAAAGCGGATTTCCCCACAATTGACCGTCCTCGGAAAACATATCGGGCGGAACTCCCGCAACGGCGGACGGTCTGCGACGTTCATCCACCAAAAAGAGTTTGTTACCATCTTTCCACATTTCCACGCTATCATAAGCGACGTACAGCGGAATATCCCCCATAATCGCAACGCCTCTGCTTTTCGCGTATGCCCTCAGCGCGCGCCACTGCCGCAAAAACTCGAACTGAGTGAATTGCCAAAATTCTATTTCGGTAGCGTGTTCCTCAGCAAAATCCGCCATTTCGTCGCAATCGCGGTCGCGAAAAGGTTGCTCCCACTCGTTCCAAGGTCGCTGAGAATGTTTTTCCTTAAGCGCCATAAAGACGGCAAAATCGGTATACTCGCCCTTTTTGACGAACGCTCGAAACTGTTTGTCGGAGCGGTCGAAGCGTGAAAACGCAAGTTTTAACAGCGGTATCTTATTTTCGAACAGCAAATCGTACCGCACTCGATTTCCGTCGCTCATTTTGGCTTCTTTTATTTCCGCACGCGTAAGAAGTCCTTGCTTTTCAAGCGCAAATAAGTCTATAAAGTAATAGTTTAACGCCGAAGAACAGCACGATTGATACGGACTATCGCCGTAATTCGTCGGAACAAGCGGCAATATCTGCCAAAGACGCATTCCTCCGTCGCGCAAAAAGTCTATGAACTTATACGCGTCCTCGCCCAAAGTGCCTATACCTTCGCGCGAAGGCAGTGCGGATATCGGCATAAGGATACCGGCTAGTCTCTTCTTTTTCATATTTCCCCTCTTTCTCTTTCGATTTCTATTATAACGTCGCTAGCAAGCACGCTTGCCTCGCTGTTAAGCCTCTTTTCGGCACGCTCGCCGGCCTTTCCGAAATGATAACAAGCCGCTACCGCCGCCGAAAGCGGCTCCAAAACACAAGCCAGAGCGCCGACAATTCCGCTTAGAACGTCACCGCTGCCGCCTTTTGACAAGCACGGCGAACCGCTTACGTTAAAGAACGTTTTTTCTCCGTCGGTAATAATCGTTGTCGCCGATTTAACCGCAACCACGCACCCGAGTTTGGTAGCAAAACGCTTTATATCGTCAATCGAATAGTCAGCCTTTCCGATTAACCTAGCAAACTCGACGACGTGCGGAGTCATTATAACGCGCGCCTTTGCCTTGCTAAGCTCATCGTATCCGTACTCTGCAAGCGAATTAAGCGCATCCGCGTCCAAAACAAGCGTACCGGTAAAATTC
This sequence comes from uncultured Lachnospiraceae bacterium, assembly GCA_964438355.1. GTDB lineage: Bacteria > Bacillota > Clostridia > Christensenellales > Pumilibacteraceae > UBA10677. Next base: position 4,266 of record CAYTKK010000088.1, on the reverse strand, counting down.
TTTGCCAAATACAAAGCGATTTTTGCAGCGTCCTTACTTTTCGACGCGCCCATTCCGAAGCATATAACGTCGTTTTTAGCGATTATTCCGTCAAGCGACTTTCGGCTGAACTTGATATGACCGTTACGCGACGGAAGCGGAAGAAGCATCGTTTCCTTGACACGAGACGACCACGCAGAAACGGAACTTTTCGGTACGCACAACGTAACAAGTCCGGCACCCGAACGTGAAGCCGCAACCGCCGATTCGAAACTCATAAGCGGCGCTCCCACAAAGCGTTCGCTTCCGCCCGTCACCGCGACGCGTCCGTAACTACCCTTGTGCGATACCGTTTTTCGTCTAGGCAACGCGGCGTCGCCTTCCGACGTGATTTTTCCGATTGGGTCTAAGGTCAATCCGATATCGGCAACGCTTACCTTTCCGCAGTAGTTTCTCCCCTCGCCCCAAAGAAGTCCTGTTTTTATTCCTATAAAAGTTAAAGTTTCGTCCGCACAAACCGCTTCTCCGTAAACTCTGCCGTTTTCGGCGTCCAATCCCGACGGCACGTCGGCGCTAATTACGTATGCTCGGCTTTCGTTTATTTCGGCAATAGCTTTTGCCGCTTTGCCGCTCGGCGCACGATTAAGTCCCGTCCCGAATATGCAATCGGCGATAACTGCGTATCTGCCGCGCTCTATCGCGCCGACGAAATTCGCTCCGAGCGATTCGAGTCTTTTCATTGCCGCGTCGTTTACCTCGTTTCGAGTCTCCGAGACCGTAAACACAGCCACTTTCTCCCCGGAATTTATCAATTTTTCGGCAGCAAAAAGTCCGTCGTTACCGTTGTTACCTCCGCCTGCTACTATCAAAATCTCGCCGCCCGCCGCGCGTAAACTCAAAAGTTTCGCTAGTTTTTCCGAAGCAATTTCGATAAGGCGTTCTTCGTCGCGATTCGATTTTATCAACTTTTTTTCTGCAATTCTTATGTCCCCGGGCAAAAACACGTCCGCTCCGCACGGAAACGCCGACCTCTTAACTTTATTCATCTTCGTCCTCCGAAAAAGAATATTCCTCTTTTATCCTTTCCTCCGCTTCGCTTATCTCCTCGCCGGTAAAGCCTTTCGTTCGCAAGTAATTTTTTACCTTATATATGTCTGCTTTGCGATGCGTACGGATATATTTTTCGGCAACGGCAAAAGCCTCGTCAGATTGCGAATTTAATTCGTTTAGCGCTTTCTCAATCGCGTCCGGGTCGGCACCGCGCCTAGAAAGTTCCGCCTCCATTTTATATCGTCCGCAAGAGCGCGAATAACTTTTTACGAACAAACGACAATACTCGTAGTCGTTAACAAAACCATAGTCGATGAGCTTTTCAGTCACGCTTTTTATCACGCTTTCCACGTACCCCTTGGATAAAAGATACTTTTCGACCTCTCTTTTAGTCTTGGGCGACGAATTGACGTTCTTTACCGCGCGCTCGAACGCGGTAGAACACTCGTCCTCGAATTGTATGAGTTCGAGCGTTTCTTTGTCTATCTCGTCTCCGATTTCGAGGCGGTGCTTTTTTAACGTAACAATATCCAGTCCCAAAGCAAACTCACCGTCAAGAAAAACGTTTGCGCGGCTCGCCCTCTTTTTTTGCAATGTTATGTCGGTAATCCTTCCCATACACGAATTATACTACAAAAAACCGAAAATCTCAATAATTTTTGTTAGATTGCTTAGGTTTTTTTAAGCCGACGCGTATAATCGAGCGGCTCGCGGTCGATTATAGGGATATAATTTCTTATGGAGGAAAATTTATGGCATGTAAAATGACAACCAAAACCTTGCAAGAGCTTTCGGAATTGTTAAGAAGCGAACAGCTCTGCTACAAAAAATGTTGCAGCTACGTTTCAAGTTGCTCGGATCCGGTACTGAAAAGCAAACTCGGCTTCTGGGCGGAAAACTGCAAAGCACGCTACGACTCGCTGTTCAACTACCTGAACAACCATCAATAAGGAGGATAACTATTATGGCAAATACGACAAAACCGACAAAAACTTCTTCGTCCAAAGCCGACGAACACAAGGGCAGGCGTTCAACCGCTCAAAGCTGTTCGGCTTCTCGACAACGCGCGACAAAAAACTCTTGTGCGCACACGGAAGCCGCTTGCGAATGCACACTTGACGATTACGATATCGCCAGCGACGTTCTTTCCTCGCACAAAAGTTTGATTTCCAAATACGGCACGGCTCTTTGCGAAATAGAGTGCGCAGAACTTCGCGACCTCGTATCGTCCACAATGAACGAAACCGCGGACGACCAACTGGAGGTGTTCGAGTACATGAACGACCACGGAATGTACAAAACCGAACCTGCTCCTTTGCAAAAGGTAAAAGAAGCACGACAAAAATTTTGCAAAAACTGCGGAACCGATTGTAAACCGAAAGTCAAGGCGGCAAAGTCCAAGCAATAACCGAAATCGAGCATAATAAATTCTTATTTTTCCCTTTCTTCTTACTTGACGAACCGTCGCGCGTGTGTTATAATTTTTACAATGGCTGTGACGGAAAGAGTAACGCCGCGTTCTGTATCCAGAGAGAAAAACAACGGTGGAAGTTTTTCAAATCAGACGCCGCGCGAACACCACTCCCGAGCCGCAATGCGGAATTTGCTTTTCGTGTGCCTCACGAACGGCGATGAAAGCGTTGCCGAATCACTCGCGTAAAGAGAAAAGAGTTAAAAGACTAGGTGGAACCGTGCTTTTGAATTTCAAACGCACCCCGGTCAGGCGATTAGTCGTCGGTCGGGGTGCGTTTTGTTTTTATTCTCATTTTGCCTCCTCGATTTAACCGCTCTCGCCTGTTTAACTACTTACCTATTCGTCCGTATTGCGACTCGTTCGCTTGCCACGAACTTAGCTGTTCTCGCGTTTATCTCGCGCTTAGCGCTTACACCCGAACAAAATAAAAAGCAAAAATACTCCAAGGAGATTTAATAATGAAAGTTATCAATTTCGACGGTTCGATATCCGTAATCGAAGGCGAAGAGGCGGTAAAGGTTTTACGCCACTCCGCCGCGCACCTGATGGCGCAAGCCATAAGCCGCATGTATCCCGAGGCTCACTTTGCCTACGGTCCTGCAACAGACAAGGGATTTTACTACGACGTAGATTTAGGCGACGTTAAACTCACCGACGAGGATTTACCCAAAATCGAAGCTGAAATGAAAAAAATCGCCAAAGAAAACGTCCCCGTTCGCCCGTCCGTACTCACGCGCGACGAAGCGATAGCGCTTATGACCGAACGCGGAGAAGTATACAAGGTGGAACATATTTCCGACCTTGACGATTCCGCTCCGCTATCTTTCTTTACGCAAGGCGATTACGTAGATATGTGCCGCGGACCGCACGTTACTTATACCAAAGCAATTAAGGCGTTCAAGCTTACCGGAATTTCGGGCGCATACTGGAAAAACGATTCCTCGCGCAAAATGCTTACTCGCATCTACGGAACCGCTTTCGAAACGCAAGAAGCGCTCGACGCTTATATCAAACTCCAAGAAGAAGCAGCGAAGCGCGACCACCGCAAAATCGGCAAGGAAATGGGGCTGTTTATGATGGCGGACGAAGCACCGGGATTCCCCTTCTTCCTACCCAAGGGAATGATACTTAAAAACACTCTTATCGAATACTGGAGATATTTGCACACTCGCGAAAACTACGTCGAAATTCAAACTCCTATGATAATGAGTCGTTCGCTTTGGGAAACCAGCGGACACTGGGACCACTACAAGGACAATATGTACTCGACCGTTATTGACGACGAGACTTACTGCATAAAGCCTATGAACTGCCCCGGCGGCGTAATGGTGTACCGCAGTAAGCCACACTCTTATCGCGAACTCCCCATTAGAGCGGGCGAGTTGGGTCTTGTGCATCGTCACGAGCTTAAAGGCGCACTTCACGGACTGTTCCGCGTACGTTGCTTTACGCAAGACGACGCGCACATCTTTATGCGCCAAAGCCAGATAACGGACGAAATAATGAACGTCGTTCATTTAATCAACGAAGTTTATACCAAATTCGGATTTAAGTATCACGTCGAATTGTCCACTCGTCCCGAGGACAGCATGGGTAGCGACGCCGACTGGGAAGCTGCAACGAACGGACTAAAAGACGCTCTCGAAAAGTTGGGACTTCCCTACGTAGTCAACGAGGGCGACGGCGCGTTTTACGGTCCGAAGATAGATTTTCACCTCGAAGATTCGCTGGGAAGAACGTGGCAGTGCGGAACCATTCAGCTC
>CAYTKK010000087.1:0-6352 GCA_964438355.1 uncultured Lachnospiraceae bacterium | reverse complement strand
TTTTATAATAATTAGCGCATAAACGGAAGAAAATCTTCGTCGTCGGTTTTGTCGTATATGAAGTCTTGTCCGAATAGGTTTGCGCGAGTGACGGCGCCCGTTCCGTATTTTTGCGAGATGCGTTCCAAGGCTTTTGCGAGCGAGTCGCGTTCGTCGCTTTTTTGCGTGTCGAATAGCGAAAGCTGTGTGCCCGAGTTTTCGTCGACTAAATCGAAAACGCTTACGGTAACCGAGCGAAGAGAAAAGGGCGCGTCGCCCAATATGTCCCGAGCGAGTCGCATTGCGCTTTCGCGAATGTCGTCGGACGAAAATACTGCTCGACGAAGTTTTAATTGTTTGCTTTTATGGATAAGGTCGTTGGAACGCAGATTGACGTGTATGCCGTAGCCTTTTTTGCCGCTTTTCATCATTCTTGCGCTTACTTTGTCGCTTAAAAACGTAAAAAGAGCGCATAGCTCGTCGTAATTGCAAATGTCGCGAGAGGCAGTCATTCCGTGTCCGACGCTTTCTGCTCGGCGTTTTTTGTCGTATTGCCGTACGTTGTCGTCGTCCTCGCCTAGCGCATATTGCTTGATTTTTAATCCGTTTATACCCAATAATTTTTTCAAACAAGCGTCGTTTGCGTCCGCAAGCTCGCCTATGGTGTGAATGTTTAGCCGCTCAAGTTTCGCGGCGGTCTTTTTCCCGACCATCAGAAGGTCTGCTACCGGCAAGCGATATAATTTCTCGCGGAAATCGGCGCGAGTTGCGATAAAATATCCGTTCGGCTCGGCGAGATCGCTTCCGAGTTTGGCAAGCGGTTTTGTAAAACTGATTCCGATTGACGCGGTCAATCCCGTTTCTTGATGTATGGTATTGAGTATTTTTTGCGCTATTTGCTCGCCGCTACCGAAAAGAGAAGTGCACCCGGTGCAGTCCAGCCAGCATTCGTCGGGACCGAATGACTCGACGGACGGGGTAAACCGTGTGTAAATATCGAACACGCGCCGCGAAAACTGCATGTACAGGTCGAAGTGCGGACGCACAAGCTTTAAGTCCGGACATTTTTGCGTCGCTTCCCAAATAACGTCGCCCGTTTTGACGCCCGCTGCCTTTGCAATCGCGTTTTTCGCCAGAATAACTCCATGGCGTTTTTCGGGGTCTCCGGATACAGCCAAAGGCACGTTTCGAAGCGTGGGATTTAACGCGCATTCGACCGATGCGTAAAAATTATTCAAATCGCTATGAAGAATAAGACGTCCGTTCATATCGCTATTATAACAGATAATAGGTGACAACATACTGTCATCTATTAAAAAATAAAATAAGTTTTCTTGCTTGCAAAATCCTTGCATACCCTGTGCGCCGTGTGGTATACTCTAGATATGGAAGAAAAAACGCAATTTGAACTCGTTTCGGACTATTCGCCCACGGGCGATCAGCCGGAGGCTATACGCGCCCTTACGGAGGGTATCGAGGACGGACTGAAAAGTCAAGTCCTTTTGGGCGTTACCGGTAGCGGAAAAACGTTCACTATGGCTAACGTTATACGAAATTGCGGACGTCCCGCGCTGATACTTGCGCACAACAAGACTCTGGCGGCACAGCTTTGTAACGAAATGCGCGAATTTTTTCCGCATAATCGAGTCGAGTTTTTCGTTTCTTATTACGACTACTATCAGCCTGAAGCGTATATCGTGAGCACTGATACGTATATCGAAAAGGATTTACAAATTAACGACGAGATAGATAAATTGCGACATTCGGCGACTTGTTCGCTACACGAACGCAGAGACGTTATTGTGGTTGCGTCCGTGTCGTGCATTTACGGCTTGGGTGCCCCTGAAGAATATTACAGATTGTCGGTTTCGCTTAGACCCGGTCAACAAATTTCGCGCGATGAGTTGATAAGAAAGCTTGTTGCGATAAATTACAAACGTAACGACACGGAGGCTGAACGAACCAATTTTCGCGTTAAGGGCGACACCGTAGACGTTTTTATAGCGTCGTCCAGCGAGCACGGCGTACGAGTGGAGTTTTTTGGCGACGAAATAGACGCTATTTCCGAATTTGATATAGTAAGCTGCAGAATCGTTTCGCGACTTAATCATGTGGCGATATTTCCTGCGTCTCACTATGCTGTCGAGCGTGAAAAACTCGAGCATGCGCTTGTTAAAATTTCCGCGGATATGGAAGAACAGGTCGCCTCGTTCGAACAAGCGGGTAAGCTTATCGAGGCTCAGCGTTTGCGTCAGCGCGTTACGTACGATATGGAAATGATGCGCGAAATCGGCTATTGCAGCGGTATAGAAAACTATTCGCGATATTTCGACGGTCGTCGTCCGGGCGAGCCGCCGTTCACTCTTTTGGATTACTTTCCGGATGATTTTATAATGTTTATCGACGAGAGTCATATGACCGTTCCGCAGATAAGGGCGATGTATAACGGCGACGTTGCGAGAAAGAAGTCGCTTGTCGATTACGGATTCAGGTTATCCGCGGCATACGATAACAGACCGTTGAAGTTTGACGAGTTTAACGCTCGAGTCGGACAGGTTGTGTACGTTTCGGCAACGCCCGCACCGTATGAACTGGGGCTTGCGGGCGGAATGCTCGCGGAACAGATTATTCGTCCTACCGGACTTCTTGATCCGCCGATAGAGGTCAAGCCGATAGAGGGGCAGATAGACGATTTGACGGCGCAAATACGCTCGGTTGCGGCTTCTGGCGGAAGAATCCTTGTTACTACGCTTACGAAGAAAATGAGCGAAAGCTTGACCTCATATCTTTCCGAAAATGGAATCAAGGTAAGGTATCTGCATTCGGATATTGATACTATGGAACGCATTTCGATTGTTAATTCTTTGCGCGCGGGCGAGTTTGACGTGATAGTCGGAATAAATCTGCTGCGCGAGGGATTGGATATTCCCGAGGTTAAGCTGGTAGCGATTTTGGACGCGGACAAAGAGGGATTTCTGCGTAGCGAGACTTCGCTTATTCAGACGATAGGAAGGGCGGCGCGTAACGCCGAAAGCCGTGTGGTTATGTATGCGGACGTTATAACCGGCTCTATGCGGCGCGCAATTGACGAAACGAATCGTCGTAGAGAAAAGCAACAGGCGTATAATTCCGAGCACGGAATAACGCCCAAGACAATAATCAAAAAGATAAGCGACACGCTTGAAATAACCAAGCAAGTTTCGGAAGTAGTCGATTTTGACGATATTCCTCGCGAGATAGAAGAGCTTAAGGCTTTAATGCATCTGGCGGCAAAATCATTGGATTTCGAGACGTCGATTAAGATGCGCGACCGAATAGCGGAATTAAAAAAGATACAAGCCAAGTATGGCGGCAAGCGCGGGACGAATATCATATAAGGCGACGATTTTTTGCCGAGTTTACGACAAAAGCAACGAAAAACTTAACGGATAAAATGAAACGAATGTTCCTTGCGCAGGTGTCGTTGTCGCAAGGCGGAGAGCAATATGGATTATATAAGGATAAAAGGAGCAAAGGAGAATAATCTAAAAAACGTTGACCTTACGATTCCTCGCGATAAGTTGGTTGTTTTTACCGGCTTGTCGGGAAGCGGAAAAACTTCGTTGGCGTTCGATACATTGTTTGCCGAAGGTCAGCGGCGATACGTCGAGTCGCTTTCGTCATATGCGCGTTTGTTTTTGGGGCAAATGCAAAAACCCGACGTTGAAAGTATCGAGGGACTTTCGCCCGCGGTTTCGATAGACCAAAAGACGACGGCGCGTAACCCGAGGTCTACGGTGGGTACCGTTACGGAAATACACGATTATCTGCGCTTGTTGTACGCTCGTGTCGGTACGGTGCATTGCCCCAAATGCGGTAGAGAGATAGCTCAGCAGTCCGTGGACCAAATAACCGATGCGGTAATGGTGATGGGCGAGGGGAGCAGAGTGCTGATAAACGCGCCGATTGCCAGAGGTAAAAAGGGCGAGTTCAAAAAGGAATTTGAAGGCTTTAGAAAAAGCGGTTACGTGCGCGTCAAGGTGGACGGTGAAGTTCGTTCGCTGGATGAAGATATCGTACTCGACAAGCAGATTCGTCACAACATAAGCGTGGTGGTGGACAGGTTGGTCGTTAAGGACGGCGTGCAAAAGCGGCTTACGGACAGTTTGGAGACTGCGCTAAAACTCGGCGACGGACTCGTTTGCGTCGATAATGGCGACAAAGAGGAGTTGTTTTCGGTTAATTACGCGTGTCCCGATTGCGGAATATCAATAAGCGAAGTGGAGCCGCGTCTGTTTTCGTTTAATTCTCCGTTCGGTGCGTGTCCCGATTGTGCCGGACTAGGATTTACTCAGCAGCTTGACCCGAAACTTATATACGGTGACGGAAGCAAGAGTATTAACGAGGGCGCGCTTAACGTCGCGGCGTGGAATTTTGACACCAGCGCCATCGGAAGTATGTATTTTAAGGCGCTTTCCGAAAGATACGGATTTTCTTTGGATACGCCGTTTCGCGAACTTCCCCAAAAGATACAGGACATTTTACTGTACGGCAACGACGAGCCGCTTGATTTAACGTATAAGACTGCTAATTTTTCGGGTAGTTATCGTCGTACGTTCGAGGGTGTGGTGAATAATCTTGTGCGACGTTACCATGAGACCACAAGCGAATATATAAAGTCCGTAATTTCCAAGTATATGCGCGATGTGCCGTGCAAAACCTGCGGCGGTAAGCGTTTGAAGAAAGAGGCGCTTGCCGTGACGGTAGGAGGACTGAATATAATCGAACTTTCTTCGTTGCCGGTTACTAAAATCTACGAATTTATGGAAGGACTAAGCCTTACGGAGAGCCAAAGCATAATTGCCGCGCCTATAATGCGAGAAATTCGCGCAAGGCTTCGCTTCTTGATAGATGTGGGACTCGGTTATCTTACGCTGACTCGCGGAGCGGCGTCGCTGTCCGGAGGCGAGGCTCAACGAATAAGACTTGCCACTCAAATAGGCTCCGGACTTACGGGTGTTCTTTATATTCTTGACGAGCCGAGTATAGGACTGCATCAGCGCGATAACGCGAAACTAATAAAGACGCTCGAAGGATTGCGCGATTTGGGCAATACGCTTGTCGTCGTCGAGCACGATGAGGATACTATGCGTCATGCGGATTTTATCGTTGACGTAGGACCGGGCGCGGGTGTTCACGGCGGCGAAATTGTTGCGGCGGGCACGATTGATAAAATAATGGAGTGCGAACGTTCAATAACGGGTAAATTTTTAAGCGGAGAACGCAGAATAGAAATTCCGTCCTCTCGCAGGGTGCCGAACGGTAAATATCTGACGGTTCGCGGGGCACGTCAAAATAATCTTAAAAACATCGACGTTGCGATACCGCTAGGCGTATTTGTTGCGGTGACTGGCGTGTCGGGCAGCGGGAAATCCTCGTTGATAAATCAGATTCTGTATCCGGCGTTGTCCAACGCTATTATGCGTACGCGCGAAGCGGAGGGCGAATCGGACGGCGTTGACGGTATCGAAAATATAGATAAGGTAATTTGCATCGACCAGTCGCCGATAGGTAGGACGCCTAGGTCGAATCCGGCTACGTATACGGGCGTTTTTACGCACATACGCGAACTGTTTGCAAAAACCTCGGACGCTCAGGAACGCGGTTATGACGCGGGACGATTTTCGTTTAACGTCAAAGGCGGACGGTGCGAGACGTGTCAAGGCGACGGGATTTTGCGTATCGAAATGAACTTTTTGCCCGATGTATACGTTCCGTGCGAGGTGTGCGGCGGGAAACGATACAACCGCGAAACGCTTGCCGTAACTTATAAGGGGAAAAACATAAGCGACGTGCTTGAAATGACGGTGGAAGAGGCGTGTGAGTTTTTCGAGAATATTCCGTCGATATACAATAAGATACGCACGCTTCGCGAAGTGGGACTCGGGTATATAAAACTCGGTCAGCCTGCCACCACGTTGTCGGGCGGTGAGGCGCAACGAGTAAAACTCGCGACCGAACTTTCCAAGCGTTCGACCGGGAAAACGCTGTATATTTTAGACGAGCCGACTACCGGACTGCACGTTGCTGACGTGGAGAAGCTTATTGAAATTTTGCAAAGGCTTGCCGGGGGAGGTAATACCGTAATAGTTATCGAGCACAATCTTGACGTTATTAAGGTAGCCGACTATATCGTCGACCTTGGTCCCGAGGGTGGCGACGGCGGCGGCACGATAGTTGCAAAAGGAACTCCGGAAGAGGTTGCGGCTTGTAAGGAAAGTTATACCGGTGTGTTTCTTAAAGACATTCTCGAAAAGAAAAACAAATAAAGATGTTCGGCCGTTATCGGCTGGGAAATGAGGAAGGGAGCTTGGTTTAAGAAAGCGCCCTTTTT
>CAYTKK010000086.1:2153-6401 GCA_964438355.1 uncultured Lachnospiraceae bacterium | reverse complement strand
CCAAAGCTGTCCAACTTTTAGGTTTCACATCAATTCGGCTACGGAATTTAATTTCGTTGGTCCCCTATTTACTTGTGCTACGATTCTTACACTGCGAAAAAAGAACGTAAAATCACTTCGCGGAACGCGTTACCGCAAAAGCAATCTATATCCCTCCCTCGACTATTAGCGTCCTAAAAAAGAACGGAACGCCTCGGCTACATAACGGAATAGCCGCCGTTTTTCTGCCAAAAAGCAGTCAAAAGTTATTTTCCATTAAAATTATAACATCAGAATTTGCCGTTTTCTTCTCAACTGTTGACATTTTGTAAAAATTTTGACCGTTTTGGTAGAAAAGCACCGCTTTTTTCGTCACGAGGACGCCGAATATCGACAAGTCGCAACCGCTTACAACCTAAAAAATGCCGTGCCTTACATGTCGAAAAAATTTTTGAATTGCGGAAAACCTACTGCACCTAGAAAATAAAGCATTACCATTTTCAGCTTGAAAAACAAAAATATCGCCAAAATTAAATCCGACAAAACGCAAAAAACCTCGGGAGCCGAATAATAAATAATCGTACTGACCCGAGGTCTTTTATTTGTTTGTTTTTAAGGCTGTGCGCGTTTTACTCTTTTATAAAGCAAGTGCGCTCGCCTTGGTTTTAGCTTAACTTTACCATTTCGAGGTTAGTCTTGCTTTCAACTTAACCGCACTCTTCAAAGATTTGGTTTTGCTTTTCAGCTTTGCCTCTGCTCTTTCGAAGTTTTAGCTTTTTTTAGAAGACCGACTTACTCGCCCTGTCTCCCCGCCCGCGAAAAACGAGGTGCGGGGAGAATAAAGGTCAAGTAAATTTTCTTCTCGGTTTACGTTTATTCAGCCGATTCCGTGATAACAGGCGTTACGGTTGCGTTAGCTTCGTAAGCAGCCATCGTTACGGTAAGAACACCGTCCTCGTCGGTCGTACCGAAGTACTCGTACTTGCCAACCTTAACGGAAGATACGGTCTTGCCGGTCTCGGTTGCGGTGAACTTAGCTACGATAGCCTTACCCATAGGAGCGGTAATCGTGCCTTCGGTCTCGGTCGTGCCGGAAACGTACTCTACGATAGCGCCTGCGTCAGCAGCCAAAGTAAGCGTTGCATTGGAAGCCGTGTAGTTGTCGTACTCGGTAGCCTTTGCAAGTGCCGTAGCCGCGTCGGTGTTGTACCAAACGTTAGATACGGTTACGCCTGCGCCCGCACGAGTAGCGATGCTCAAACGGTTAAAGGTATCCGCAACTTCTACGTTGGTATTACTATTATTCCAAGCGCCGCTCCAGCTTGCCGCAAGATACTCGTTGAGGTAGAGCTTGAAGCTGTTGCCGTTACGGTACAAAGACATCTTTACGGCAGACTTGCCGGTGATAACGTCTTTTAAGTGCTTCTGATATCCTACGAGGTCGGTAGCGTTTACGCCGGTTGCAGGAACGACGTCCCAGTTTTTCCAGCTACTTCTATTCAGCATCTTGATAGCATATCCGCCGCCTGCGTTCTGCTGCTCGAGGAATATTCTGTATCCTGCAATATTGAAGTTGTCGCCCTCGGTAAGAGCAAAGCCGAAGTTAAGCTGGTAGTTATTGCCATTCTTCTGTCCGCCGTCAGGATTTTCGAACACTGCCTCAACCATATACGTGGTGGACTGTACGCCCGCTATAGTAAGCGCATGGCACTTATCGGCCTGAGCCTGACTAAGCGTATACTTGCCGTCTGCGCCCTCTGCCCAAGTTCTGCCGTCGCCTTGAACGTCTACGTCGATAAGCTTAACCTTGGTGAACTCGATGTCATCGGTAGCGCGCTCTGCATTGACTTCGCCGATGGAAACGGTTACGTCTTGGAAACGCTCGTGCTTAGCCGTAGCGGTGTAAGAGCCTTCCATAAGGTATACGGTGAAAGTTCCGTCGCTAGCTACGGTCGTGCCGGTGGACATACCCTCGCTTGCAAAGGTAATAGTGGCTTTTTCGAGGTCATTGATTCCGGTACCCAAGCCGTCGACAACCTTGCCGGTGACTTTGATTTTGTCCTGAGTCTCGACAGTGATAACCATCTTGCCCGCGTCGTTAGCGGTTGCCTTAACGGTTGCCGTCAAGCCGAAGCCGCTGGAAGTTGCGGTTGCGCCGGTAACAGCCACGCCGTTAACCAAAATCTTGCTTACAAGCTTAGTGTCGCCGATAGGCTCTACGGTAATCGTAACGTCGTTGCCGGACAGCGTAGCATTCTCCTCTACACCCGAGAGAGAGAGAGTAGCGTCGTCGCCGGTCTGGTCGTCAACCGTAACGTTTGCCTTAGCCGAAAGAGTGAACGTGCCTTCTACGGTGCCGGTGATGGTAGCCTTGCCTTCGTTATAGGTAATCGTGCCGCCGTCCTTAAGTCCGCTGACAGTAATATTTGCCGCGGTCAACGCCGAGCCTGCGCTAAGCGTGATGTTTACTTCGTCGGCAACAAGCTTGTTGTCAACGCTGAGGCAGTCGTTGTTATCCGTCAAGGTAACCTGACCGAGAGTGATATTAGCCGCGTGCTTTTTAACAGTCTTGATGTTTTCTTCGGTGTGGAGCTTATAAGTAACGTTCGTGTATACGGTGTTGTCGGTATCGAACTTGGCAAGTCCGATTTCTGCCTCCACTCCGTCAAGATCGGTAACAGTATAACGGCAGTAAAGAACGTCGTTTACGAAGCCGTATATGTACGTGTTGTCGCGCACTACGGTAAGCTTCGTTGCTTGCATTCCGGTACCGTTCGTGTACTTAAGCGTATTTTTCGGCAACTCGATTCTGCCATTACTTTGAACGCTAGCGCCGTTGTATACCACCGGCGACCAGCTTTTACCTAAATTCTGATCCGATTTGTTGATAAGAACGATAGTGTTCTGCGAGCCGCCCAAGGTCATCAAGTAATGATCGTTAAAGGCGGTATCCGAAAGCGACGCGATGAGGAAGCCGGATTTCGGAGCAGAGTTATTAACTTCGTTTTCGGTAATCGTACCCGAGATTACGGCGTACTTCGTAGCAGTGCCTGCGAACGAAACGCGCTGGCAACGGTCGTCACCGGCTTTAGTTGCAGTGCTTGCGTTGGCAATCGTGAAGGTGTTGCCTTCGCGGGTAAGCGTAGCCTGTGCAGCGGTTTCATTTTTGCCGAGCAAGGTTTCGGTCTTGTAAGAAGTCGAAAGCTGAATATCCTCGACAGTGGTAGACTCGCTAGAGATTACTACGTTCGTCTTCTCAGCCGCGAGCAGAGCGGGATGCTCTACCGTAACGGTGTAGGTGCCTTCAACGAGGTATACGCTGTATTCGCCGTTTGCGCCTGCGTTAACGGAAGTCGTGTAAGCGTCCGAAGCGAACTTAACGGTTGCCTTGGTGAGGTCGAGGCCGTTGTCAGTCGCGAACTCTACGCTGCCGGTAGCGGTGATAGCGTCTACTACGTCAGCCTTAACAATCATCTTGCCTTCGGCGTTTGCCACCGCCTTGCCGGTCCAGATTTTGCCCATGCCGTCTGCAGTGATGCCGTCGGTAACCTTAACGCCGTTGATGTAAATGTTGCCGATTACTTTGCCTGCGGCTACGGGCGCGAACTTAATCGTTACGTCCTTGCCGATGCCCGCAAAGCTGTCGGTGATGCCCGCATCGAATGTCGTGGTAACTTCGTCGTTGTCGGTTGCGTCGTCGACAATCTCAGCCATGTAAACGTTAAGCTTCGTAGCGCCGCTAGTAACGGTAGCCGTAGTCTTAATGGTTGCTTTGGAATCGGCGAGAACTACGTCAAACTCTCCTGCGGGGAGGTTTGCGGTGTAAGTGCCGCTAGTAACAGTGCCTACGAACGTTCTCTTATCGCCGGTCTTCTCGGTGAAGAATACAACGCCGTCGGTAATGCCGATTTTGCCGCTAACCGCGTTAAGCGTCTCGTCGGTCTTTGCCGCATTGTTAACGAACGTGTAGCCGTTGATGTCGATACCCTTGAACTCGGATACGACGCCGACCATACCCTTAAGCGCGGAGAAGTCCTCGCTAGAGTAAACGGTACCGAAGTCGTACTTGCCGCAAACAACGCCGTTTACGAAGATGTACGCGTAGTTGCCGCTTCTTACTACCTTAAGCTCTACGTCGGTGGTCCAAGTGAACTCGCCTTCGCTGTTCTTGCCCAAGGTAACGCCGTAGAGGCTGTTAGCGCCGTCAAGACGACCGGTGTCAGCGGTAACACTCAATCCGCTGTAAGCAGTGATGTTAGCGCCGCCGAA
>CAYTKK010000086.1:0-2053 GCA_964438355.1 uncultured Lachnospiraceae bacterium | reverse complement strand
CCCGTCGCTTTAACGGTAAGAGTTCTCGTGCCGTCAGAGTTGCTTACGGTACTCGTAACGTCGCCGCCGGTTACGGTTACGTTCTTCAAGAACTCGCCGGGGTTAGGACCTACGGTAACGGTGAAGGAAGAATTCTTCACTACGTAGCCGTTGTTGGTGCCCGCGACGCCGGTTATGAGTCCGCCGGTAGCCGAAATCTTCGCCATATAAGCATTTACGTCCGCGTCGGCTACGGACCAGTTGATGTTCTTTACGGTTACGCCCGCGTTAGCGCGAGTAGCGATACCGATTTTGGTGTTATCGCCGGAAACAAACGCCTTGAAGAAGTTGCCGCTAGCGTCGTTAGCTTGCCAGCTGCCTGCGCAGTACTCGCCTACGAATACAGTGAACAAGTCGTTCTTACGAACAAGCGTAAGCGTTACTTCGGCGCCTGCGGTGGTGAATGCTTTTGCCTTCTCCGCGTCGATTCCGGTGTAATTGCCATTCTCGTCATAAGTCGTTCTGTGGAGCTTGTAGTTGTTCCAAGCTCCGCCTATGCCGTTGTCGGTAGTGAGTACGCACATGTCGTAGAAGTTCGTAGCATTCTGCTGCTCGAGAAGAACGTGATAATCGCCGCCTGCTTCCAACTTTTCATAACCGATAGCAAAACCGAAGTTAGCCTGGTTGTTATGTCCGCGCACCGGGTTGGAGAAGGTTGCGCTGATGACGAACTGCTCGGTATCGAGAGAAGCGATGTTCATCGTATCCCAATAGTCGCCCGTTGCGGTTGCCTTCGTGTACGTACCCGGTTCGGTCGCGCTTTCGGTAAAGTGTGCGGAAGAGGTACTCTTGATCTCGAACGCCGTGTTAACCTGCTTAAGCTGAGCCGTGCCAAGCTTTTCGGCAAGGTTAGCGGTGGTTACGCCTTCCAGAACTATATCTTTATATTGAGGATGTTTAATAGTTACGGTGTACGTAGCGTCGTTTGCCGCAAGGAGTTTGAATCCGAGGTTAGCGTCGAAGTTTGCGGTAAGCACGTTGCCGCCTGCGGTCTCGAACTTAATGGTCGCCTTGGTGTGGTCGACGCCGGTTGCCTTTTCTTCGGTGATAGAACCGGTTATCTCGTTGAGGTTGGTTCCTTCCTTGGTCTCTACGGCGATTGTAAGCGCGCCGCCGTTGTAAACGTAGCTTGCCGTAGCCGTGTTGGTCTTGTTTGCGGTATCCCACGTTACGTCGATGTCGACGGGGTTGCCGTTGATAAGGACTTTCTCGATATACTTGCCGTTGTTAGGCGTAATATCAAGCGTCAGTGTGCTGCCGAGCGCCGCCTTGCCGTCCGTAAGACCGTTGATGGTTACGGTTGCGTCGCCGGTGGTCGTGGGCGTTACGTAAAGAGCGGATTCTACTGCCGCCTGCGTCGTCTTGTAGGTGACGTTCTTCCACTCTGCGGACGTTGCCGAGAACTTGGTAAGTCCGAGGCCTGCGTCCTTGCCGTCAAGCTCGTCAATCGTGTAACGGCAGTAAACTACGCCGTCAATGATACCGTATACGTACTTGCCGTCACGGATAACGGTGAACTCTACGCTTTTGATACCCTTGTTACCGGTGTTGCTAAGCGTGCCGGCGGGCAAGTTGATTCTGCCGGTGTTGCTTTGAACCGTGGCGCCGTTGTACACCTTGATATCCGAGCAAGAGCTACCGATGTTCTGATTCTCGCTGTTGATAAGAACGATGGTGTTCTGCCAAGTACCGAGAGTCATCGACCAGTGCTGACCGAACGCGGTATCCGAAAGCGAAGCGATGGTAAAGCCTACCTTCGGCGCATCGTCTGTAGGATATGCCGAACATGTGGTGGAAATCGTGCCCGAAATTACCGCGTACTGCGTTGCGCTCTCCTTAAACGGAATACGCTGAATTCTCTTTACTGTAGTCGCGTCGTTGGCAAGCGTGAAGGTGTTGCCCTCGCGAGAAGAAGTAACGCCGGTTGCACTTCCGCCTGCGGCGTACATCATATTGCCGAGCGCGTAGTTGCTTACAGAGAAGGTCTCGCCGGTAACGCTAGCGCTGTCGATAG
>CAYTKK010000085.1:0-6501 GCA_964438355.1 uncultured Lachnospiraceae bacterium | reverse complement strand
CCCTCTTGCGGCATAACGGCAGTCGCCGACACCTCATACCCTTCGTCAGACTTATCGACGCCGAGGACGGTTATCAATAATTTTGTTTCTATCTCCGGCATATTCGTCACGCTGTTAGGCGTAGCTACGAGGACGACGACAAACACGACGATAAGAATCTTGTATATGAGAAGCTTTTTACTTTTGGCGTGAGGCGAACGCGTTTTGAACATCTTTCTTTCTCTCCTTGATTTTTTCGGGCAGTTCGTGACGATTCGGGCGATATTTAATCAACGCGCAAACGAACACCATAAGCGGCATCGCAAACGCTATCGGACAAGCCGCCCACTTTATCGGTCCCGTGGCAACAAGATACATAACGTTTTCGTTGCTGACTACCACGACCGACAAAACGTAAAAAAGGACAGCCGTTATCGTCGCCGAAACGAAATTGTTTTTTATACCCGTAACGAATGACAAATTGCGCGTAAAAAAGTAGAATACAAGCGCTAATTTTATAAAAACGCTGAACAACCACACGCAATATACGATAAGATCGAAGCGACCGAAGTCCTGCGTACCGATACTGAACTGCGTCATATTCGATATATTGTTTCCGTAGTCGATAAGTTCGGAAATATCGCCGTAAGCCGCAAATAACATAATCGAAAATCCGAGTACAAGCACGGAAGATACGGTTTTTGCCACGAACGACGAAATAACGAAACATCTGCCTATTTTAACGTTGCCCATTGCAATAAGAAGGAACGAAACATCGCCGAACCACATGGGAAACGTAAGTATTCCTTCGCCTACAACGCCAAAACCGTTTTCCATAAAAGGCAATATTTTTATCAAATCGAGGTCTCCTATCAACAGACCCGCCAAAATCAACGAACTTATCAGCACCAACGGAGTAATAAACTCGCACACTCTGCCGAACGCGCGCAAAGACCTGACCGCAAACGCGCCCAATAGCGCAAGCATTGGCACGGCAAGGACTTTCCATTCTATTTGCTCGTACACGTTTACCGAAAAGAACATCTTTATTTCGCTAAAAACAAGTACGCCTTTCATTACTACAAAAAGAGAAAAAAGCGTTATTATAATCCGAGAAAAAATCTTGCCGAAGCAATCGCGAAGAAGGTCATACAACGTTTTGTCGGGATTGCGTTTCATTACCGCAAGCACAAAGCCTAAATTAACAAACTCAAGCGCTATATAAAATACTTGCACCCAGTAGCCGTCACGCCCGACGACTCGCAAAATCAAAGCCGGCAGCATAAACATCTTTATCGCTAGCGTAACCAAAAACGTAAGGCAGACAAACTGTTTTGTGGATATTTGCTTGTAAAAATTACTTTCCACTTCCGTTTACCCCCTGTCTGATCTTGTTCTTTTGCCTCAGCGAAACAGGTCGCTTATTCATGCGCAGTAACGACGTTCGATACAAGGCGTCCTTTAGATCGGACGGAATAAGCGGCATAAACGGAGCAAGATACGGCACTCCGTATCCGTTGAGCGTGGCAAGATATAACACTAAATACAACGAGCCGAGCATCAACATATAAAGTCCGCCCAATCCACCCAAAAGCGTAAAAACGAATCGCAAAAGGGTCATCGTTCCCTCTTGATTCGGCGCAACATACAGCGCTATCGACGACAGCGCCGTTATCATTACCGCAGGCGAACTGATTATACCTGCCTTAACCGCCGTATCCCCCAAAACGAGCGCGCCAACGATGGACATTGCCATTCCGACAGCGCGAGGCATACGAACGCTTGCTTCCCTGATAATTTCAAACAGGAGTATTACGAACAAAAGTTCGGTTATCGGCGTAAGCGGAATACCGTTTACGGACGTCATTACCGTAATGAGAAAACGTAACGGAATTATACTGTAATGAAATTCCTGAAGCGCTACGTATAAGCCGGGCAGAAGTATTGCAAAAAACAACGATATGATTCTGAGAACTCGCAAAAATGTAGCAAGCGACGCTCTTTCGTAGTAGTCTTCTGCCGACTGATAATCCTCTATAAACAAAAACGGCACCGTTACAACCATGGGCGAACCGTCCACTATCACGGCGACTCTTCCCTCCAAAAGTTTACCTTCGATTACGTCCGGCTTTTCCGAAACGCCGGTCTGGTGAAAAAACGAATTGGGACGTTCCTCCAATAGCGGCTGAACATAGTGACTGTCTATTATAGCGTCAATGTCTGCGCTTTCAAGCCGTTGTTTTACGCTTCGAACAAGCGACAGGTCGGCGATATTCGAAAGATACACTATGGCGACGTTAGTACTGCTTACTCGTCCGATTTTAATGCGCTCAACGGCAAAATTCGGACTTCTAAGCCTTCTTTCAAGCAAAGAAAGATTAGTCTTTAGGTCCTCGATAAATCCCTCGCGCGGCCCGCGCATAACCGTAGCCGTAGGCGGTTCGGCAACCGCTCTTGTGGCGTATTTGCGCAAATTTACTATTATCCCCTCGACCCCGTCGACAAATATAACGGCGTCCCCCGACAGTACGCCGTCAAGCAATTTTTGTTCGTCGGATTCTACCTGAGACTCCGCCACGCAAATGATTCTTTCAACAAGCTCGTCGGCGGTTTTCGGCGCTTTCTTGACCGCTTCGAAAGCTCGCATAAGTTCAGCCGCAAGCACGGAATCCGTTAAATCGGGATTATAAATCATCTTGCCCGCTTTACCGCCTATTTCAAACGCTCTGTTTACCATAAGATCGGGCGTAGTAAATTTTGCAAGCAATCTCTTCGCTCTTTCCATACAAGAATATGTTGCGCTCTTTTTGAAGTTTTTATCCGCACAAAAAATTAGGGACCAACCCGAAATTAGGTTAATCCCTCAACTTTAATAAAACAATATCGAAAACGCTTGTTGCAATTACACTCGCCGGTATAATTTTTCGCCGCAAACAAAAGGCGTACGAGAAAAACGTCCTCAAAAAGAGAATCTAACAATCTTTTGCTTATTGCCACGCGAAAAAAAGAGTCGACTTTATTTAAGAAGTTCTCCCACTCCGTTCAAAACATACTTCGGACGATACGGAAAGTTCTCGATATCTTCCTTTGCCGTTACGCCCGAAAGCACCAGCACGGTATCCATATTCGATTCTATACCGGCAATAATATCGGTGTCCATTCGGTCGCCTATAAACGCTATGTCTACGCTGTGACAGCCTATCAGCCTAAGTCCGTGGCGCAACATCACAGGATTAGGCTTTCCGACGAAATACGCCTTCTTCCCGGTTGCAATTTCAATAGGAGCTATAAGTGCGCCCGTTGCAGGCATTATACCGTTTTCCACGACGCCGACGGTATCGGGATTAGCACCTATCAGTTTCGCACCGCCGCGAACTAGCGAAATCGCTTTTTCCAGTTTCTCAAAGTTATACGAGCGCGTCTCGCCAAGCACCACGTAGTCGGGATTAACGTCGTTCATATATATCTTTTTGTCGTACATCGCCTTTATCAGCGCGCCCTCGCCTATGACATAAGCTGTACAACCGGGTTTTTGGACACTTAAAAACTCCGCAGTCGCCATCGCGCTTGTATAAAAATGATCCGCCGAGACCTCAAGTCCCATGCGAGCGAGTTTCATAGACAATTCGTGCGGAGTCTTTTCGGGACTGTTGGTAAGAAAAACAAACTTTTTATCGTTCGCTATCATCCAATTCACGAAATCCTTGACTCCGTCCAAAATTTTGTTGCCGTGATAAATCACGCCGTCCATATCGCAAATAAAGCCTTTCTTTTTTAGTACTTCGTGCATAGCTTCCTCCCATAGCTCCCGCTAAAAAATGTTCCGAATCCAAATCGCCGCTAAAATTATAACATATATTTTCCGGTATTGCAAACGTAATCGCAGTCGTTTTGCTCGTTTATGCGACGCGACAAAAACACTTGCGCTGATTTATCGCGTTTTCGCGTCGCAAACGCAAATCAACCGCTCCCTACTTATTATATCCGGAACGTCACGTAGAATAGTTATTCGACGTTATCTAAAGCGGACTCGTTTTTATTTTCTTGAGGATTCCATTTCCCTATACGATAGAAAATAACGGCAATCACCGTGCCAACCGTCCAACCTATCGGCCATGAAAGCCAAATTCCGAGCGACGCAAACGGAATAGACAATATCTGTGCCAACACGACTCGTAAAATTAAATCTGTAAATGTGTCTATAGTAAATTCCGTCATTCTACCGGCTCCGCGAAGCACTCCGTCCGACACCAGCTTAAGCGCAACGACAAAGTAAAACGGCGAAAGAATACGCAAAAACAATATTCCCGTTTCAAGAGCCTCCGAACTCGGCGAATCAAGGAACAAATATACAAGATATTTTGCGGCAATTTGATACAAGATAACCAGCGGAACGCAAATTATCCACACGAGTTTTAACCCCGCACGAAACCCCGCCTTTACTCTTTCCGGCTTTTGCGCGCCAAGATTTTGCGCCGTAAAATTAGATATTCCGTTACCGAGCGTCGTAAGCGAAGTAATCACAAGATTATTTAATTTAACAGCCGCGGCATATCCCGCCATAACGCCCGAGCCGAAGCCGTTTATCGTGCCTTGGATTATTATATTGCCGACCGAAATAAAGCTCTGCTGCAAAATGCTGGGCACCGCTATCACGGCGATATCTTTTAGTATTTGCCACGAAAAAGCCGCAACGCGCTCATTCTCATCGGTTTGTATTTTTGCAAAGCGTCTAAAAACAAACGCTATCGACAAAATGCAACTGATTCCTTGACATATAAAAGTCGCCCATGCGACTCCCGCTACGCCCATATCAAACGCAGTTACAAACAAAATGTCCATTGCTATGTTGGATATCGACGAGCAGGCAAGAAACACAAACGGCGTTTTCGAATCGCCCAGTGCCGAAAATATACCGGTCGTAACATTATAAAAAATTACAAACGGCAGTCCCCATATGTAAATTTCCAAGTACAACCACGAATCGGCAAATACGTTTTCCGGCGTGTTTATCAAATGTAAAAGTTGCTGTCCGAGCAAAAGTCCGGATAACATCAAAATTCCGCACAAAACTCCGCTTGCTATCAGCGTTGTATAGACGGCGGTTTTTAAGGCACTGTATTTTTTTGCCCCGAACAAACGCGACACTATTACCGAACAGCCTATATTGCAGCCAAAACCGAACGCAATAAAAATCAACGTTATTTCGTAACTGTTGCCAACAGCCGCCAAAGCGTTCTCACTTACAAACTTACCCGCAACAAAACTATCCGCAATATTATAAAGTTGCTGGAAAATTATACTTCCGAACAGCGGCAAGCAAAATTTCCACAACACCGTTTGCGGTTTTCCAACAGTCAAATCTCTATTCATTTATAAGCACCTCTCGCGATTAGTAATCGCTTCATCAGTTAAGTCAGTCTGTATTTCGCGTGGCTCTTCTAATTTATTACTCGCGCCTACCGGCGCAATCGGCGAACGGAACTATATCCGCGGCTCCGTACAAGTTTTCATAGTCCTCGCCCAAAAAGCACGCGAACGTGGAAATGCAATCGAATCCGTCTTTACGGTACTGTTCAACGTCACGACGCATCGCCGCTTCGTCCAAATCGAATTTCGCCGGCGGCTTCTTCCAGTTCGAATACATCGAATTGTCGTACCAATATTCCAACACCTTAGACGGCTGTTTGGAAAAAAACTTTTTAAGCGGCACGAGCATTTCTCTTTCCCTTGCAATAAGCTCAGCGGCGTTTTCGCCTTTTGCCGTATATTTTTCAAAAGGAGCATACTCCAAAAAAACGCCGTCGTTTGCTACGACTTTCGTAGGCGGAACCACCGTATCCATGTATGCAAGATATGCTACTCGCGCATCCGGTATATACTTCTTAATCTCACTCTCCATTCTGTTTACAAGCAGTAACTGCTGATCCGACGGCGACAACTCTCTGCATTTTTGGCAGTGACAACTCAAGCCGTGCCCGTCGTCCAGCCAAAAATAAAAATCGTGACTGCTTCCGTAAAGAGAAAGCGCAAGCTCGGCTGCATTTTTTGCAAACAGTTCCACTGCTTCGTCGTTTGAAGCGCACAAATTCCAATCATTAGTGCGTTCTCCACTGTCGTTAACTCTAAAATATTCCGGTTTTGTCTTAAACAACTCACGCGGAAGAAGGTACCCCGCTGCGTGCAATTCGTATTCCACGTCCAAGCCGCGAGAACGAGCATAATCTATCAATTCCCGATATTCGTCGGTTTTCAACGCCGCAAGCAAATCACGTAGCGACGATATGGCTTTCTTCCCTCCGTATGGATGAATTGCAATAGTTCCGACTCCTGCAGCCGCCAAACGATCTATCCATTTTCGCGAAAGCTCATCCGGATGTATAAGCATACTGTTTTTCATAAAAATCTGTCATCCTCCGCACTTCAGTTACGCACTCTTTTTACAATAAGCAAAACGATTTATCCCGCTTAGATTGCAGTCATATTATACTCGTTTAACATATCCTTGTCAATTGCCAAATG
>CAYTKK010000084.1:0-6528 GCA_964438355.1 uncultured Lachnospiraceae bacterium | reverse complement strand
GGCCGTGCCGTCGAAGCGGAGCAGGCTTTGAAAACGGCGCAGGAGCTTTCTCCGAGAAATCCGGAATATTTCGACCGGAATGAATTACCTCACGCAAGCACTGGGGGATTGGAAAGCCAAATCAATGACGAAAGCCCGAAATCGCATGATGCAGGTCATTGACCTGTTGCGCCCCAACTGCATCAGTTGGCTGCCGGAGGCGAAATCTTTCCGGCGACGGTTCCACCCGCTCAAGGGGGGAAAACGAAGCTTTGAGAACCACCGGAAATGCGTGACCACAGGAGAGCTCCGGGCTGCGACAAGGGCAAAATCTTTGACTTAGGAAGAATACTCATATATTCTTCCGCTTCAAAGCCGATCCGAGGGATATGAAATCCCAGAAGAACCAGAAAGAAAGTTCCGTGCCGCTCCTTCCGTAGACTGATTACTGCCGGAATACCAGAAATCCGTATGTCTGCCCCGCTTCGGCATTCCAGGATTCTCCGGAACAGAATTCCCCCCTGCAACGGACCGGATATCGCGCGCATCTTCATGCCGGGGAGAGCGGCCAATCCATTTCCCGGATAAGATACTCTCAAAGCATAAGACCAAACTGTAATGCTTCCGTTTGTCAAGAACAACATTACATTTATTTTTTCCCAAACTTGAATATTTTTAAACTTTCTCAATACTTATAAATGTGGACTTCATAGGGCATAAAAGTTTCATTCAAAGTTCCCTTTGCATTCACCTTGATCTTTCGAGCATCTTCAAATAATGCTTCAACCTGTCCTGCCGTATAAAATGGCAGGGAGAAAGTCAGGTCCTTACGGTAATTATCAGTATTCACAGCAAACAGATAATATCTGTTTGCAACACACTTCAAGATATAAGAAACGTTTCCTTCCAAACCTTCTATTTTCATATTAACAGGCGGCACGTTGATTACATTTCGGAGATGCTGTAATTCCATATTAAATTTCTGAATGCTGGATTGCAATTCACCGTTATCAGACATACCGAAAGACTTTCCCAAACCATGAAAACAGTAATATGGAAAAATAGTTGCTCCCTGGGTAATACAGAGATATATCTCCGCGCGAAGCCATTCCGGTGGTGGCAGTTGAGCTGTCTGCGGTGATGAATATGCCTGTAAATAAGAGCGCAATGGTTTATTCCCGCCAGAGCTTTTTATGATTTTATTGTTTAGAGAATGAATCAAGCTCAAAGAATGCCATGGGTAAGGATAACGATCATAGGAAGCAAAATCGCTAGTTCCCGCATAAGTATCAAAATCTTTTTCCAAACACAAGTTTGTTACAATGGGATGTTTGGGATCAATAGCCTTGACCGCCTTATAAACACGTTTGATCTCAGCAACAGGAATTTTCCGGGCATCAGGTTCATCACATAAACTCCATGCAAATAATCCCGGGTGATTCTTCAAGGCATTGACGACCTTCACAATGTTGTCAACTTGGTACTTCTTCGTTTGCGTATCAAATCCCCAGGCATGACAGGACAGAACAAGTTGTGCATACGCATTGCTTTCGAAAGTAATGTCAAGTTGTTTTTTCATCTCCTGAATATTTGCCTGAACAATTTCGTCCGAACTATTTTTGCCGAACGTACTATCAACGAACAGGGTATGGACATTATCCCCCAACATGGCAAGTCTGCGGTGAAACTCAGAGTCTCTGTCAAGATCCATATCATGCGACATGGAAACAGCAACAAATGGAGTTTCATTAACCTTTACATACCAACGTTCCCATGTAACTTGTTTGATCGGTTCCAGCCTGATTGGTTCAGGCAAACTGACAATGTAAACAGTCTTAGAAATCGTTTTCAGAATATTTCCGTCGGCATTGAATACAGCAATATTGACAGCATATGTTCCCAATGGCAGTTGTTCCAATTCCAGCGGAATCTCCATATGAGCCCGATCAATGGGAACAGTTTGGCTTCTGAATATTTTGCTTCCGTACCGTTGCTTCAAAGTGAATTTCAGTTTTCGGCCGGGATACTGTTTGAAGTCAGATGCCATGATATGGAGCTTCTGTCCCTGTGGCATTATCCCAACCCATGATGATTTCTTGCGGGAATAAAGATAATTCGGAATAAATACATTTTGAGCATTTTTGAAAAAGACAGCACTTTCGAGCGGCTTTACTGTTAATAGAGAAGGCGCCTCAATCTTTTCAATCTTTACATCCTCCCACCACGCCTCACCGGAAGGAACTCTGGAATCGACTAAAAAATAGATTGCCATCGAAACTGTTTTTTTCGGCGGCAAGAAATCAAATGAGCAATACGACCATTCCAAAGAATTTTTCATCGTATCACAAAATTTATAGCTGATGGTTTTTCCTTTTGCATTGATAAAACGTATTCCGAATTTCAGATCACCAGCAGGCATGGTATTGCGGTTCCAAACACTGAGACGGTACCATTGCCCGCTTTCACACTTAATGTAAGGCGGAGCGGATTGCACAACATTCCATTTATTTTCGGGATCCGCATCTTGTTTCAAACAGAAATTCCCTGTTCGTGGTCTTTCCGTTGATTTTTTCCCTCCCAGATAGTTACAGATCTTCCCGTCCTTGGGATTTGTTTCTTCAAAACTTGGATTGGGAGCAAGATTCTCCGCCATCAAAATTATAGAAAAAAGACATAGCAATACCGAAAATATCAGTGTCCTCATTATACATTTTCCTTTTCGTTGGGTAATACTGAGATTCAGGAACATTGACAGATTAAAGGAAATAACTTATTCACACCTCCTCTTTCGATGCAATCTCTGCCTGATTATCATTTGATACTTACAATGAATACAGACTAACGATAAATATGTTTTGCCCGTAACGGATCCACAAAAAAAGATTGGTTTTTAGCTGGTGAGGCATGACCATCCAACCATAAGATATTGGATTGATTGCTATGGCGAAAATGAAAGGTTCCATTGGCGTTCCCGTCTATAATATGCCAGCCACGAACAGGGGGTCCATATCCAACAACCATTCTGGCATCAGCATTTAAGACCTTGTCGGAAGGATTCTTTACTTTCCCTGCTTTTACCGGCACCGGAAATTTTGCTTTGTTCCAATTTGAAGGATAGTCATCTCCGATTCCCCAAGTATTGTAACCATAACTGACATACCTCATCTCATCCCAATTCGGATTTTTCTTAAGGACATTTCTAATGAAACTTTCTCCTCCGGGAAAGCGATACATTGAATCGCAGATCATAACAGATTGAGACAAATATTTGTTGATATAAAAGGTATAGGACCAGGTATAACCGTTATAAGTGATACCTGTTGTTTTACATTGCGGATAATAACTGCCGAAATCAGATGTATATGCACTCCATGCAAGCCCAGTTTGTTTCAAATTACTGATACATTTGGCTGATATTGCCTTGTCGCGCGCCTTGCTCAATGCAGGCAGAAGCATGCCTGCAAGAATCGCGATGATCGCAATCACGACGAGGAGCTCTATCAAGGTGAAATCACCGATTTTCCTCTTCAGATCAGACCATTTCCTTTTCCGGCATTCCATAAAGGACCTCCTTAGTTTAATATAATTCCCGCTGGTCAAAAATCCATCCGTTTTTCAATGATAATATTCAGATTTCCATCTGATACTGACAATTATAGCAATATCTGCCATATGAAAATCATTTCCCTTTGATTTTTCCAATGGATGGAACTATATTGGTTCCTCATTTATTTTTATTATATAGCAAAAAATAAATTCTGCATGAACAAATTGTCATTATTATAGCATAATCTGTCTAAAAAAGAATGGAGACAGGAAAAATGGGACAAAAAGGCACCCATATCTATGAACTTTACAGCCGGAAGCAATTCAGGCATACTACGCTTCCGCTGAGCATAGAGATGTACGACTATAAATCCACGACGGACAAATGGCATCGCCATACGGATTTCCACGAACTGGTGATCGTATGCAGCGGCAAGGCGCGGAATGAAAACAGCCGGCGTTCGGAGCAAGTACACGCAGGGCATGTCTACCTTCTGCCGTCAGGCTCGGTTCACCGTTATGCGAAACTTTGGAACTTCCGGCATTACAACGTCCTGTTTCAACCGCAGATTCTTGACATCGGTTCGGTCAACATTGCCGCTTTACCGGGGTATTCCCATCTCTTTCATTTCCAGTTCGACGGCGAGGACCGCTGTTCCCCGCTGCTCTCCGTCGACGAAACCATTCTCTCGCAGTTGATTTCCATGATCGAGACCGTCCGCAATGAAATGGCGCTGCGTTTGCCGGGCTGGCAGGAAGCGGCATATTTTGAATTCATGCGGATGCTGGTCCATCTGCTTCGCCATTGTGTCCCGCAGAATACCGGAATCGGGCAGAGTGCATTTCAGATCGGGCGCGCGATCCGGGCAATGGAGGAGGACTGCACCCAGCAGTTCACCCTGAAAAGCCTTGCCGATATGGTTCACATGTCACAAAGCAGTTTCCGCCATCATTTTACGGAAATCACCGGAATCCCGCCGGGGGAGTATCTGCTGAAGCTCCGCCTGAAAAAAGCCCTGCTGATGCTGATGTCTCCCAACCGGATTTCCAACATCGCGGCACAATGCGGGTTTCGCGACAACAATTATTTCTCCCGCCAGTTCCGCAAGCAGCTGGGGATGCCTCCGAGGAATTTTCATCAGGAATACATGTGCCATCGGATCAATGTCAGCGACATGCTGAAAAAACTCTATCCGGACCAGTGAAAAGTACCTGAAAAGTCATTAAATCATCATAACTTTCCGTTTTTTTATCGCTTGCTGTTTGCACTCTGCCGAAAACGCACTATTTTTCTTTGCAGACTCAAAAACAAACAGAGGAGAGTGGTATGAAAAAGATCAGAAAGCGTTCCATGGAACTCGGAGTCCTTTCCAGATTCGCAGAAGACGATTCCAACCCGTTCGACGTCATTGCACGTTACGGCGTCGCCACAACCCAGCTCTGCAACTGGGACATGGCAAAATGGACAAAAGAAAACGCGAAAAAAGTCAAACGCGACCTGAAGTCAAGCGGCGTACGCCTTGCCGCCCTCTGGACAGGTTACTCCGGAACCGTGATCTGGGATCTGATCGACGGCCCGGACACCATGGGCATCGTTCCCGAATACACACGGAAAAGACGCATCGCAGACCTCAAGGCGGGAGCGGATTTCGCTGCCCGGATCGGCGCTCCGGCAATCATCACACACTGCGGCTTCATCCCGGAAACGCCGAAATCGCATCTTTACATGGAGGTGCTTGACGCGCTCGGAGAAATCGCGGAATACTGCCGGCAGCTCGGACTCGGTTTCTGGTTCGAAACCGGTCAGGAGACACCTGTCACGCTTCTGCGCACGATCGAAGACCTCGCTCTGCCGAATCTCGGAATCAATCTTGATACGGCGAACATCATTCTTTATGGGAAAGGCAATCCTCTCGATTCTCTCGACGTATTCGGGAAATATGTCCGCAATCTGCATGTGAAAGACGGCGTATATCCGGTTGACGGACACAAACTCGGACATGAAGTTGCAATCGGGAAAGGCAAAGTCGATTTCAAGAAAATCATTCCGAAACTCCATGAACTCGGCTTCAAGGGGGAACTCGTCATCGAACGCGAAATCAGCGGCGAGCAGCAGGCAAAAGATATCATGGCGTCCCTGAAATATATCGGCGGACTTGTCGATAAACTGTAATACCGGAATCTCCGGTTCCTTTTTACTTCGGGAACCGGAGATTTTTCATAGATACGGATTGTTCTGTTTTTCGAAACCGATTGTGCTCGGATAACCGTGTCCGGGATAAATTTCCAGAGAATCGGGAAGCGTCATCAGCCTGCCGGAAATGGATTCCATCAGGGTTGCGGTGTCGCCGCCGGGGAAATCGGTGCGGCCGACCGATGCACGGAACAGCGTGTCGCCGGTAAACAGCGCATTGTATTCCCTGAAGTAATAGCAAACGCCGCCGGGAGTGTGCCCGGGCGTATGGAGAATTTCAAAATCCGTGGTCTGCGGCGGCCATTCCGAGGGCGTGAGCAGATTCTCCGCCGCGGGAAGATACGGCGGAAAACAATTTGCAGGGCTGGCATACATTGCACTGTCCGCGGGATCAATATAAAGCTCTGTGATGTTCAGTCTCTTTGCAACCTCTCCCACGGCACCGATATGATCCGCATGACAATGCGTCAGAAGAATGGCGGCTTTTTTACAGGAGAATGCGGAGGCAGCGGTAATGATGTCCTGCGCGTCGCCGCCGGGATCGATGATGTAAAGAGTCTCCTTATCCGGTGACGGTACCAGGTAGCAGTTTACCTCAAACGCCCCGACGACAACAGTGGCAAATGGTTTTGTCTTCATGAAATCATCCTTCAAAACTTAATCATGTTCAGTATGGAGGGATACTCTAGCCCATTTTCCACCGCTTGCAAAATCTTTTCCGAATAAAGCGGATATTTTTTACGAAACGGAAATTACGGATTCACGTCTTTCACGGAAAATTCAATTCTCTTTGTCCCGTTGATTTCGTA
>CAYTKK010000083.1:0-6552 GCA_964438355.1 uncultured Lachnospiraceae bacterium | reverse complement strand
GCAAGCCTTCGCTTTACGAAAATACAATTCGACTAAAATTCATCAAAGCCGCCGAGCGCCACGAGCCATATATCGGCGTTTATTACGTAACCCTTCGCGTCCGAGACGAGGCGTGCGATACGATTCTCAAACACTTAAACGCACTCGCGTCTTTACAGGTACGAAACAAACGCCGACGGTCTTATCGACAATCGACGTTTGCGTTTGCATTTATTATTCTTTAATAATATGGACAGTAACGGATAATATTAGCAGTAACATTAACCGACGCAAAATACCCGGGGAATCTTCGCCGCGTCTAAAGCCGCTCGCCGCCTTTATTTGAGTATCGATACGGCGTCGGCAATCGTCTTTTCGAAAGCCTCCCTACCGTACTTATCGACCTCTGCCTTATCCTTCGGTCCGTGAGTCAAGCAACCGGCTCCGCCTATACAGCCGCCTATGCACGCCATACCCTCGATAAAGTTACCGCCGAGTACGTTTTTACTCTTAAGCATAAGCGCCTTTCTGCACGCCTCTATTCCGTCGCACGGAACTGCCTTAAGGTCAAAATCTATTCCCTGTTCCTTAAGACCTTCGGCAACGGCGTCCGAAAGTCCGCCGCTTCGAGCAAATATTCTTCCAAAGTAAGACGCATTGTCCAAAACGCCCTCCTCGAGCGTCGTAATATCTATATCGCGGCTGTCGAACAACGCCTGCAGTTCCTCGAACGTAAGAACTACGTCCACGTACGGCTTAACCTCTTTAAGTTGCGCCTCCGCCTTCTTTGCGGTACAAGGTCCTATAAATACCACCTTGGCGTTGGGCGTGGTTTCCTTAATATACTTTGCAAGCGTTGCCATGGGCGACAGGTTGTGCGAAACATACGGCAAAAGCGCAGGGAACGCCGACTTTACGTAAGAAACGAACGCCGGGCAGCACGAACTGGTCAAGAATCCCTTTTCGGCAAGTTCCGCAGACTCCGCCTGAGCTACCATATCCGCACCGAGAGCGGCTTCAATCACGGTATAAAATCCCATCTCCTTAAGTCCGGTGATGACTTGACCGAGTTTTGCGTAGCTAAACTGGCTGGAAATAGACGGCGCTACCATAGCGTATACCTTGTAATCGGAGTTCGCGTTGCTGTTTTTAAGCAGTTCTATCGCGTCGAGGATATACGACTTATCCGAAATGGCTCCGAACGGACACTGATAAACGCACGCGCCGCACTGAGTGCATTTTCCGTTATCAATCTCGGCGGTGTTATCCTCCGAAATCGAAATCGCCTTAACCTTGCACGCCACCTGACAGGGACGCTTACGGCTGATAATAGCCGAATACGGGCATACCGTAGCGCACATTCCGCACTGAACGCACTTCGTTTTATCTATGTGCGCTACGTGGTCGTGATCGAACGAAATCGCGCCTCTTTTGCACACGTCCTCGCAACGATGCGCCAAACATCCGCGGCAGGACGCCGTAACTTCATATCCGCTTGCGGGGCACTCGTCACAGGCGATGCTTATAACCTCGATAACGTTGGGATTTTCTTTATCTCCGCCCATAGCGATTTTTACTCGCTCCGCCAAAATAGCGCGTTCTTTATATACGCAACAACGCATAGTGGGAACTTTACCGGGCACTATTATCTTGGGAATATCCAGCACGTTTTCAAGCAGGGTCCCGTTCCACGCCTGCCTAGCGACTTCACGCAACACCTTATACTTCAAATGCTGTACTTTTGTATCGAATTTACGCATTTTGTCTCCTTTTTATCGTTAAATATCGTTATGCGCGTATCACATATGCGCAATCGAGCAATTAAAAATAGCTTACTTTTATTTTTTTGCCCATTTTTCTAAGACACTCGGACAATTCCTGCACCAAGTTCATTTTGATGCTGAACGTAATGGGCAAATCCGGATTTTGATGAGCCGGGTTTATCGCTCTGCCGACGTAAAAATTTATATCGGTCGCCTCTTCGAACAGAAGCCTGCAAATAAGCGAAGCTCCGTCGCGCTTGAAATTCCAATGCTCGTAATACAGATTTTCGCCCAGATAGTCTTTCGCGTATTCAAGCACCTTGTTGACGGTAATAACGCCCTCCGTTACCAAATCGACGCCCTCGAGCTCTGCCGTCGGCGGTATATCCGAACTTTCGAAATTCAGGCTTGCACGTAGCGGCTTTCCTAGATATCTCGCCGCAATGGACGACGTGGTACCGCCGCAAATTATATGCTTTCCTTCCTTCGAGAAGAATAGCGACATCATTCTATCGCCGTCGTCGCGGTTTGACGGAGGTCCGAACAAAATATTCATCGGCTCGCGTTTTCTCATTTTTACGACGCACGAGGTCGTATCGTCTCCGGGCTTGTGGTCGTAAAGCTTATCGCACTCGTCTACAAGCATAGTCGCCATCGTCTTCGCCGTATATCCCGCGCACGAAACGGTGGTCATATACTCGATTATTTCCTCGCGTTTCCAACCGAAGTTATATCTGCCGCCAATGCCGGCGTGAGGACAGCCGTCGCTCATCGCGATAAACATATCGTTTTCGCGCAGTTTAAGCGTCGTCTTGTATATCTTCTTCCCGCAAATATTCATCTCCGTCTTGGGATAATCGTAATTCGTCTCGTCACGCAAAACTATCACTTGAGGATTATCGTACTGAATCATCTCCATAACGTCGTTATTGATTATATGCATAATCGTAAACGTCGAATACGCCACTCCGCGAACGGAACAAACGGGTAAAGTCGCGGCTATCGTGGAAACGCATTCCTCGATGGGTAGTCCCGCCGCCATCATCGTAGAAATTATTTTGGAGGTTAAAGTCGACAATATACTCGCCTTAACGCCGCTTCCAAGTCCATCCGCAAGCACTATAACGGTTGATTCTTCGTTCTCTTCAACCACGTCTACGTGATCGCCGCAGAGTTCCTCGCCGTAATGATTTATGCTTTTGTATCCGATATCGGCGCAAAGATTATTCATCGGCTATCGACTCCTTAAGCTTGGTAAGAGCTATCTTGGTCTCCGCCGCCGTCTCGCCCAGCAAAGACGCAATCTCTTGAACAATTCGCATCTGCTTGTCAACGACCTTATCGGCAACATCGACGGTCTGACTTCTTATACTCTCGCGCTTCTCCTTTTCCTGCTCCTCGTCGGTTACGTCACGCATTATTCCTACCAAAAGGTGCGCGTCCTTATCGTAAACAATGGTCTGTTCGACGTAACGCTTGTACTCGGCAAGATACGTACGTTGCTCCTTAATTCCCCTACGAGAAGTCTGAGCCTGCATAAATATGGTTGGATCCAACACGCGCACGACAGGCTCGCCAAGCACGTCGGACGCCGAACGCAAATTCATTATTCGAAGCGCCGCCGCGTTGATTTGCTGAACCTCCAAGCTCTCGTTAAGCACAATCAGTCCGTTAGGCGACGTCTTTACTATCGTATCCGAGAAGCTTTCCGCCTTGTCCTTAAGGTAAGGCAAACACATCGAAATTTCCGCCTTTCCCTGACAAATAGCTATCGCCTTTTCGCGGCAAGAATTATATCCGCACGTTCCGCAATTGAGTTCGTCAGACGGCTTAAACTTACCCATTTGCCGCAAAACGGACGTTATCTCCGCCTCGGACGGCTGCGCGAGTTTATGCTCGATATACGTAAATTGTTTCTGTAACGAGCCGGAACTGGGTTGCTCTACCACAAAATCTTTTTCTCCGGCAAAATTTGCAACCGCCATATAGTCTTTAACAGGCGAGCAACGATGGTATTTCTCCATAACCGGACCGCCTACGCAGCCGCCTGCACACGCCGACATCTCTATAAAGCATTTGTGAATTTTGCCGCTTTCGATATCGCGCAGAGCACCGATGCAGTTCTCCACTCCGTCAAGCGCCATATACGTGTATCCCGGCGCGTCCTGAGCCATTGTTTTCAATATTCCACCCGTCGTCGGGAAGAAACGCGCGCGACTTTCCGGCAAGGAATCCATTTCCTTGTCTATTTCTATACCCGAACTTTTAAGCCAACGCGTAAGCTCCTCGAACGTAAGCACGGCGTCCACCGTGCCCTCGTAATAGTCCGCTTCGTCTTTTTTCGCGACGCACGGACCTATAAACACCGTCTTTGCATTCGGATAACGACGTTTTATGTCCGCACAGTGCGCCTGCATAGGCGAAACTACGTCCGCAAGATATTCGAGCGCCGTGGGAAAATATTTTTGGATAAGCAAGTTTACGGAATGACAGCAAGAACTTATCACTATGTCGTGATATTCTTCTTTCAGCATTCTTTCATACTCGTTTTTAACCATCGTAGCGCCTATCGCCGTCTCCTCGACGTCCGTAAATCCAAGCGCTTTTATCGCCTTACGCATAGCACCGATACCCACGCCGTCGTAGTTCGCGACAAAAGACGGTGCAAGCGACGCGATAACGGGCGCTTTGCTTTGAAGCAATACCTTTACCTTCTCAATTCCGTCGATTATCTGCTTTGCGTCCTGCGGACAAACGACGAAACAGTGTCCGCATAAAATACATTCGTTTCCGATGATGTGCGCTTGATTTCCCGAGAAGCGTATGGCTTTAACGGGACAATGGCGAATACATTTATAACAGTTTTTGCAGTTGGATTTTTTAAGAGTCAAATAATCAGCCATGCCTTAACCTCGTTTATCATTTGATTTTAGTAAGTACGTGTTTATTAAAAAACTCGTTAAAACCGTCACGCGTAACGCCGACAAATATCTCGTCGCCGACTTGAACGGTTACACCGTCGCGATTACACTTCCCCGCGCAAAAGCTACCGCCCAACGCAAGTTTGTCCTCGAGGTAATGTTCCTCGATTTTTTTCTGAAAAAGCTCTACAATTTCCGCCGAACCTTTGATGTGACACGAGCTACCCACGCAAATCAATACGTCCAGCATCGGCTTACACCCTCGCTAATACTTCGGAGTTGAAAAACTCGTTCAAATTCTCGGGCGACACCGAATAGAATTTACCGTCCACAGTTACGCAGACACTATCCTGACACTTCCCCATACAAAACGTGCCCGTTAGTTCCACCTTATCGCTAAGTCCGTTTTCGGCTATAAGCGTTTTCAGTCCCTCGGCAACCTTACGCGAGCCTTTAATGTGGCACGAGCTGCCTATACAAACCGTGATTTTCATTACGACCTTTCTCCTTTTCGTAAGTCTACGCGTGCATTATAACACATACCGCAAAAATGTTCAAGCGCTTTTCGCCAAATAAAGTGTTCTCGTTTGGCTTTTTGCGCCGCACGGACCCCGTTTTGGTAATTTTTTACTTATTGCAACCGCCCTTTCTAAATAAAAAACGCGAACGCCTCATCAAAACGACTGCGCTCGCTCTTTTTATATGTATATTCGCTTACGTGTATATTTTCTGTATATCCTATTATATGCATATCTTAACGCATGCCGCAGAAGTAAACCTCTTCGATGATTTTCCCAGGCTTTGTTCCGCATTAGGTTTTGCGTATCGAAATTGCCTACGTAATTAGCAATAAGGACACAAGATAAACTAATCCAACTTCAAATTCTCGGCAAAAAACGCCGAATCGTCAATAAACTCGCTCGGTTTTATTCCCAAGCCGTCGGCAAGCATAATTATCGTCTTTAATGATATTCCGTTCGTTCGGCGCTGCATTATACTTTTTATCGTCGGAAACGGGATTCCGCTTAACTGTGCAAGCTTGTACTGAGTCAAATTTTGCTCCCCCATATACTTCCACAGCCTTTCGACAACCGCATCGTTTATCGTTTTCATTTTCACTTCCTATTCATCCGCTATAAATACATTGTATATCACCTCGAACAAAAAATTAGGATGATATATCATCCAAACGGTTGACACATCATCCTAATTTGTTTATAATTACTCTAGTAGGACTTATATGACTATTACAACTAAATATGCGGGAGGAATTGAAATGAAAAAAATAATAGCGATAATCGTTACGATATGTATGTGCGTTTGCTTCTGCGCGCCGCTTGCGGCTTGCGATTCCGCAACGCAACCTAATACGGGACCCCATATATGCTATTTTACGCAAGCGGTAGCGGACAGCCG
The DNA here is from genome assembly GCA_964438355.1 of uncultured Lachnospiraceae bacterium. GTDB lineage: Bacteria > Bacillota > Clostridia > Christensenellales > Pumilibacteraceae > UBA10677. The sequence goes on along the minus strand of CAYTKK010000083.1, from coordinate 473 downwards.
ATATTTGGCTAGCGAAGCCACTTGTACAACCGGAGCATTGTACTATTACTCCTGCTCTTGCGGCGGCAAAGGAACAACGACGTTCGAATACGGATATCCGCTGAATCATAGCTTTACAAACTACATCTCAAACAACGACGCCACTCACGAAACAGACGGAACAAAAACGGCAACGTGCGACAGAGCGGGATGTAACGCCACCGACACGATAACGGACCTCGGCACAAAAGGACATAAATATTCCGAAGAGTGGCATTACGACGACAACAATCACTGGCATACTTGCCCCATCTGTTCCGATAAAACGAATATCGCTGCTCACACTTATTCAAACGGCGTATGTTCTATATGCGGCAGCACAGATCTAAGCATAACCAGCACCATCACGGTATGGTATGTAGGCGGAACGGAGGAGGCGCAACGTTGCGTAAAGTTAAGTGACGCGTTCACGGCTGCAAACCCCGGCATCGAGA
>CAYTKK010000082.1:0-6633 GCA_964438355.1 uncultured Lachnospiraceae bacterium | reverse complement strand
GGAATAATGCGTCGTACGCCCGAAGTTATCGACTGCTGGTACGATTCCGGTTCTATGCCGTTCGCGCAGCTGCATTATCCGTTTGAAAATAAAGAAAAATTCGAAAAGACGTTTCCTGCTCAGTTTATTTCAGAGGCAGTCGATCAGACTCGCGGCTGGTTCTATACTTTGCTTGCCATATCCACGCTTATGTTCGATAAGGCGCCGTTTAAGAACTGCATAGTTTTGGGACACGTCAACGATAAAAACGGTATCAAGATGTCCAAGCATAAGGGCAACGTCGTGGACCCATGGTCGGTACTCGACAAGCAGGGCGCGGACGCCGTCAGATGGTATTTTTATACCAATTCTTCGCCGTGGATACCCTCGCGCTTTTACGACGAGGCGGTAAGCGAGGTTCAAAGAAAGTTCTTGGGTACGCTGTTCAATACGTATTCGTTCTACGTTTTGTACGCCGAAATCGACAAGTTCGATCCCACGAAGTATAACCTCGACGAATGCAAGCTGTCTATGATGGACAAGTGGCTTTTGTCGTCGCTTAACTCGTTGGTTGCGTCTGTTTCGGACGACCTCGAGAATTACAGAATCACCGAGAGCGCAAGAAATATCGCCGAGTTCGTGGACAGCCTCTCCAACTGGTACGTTCGCCGTTCGCGCGAACGCTATTGGGGCAAGGAAATGACGGACGACAAGGTAGCGGCGTATATGACGCTTTATACCGCGCTCGAAACGCTTTCGAGATTGCTTGCGCCGTATATTCCGTTTATTACCGAAACCATCTATCAAAACATAGTTCTTTCGGTGGATAAGAATGCGCCCGAGTCGGTTCATCTTGCGTCTTATCCGATAGCGAACGAAAAATATATCGACAAGGACCTCGAGGCGGGTATGAAGACCGTGCTTTCGGCAACCGTTCTCGGAAGAGCGGCTCGTAACCTTTCGGGAATTAAGAATCGTCAACCGCTTTCGGAAATACTTCTTTGCGGCGACGGCGTAGGCGACTTGGATAACGAACTTCTGTCGCTTATTGCCGACGAACTTAACGTCAAAAAAATCGAGTATGTCTATTCTGCAGGCGAATATGTTTCCTATGAAGTCAAGCCGCAACTTAAGACGCTCGGACCGAAGTACGGCAAGCGCTTGGGCGCTATTCGCGCGCATATGGCAGAAAACGCCGAGGCTATAGTTAAGGCTACCGCCGACGGAGGAACGTACAAAGTCGATTTGGGCGGAGAGGTGGAGCTTACTTCTTCGGATATTTTGGTGTCCGTGCTTAATAAAGACGGATATTCCGTACAGTCCGATAAGGGCGTTACCGTTATTTTGGACGTTACGCTTACGCCGGAACTTATCGAAGAGGGATTGGTACGCGAGTTAATTTCCAAGGTTCAGAATATGCGTAAGGATTCCGGATTCGAAGTTACCGACCATATCGAACTTGCGGTTTTCGGCGACGACGAAATAAATTTGGCGGTTAAAAAGTTTGCCGAAGTCATATCCGGCGCCGTGCTTGCCGACAGCGTAAAATGCGAAAAGGTAAGCGGCTCGGTCGAGTGCGACATCAACGGAAAAACGGTTGCCGTCTCGGTGAAGAAGCTATGATTGCGTCCGAGTGGAGAGATTACGAAGTAATTGCTTGCGGCGGCGGCGAGAAGCTGGAGCGTTGGGGCAAAGTATATTTGCTTCGTCCTGATCCGCAGGCTATATGGGACGCTCCGTTTGCGCTAAAGGATTATCCGCGCCTCAACGCGCGGTACGTTCGTTCTCGTACGGGCGGCGGCGCTTGGGAAAATTATCGACGTTATCCCGACGAGTGGACGGTTTCGTACCGAGACCTTACGTTTTTGATAAAGCCGATGGGATTTAAGCATACCGGACTGTTTCCGGAGCAAGCCGCAAATTGGGACCGCATGTGCGACATCGTAAAAAAAAGCGAGCGGCAACTTAAGGTGCTTAATTTGTTCGGCTATACGGGCGGAGCGACCGTTGCGCTTGCAAAGGCGGGCGCGCACGTAACGCACGTCGACGCGGCAAAAGGAATGGTGGACAGGTGCAAGCAGAACGCTGCGCTTTCGGCCGTTCCCGAAGGAAATATCAGGTACATTGTGGACGACTGTAAAAAGTTCGTTCAACGCGAGATAAAGCGCGGAAAAAAATACGACGCCGTGCTTATGGACCCTCCGAGTTACGGCAGAGGACCCGGCGGAGAAACGTGGAAAATGGAGGATGGCATAGGCGAACTGGTAACTCTTGTTCGTCAAGTGCTTGAAAAGCCTAAATTTTATCTTATAAACAGTTATACGACAGGACTTCAGCCTACCGTTATCGCAAATTTATTGTCGGTTGCTATGAACGGCGAGGACGGTAAGGTGGAAGCTTACGAGCTTACTTTGCCCGTTACGGACGAGAGCTGCGGCAAAGTACAGTTGCCGTGCGGTTGTAGCGGGATTTGGACGAGAGAATAGAGAGGAACTTATGGAAGAATTAAAGGTGCTTTACGAGGACAATCACATAATCGTGGTGCTTAAACCGCAAAACGTTCCGTCGCAGGGCGACGCAAGCGGCGACGAAAGCATGCTTGAAAGAGTAAAGGCTTACGTAAAGGAAAAGTACGACAAACCCGGTGAGGCTTATATAGGACTCGTGCACCGTCTCGACCGTCCCACGGGCGGCGTAATGGTGTTTGCGCGGACTTCGAAAGCGGCGGCGCGTCTAGCCGAGCAAATGAAAAACGGCAAACTCGAAAAAAAGTATTTGACGATTTTGTGCGGTACTCCGCGCGATCGTCAGGCGCACTTGTCCGATTATCTTGTCAAGGACGAAAAACTAAACAAAGTAAGAGTCGTTCCCGCTGCAATAGAGGGCGCGAAAAAGGCGGAACTTGTATATAAAATTTTGGAAACTACGCCCCAACTGTCGATGGCGGATATCAAACTTTTGACGGGACGCTCGCATCAAATTCGCGTACAGATGAGTCATATCGGCACTCCGGTATTCGGTGACGTCAAATACGGCGGGGATAAACTGGCGAAAGGTCACAATCTTGCGCTTTGGGCGTACGAGTTGCGTTTTTATCATCCGACGACGGGAGCGCCGATGGTGTTTGTCGCTTATCCGCCCGTGGACGCCGTTCCGTGGAAGTTCTTCCCTGTCGAGCGCTACATAGGAATGGTTGCTCCCAAATAGAGCGAGGGGTAAGTCGTTCGCATCGGCGTTATACAAAGAATGCGGTTTTAGTTAAAAAGTAAATAATCGAAAAAGGAGATATATAGGTATGATGATTTATGCTTCTATCGAAAATTTGATCGAGTATGCACAGGCACATTTGATGCTCGACGAGTTGGACGTAATTTATGCTCGCAACAGGATATTGACCGAGCTTAAACTCGAGGATTACGTTCAGTACGAGGTTGACGTCGACGCAATCGAGGCAATGACTTCGCCAGACGAGGTACTTGCGCCCATAATTGCTTACGCTATCGAAAACGGTATTATTACCGAGGACAAAAGCGAGGAGTTTGGCAACAAAATTATGGACATTTTAAGTCTTCGCCCAAGCGAGATTGTCGATATTTTCGAGTCCGCGCACGAGAAGAATCCCGTAAAGGCTTTTGATTGGCTGTACGATTACTGTGTAAAGAACGATTACGTAAAGGCTAGTAAAATTGCCAAAAACAAGCATTGGGAGGCAAAGTCGACCAAGGGTAAAATCGAGATTACGATTAACCTCTCTAAGCCCGAAAAGTCGAACAAGGATACTGCTAAGCTTGTCGGACAAAAGAAGTCCGGCTATCCTGCTTGCATGATTTGCAGGGAAAACGAAGGATATGTCGGTCAAGGCAGATCGCGCGCAAACCTGCGTACCGTTCCGCTCAGCCTCGGCGGAGAGGATTGGTTCTGGCAGTATTCGCCGTATGCGTATTTTTATCAGCACGGCATCGCAATCAACGGCGAACATACTCCGATGAAGGTTACCGGCGAAACCGTTCGTAAATTGCTTGATTTCGTGGATTATAATCCCAATTACTTTATCGGTTGCAACGCAAGCTTGCCGATAGTAGGCGGTTCGATTCTGACGCATGACCATTTCCAAGGCGGAATGAAGATGCTTCCGATGCACAAGGCTCCCAACTACAAGCGACTTAAAAGTAGCGAGTATCCGTATATAGATACCTATATCGTTGATTGGTATAATTCGGTAATTCGTCTTGTTTCTGCTAATAAGGAGATGCTGGTAGAATACGCAAGCAAGCTTATTGACGCGTGGAAGGGATACAGTGACGAAAGCGTTGACGTAATCGCCGCAACCGACGCTCAGCATAACGCGGTTACTCCGGTTGCGCGCAAGGGTAGTGACGGAAAGTATATCGTAGAACTTATTTTGCGTAACAATCGTACTTCCGAACAGTATCCTGACGGAATTTTCCACGTTCATCCCGAGTATCACAACATAAAAAGCGAGAGCATAGGACTTATCGAGGCAATGGGGTTGTTTATCCTCCCCGGCAGACTCGATCGCCAACTTGCGGAGGTGGAGAAATATCTTACTCGCGAGCTTAAGTATAATCGCGAGGCTCTGTCCGACGATATGAAGGTTCACGCTGGTATGATTGAGCGTCTTATGGCGTCTACGCCGAAGTGCTCGGCTGTAGAGGCTGCTCTGGACGTAAAGGACGAGGTAAATCGCGTTTGCGAGCAAATACTGGACAATACTGCAGTGTTTAAGCGCGACGAAAAGGGCGAAGCCGCATTCTTGCGTTTCCTTGCGTCGGCAGGAATCAACGAGTAACGTTACCTATAAAAGCCAACGCCAATAGCCAAAGCGACGGTTGTCGAGTGAGGTAATATTCGGCAAACGGCGGCGGCGGCAGATAATAAAACGAGATAAAAGCGAGAGCGTTCCGAAAACGCTCTCGCTTTTACTATAAAGTATTTACTTGTTTTGTGCGTTTGCGATTGTCTTGCGCTGAAAGCGTCGAGTCGGCAGTCCGGGTATAAAACAATTTTTGTTTTATGCGTATCGAACAAATCCAAACAAGAAGCAAAAGGCAAAAACGCTTAGGTTCTCGACTTACCTACTATTTTGCCGTAGGGGGAGGCGATAAGCCATTCCGCGACGATAGCGGCGAACGCGTGGCAGCAACTTGCCTGCGGACGAGAATATTCCCAGAACGTTCCTGTTGTCTTTGTTTGATGAATAAAGTAGTTTTTAAGGTTCTTTATCAAGGTCGAGTATTCGCCGATTTTGTGGAGATAGTCCATTTTTACATACAATCCGATGAATGAATCCGAACGCGACATAAGCGGGAAGCGGTCTTTAACGCTCTTTTCGGAGCAAATTTCCTCGAACATAAGGTTATAAAGTTCGGGGTCGGATTGTTTGCTTGCGTATCCGAAGTAGAACGCGTAGTACTGGCAGGTTTCGGTGTATTCGCCCTCGTAAGCAACGATTTTTCCGTCCTCGCGCAGACCTTGGTCCATAAAGAATATTCCGCGTTTCGAATATTTCATAATAGCTTTGTCTATTTTTTCGGCAATTTCGGCGTATTTTGCGATGCCGTACGTTTCGGTAACCGATTTAAGAGCGGCGGAGAACAGCATATTCGTCGGGAAGGAGATGGGACTTACGAGACTGTTGCAACGCGACCATTCGACGAAGACCCAGCTGTCGAGATTTTCGAGTAAGCCTTCGTCGTTCATATATCCCAGCGTGAATTCGACGTAATCGAGCACCTTTTGCTTTATCGCGTCAACGATGTCGTCGTTCGGGTTTGACTTTGCGTAATTCGCAATTTCAAGCACCAGCCACATGCACCAGTTGGGAATATAGACGGGGTGATGGCTGTGATCTGCCGGGTAGCACATCGGGAATATTTGCGGTGGGATACCGTCGTCGTTATTTCTGTCGAGGAAAGCTCTGATAAGATTGTGCTCTATCGCGTTTTGCCCAGTTATCGCGCGCTCGGCTCTTCCGGAGAAATACGAGTCGCATAGCCAGCCGGTACGTTCTCTCGACGCGCAATCGGTAAGTACGTCCACGCTGTTCGGTCGAAGCGTGCGCACCGCGCTGTCGTACATAAGCGTAAGCTCGGGATCGTCGCTTACCCACTTGTAAGCAGGAACGGACAATTCGTACGAAACCAGTTTGACGTTAGTTATTTTTGCGCTTCCGCTAAGCACGGCTATGCGCATATATTTCATTGATTCCGGTTCGAACAGAGTGATGTCGTGCTTGCCGGGAGTAAGCTTATAATAAGCTATTCCCAGCGTGTTTATGCGGTGAGTATCGAGACAAAGCGCGCCGTTTCTAAAGTTTTCGGTGTTGTCGTAAGAGTAAATGTCTACTTTGCCGTCCTCGCCGTGGAATTTTTCGAAATTGCCTTTAGCCGGCAGTATGCACTCGTCGTAAGTAACGAGTATCTCAGCTCCGCTTTCGGACACGTCTGCGCTAAACGACACGAAACCAGTGTAGTCGTTCTCGAGTGCGTAAAGCTTGTACGCGCTTGAAAGAGTATCTGAAGAAACGTTCCCTTTTACTGCGGCGTAACTTTCGCTTATAGCGGTTGTGCGCAGTTCCTGTTCGGCGGGGGTAAAACAATCGCTGCCGTAGCGAACAAAGCGGGAATCGTCCCA
>CAYTKK010000081.1:0-6705 GCA_964438355.1 uncultured Lachnospiraceae bacterium | reverse complement strand
CATCCATCACTTTGTTGCCAAAACTCCCATAATGATTGAGGTCGTCTTTCTTCGCCCTTGCCAATTTTGCCTGCTCAAACTCCATCGGGCTTGTAACGACCCTGCTTGCCGAAGGATCGAAACCGCCGCCGTAAGTAACGGTCTTGCCGCCGACACCAATGCCTTTCCATTCTTTCGTAAATGGATCTCGGTATACCACATTGTCCGCCCATTTGTTCGCTGGGGCTTCTATGACAACATCAGGAAGCGTTCCCGCATAATAAGTGCCATCCGTGTCAGAGCCGTCAGTAACTCCTCCTCCTTCACCGAATGTTCTCATAGGCATGGTAAACATAGGGATGGTTTTAACTGCCGCCGTCTCCTGTACAGGTCGCTCTTCCTCACTGTTCATCGCCATCAGCAAGGCGAACGGATCAAATTCCTCATCCCGCTTCTTCATGAACGCAGGCGTGTCATCTTTCTTTTCTTCCAGCCCCACAGGCTCGGGATATGGCTGGAACAACGTCACGTCATTCCCCCTTGGAAGAAGCTGGAACTGCGGAACCGGGTTCTGGCCCGCTATATAAACAGGAGCGTCAGGGACTCCTCCATACGCTTTCCACGCGTTGTCTATGCCTTGCATCATCACTTTTTGCCCGGGAGGATTCTTCCACTTGGTGTTCGTCCCCGACTTGTTGAGGGCCGCTATGGCCGCGTCGGGGCCTGCGCTGAACTCATAGTAGCCAAGCGCGTTCCTCGCCGCCTCATCCACCGTCTTGGAAGTCTTGAGCATCTCAAGCCCCTTCTTGTGTGTTGAGTTCAATTCGTTCCACACGAATTCAAGTTGCTGGTCGAGGGTGGGGCGGCTGCCGTATGTATCGAACAGCCTCCTCTTTCTCGGACCCAGCCATTGCGCGATCCCATAAGCTCCGCCGTTCTTGTTCAAGGCCTCGGGATTCAGCCCGCTCTCCCTCATCAGGTTGCCGACAAGACCCGCCGCAGCCTCCTTTGAGAGTCCTTTCCGCATGAAGTAATCCATGGCGTATGAGGCGTTGTCGCCATCCTTGGCGCCTCCGTCTTTGAAAAGGCGGCCGCCATCAGCGTATGTCCTTGCAAGCGGAACATGATAATCCGGAAGTCCTCCTCCTTCCACCGGTTCGCCGTCTTCCAACGAGCCGCCTTCGGCATATCTGTTGTACGCCGACCGTATGTCCTTAAGGCTGTAAATACCGCCTTCAACCGCCTTCCGCATTATCTCGGACTTCTCAGAAAGGGAAAGCCGGTCCCATAATCTGAGTCTGTCAAGCGAATCACCTTGCAATGAACCTCCGTCATCGTGAATGTTGTTCTTTTTCATATATCTACGTATCTCCGGACTGTATTTGACAAGTTCTTCTCCTGCACCTTCCACCTTGTTCTGGAAGTTTTGATCATGCGGATTCCATTTCTCAGGATGCTCTTTATATTTTCTAAAGCCGTGTTCGAGAGGCGATATTCTATTGAATTTGAGCCTGTTGTTCAAATTGACAGAAGGTCCGAAATTCTCTTCATAATATGATTCGCTTTGAGGACTCTTTCTTAGACGCGTTCCTCCATCATATATATATTCGGCAAAAGGAGCTGAGGCGTGTTCTTGCCATTGCTTCCAATCCGATATTAACAAAGTGGGACTTTGTACGCCTCTATATGAAATTTCTGAAGCCAAGGCCTTCGCCTTAGGATCTGAATCCGTAAGTCTGAGCATGGGGAGCAAGCCCCTGCCAACGCCTCTGTCTTTGCCATTTCCAAAAGTTGATTCCTGGCTTACAAGTCCTATGGCTTTTTTGAAAGGAAGCCCCGCCCTTTTGGCATTGACGGCGATGCTGTCCAAAAGATTTTCCGAGATTACAGCCCCTTTGTTTCTTGAAGTAGGGCTTTCAGGGTCAATGGTGATAACCATCCGCTTATCTTGTTCAAAAGGAATGGCGTATTTTCTGTCATTTTGCAAGACACGGCGTTCCAAGTCTTTCTGTACTTTTTCAGCATACTTTTCCCTTGAATAACGTGATATGGTTCCATCACTGTTGTATTGGATGACAGTTTTGCCTTTTTCGTTATAAACGCCGTATCCAGGCTTCATCATGGTACCGTCATCTTTATACCATACGCCCTTTCCAAATTTTTTCCCATTTGAAAGCACGTATCGTTTTGTCTTATCAAATCTTGGCATATCCCTTTGATTTTGATATTTTCTTAATCATCCACTCCTGGTGGAATCAGGGCGACGAACTCGCCCTTAAGGTTATATTTCACGATATAACCATCGTTTCCTATTATGCAATATGCGGGACCCAGTGTGTTGCCAAGGCTGTCCCTGACCACGCCGCGCCTTTCCACTCTTGAATAGCGAACGGTGCCGTCAGATGCGGTGTCTTCAATAATAATGGACTCTGGGAAGCCCTTGTACCACATGTACATCTCCCATGTCGTCCATACATCATCGTTAATGCCTTTTATAACAACAGAATCAGCAATATTGTATTGATATTCATCATGCCTGTAAGTTGAGTACAGGCTCTTCTCTTTTTTATCACAACCTGTTAACAGCGCTAATGACAGGATAACACATATTATTTTTCTCATAACCGTAGTTTTGCGGCAAAGATACAAAAAAGTATTGGTAAAAACAAAAAGAGGGTGCGTCAAAATTTTGATACTCCCTCTTTTGCTATTAGAAGTAATCCATCCGGGGCGTTTGAATGTCAGCCTACGTTAGATTAGTCGTCCCGTTTTTTTGCGGATTACTCTCCTTCCATTCCGCTTCCGCTGTCAGAGCCAGAGTCACTTCCGCTGCCAGAGCCAGAGTCGCTTCCGCTGTCAGAACCCGAGCCGCTTCCGCTGTCAGAGCCGCCGCTTGATGTGTTATCCGAAGTGGAGCCAGAGTCGTCGTCGGCATCAGAGAAGTTCACGTCGTTGATTCGCTTGTCTACGGTGACTGAGAAGGAGGTTGCGGATGTCTTGCGCTCTGCTGCCGCTACGGCACTCTGTGCGGCGCGTGTGGCGACATAGCGCAGGTCGGTCTCGCCAATCATGTTTTTGAGAATTTCTCCACGCGTCCAGTTGACAGTCAGTCGGGTGATGTTGTCGGCTGTGAAGTCTTCCTTGGTGTTTGCCCCGGTACTTTCGATGACGGGGTAGAAATCGCCGAGGTCGCCAAGTTTGACTTTCTTGCCGTTGAGAATCATCTCCTTAAGGCAGTCTACGGCTTGTGCCAGAACGTTGTAGATGTCACCGCGCCCGTAGACTGAGCCATGGGCGGCAATGTGTTTGGTGAAGTCGTCGAGTGTCATCACGTCGTCGATTTGAGCAGTAGCATAAGCTTTTGTCGGATGCTCTGTGGCATCTGAACCATAATTGGGTTTCAATGAAACTGAATAAGAAATCATTAGGTAAAAAAATTTGTGAGTTAAACAATAAGTTGATTTTGTGGCAGGGGAGGGTGGAGGCGGAACTGAGCCTGTGGTTGTGCGGCTTTTCGCTCTTGCCAGACCATGCGTATAAGGTAGGCTGGTTAGACGGACAACGTAGGCTGGTTGGGCGGATAAGCTGTACATGTTATGGCTCTTATCCAGCCGCCTTTTTCTCCTTTTCACGCTGCAAAGTTACTACATATTAATAAGGTGTCCAAATATTTTGCATCGATTGGCTGTTTTCATACACGGATTTGAGAAAAGAAATCACAATGGCTTTTATAAAGGAACGTGTGCTTCCGGGTATTCAACAAACAATATAATTGATTCATATAAGTGAGTGGGAAAGCAAGGGTGTGGAAATTCAAATCCTGCTCATACGGCTTTTATTAAGGTTGAAATGTTAAAAACCTTACTGCTTTTGTAAGGTCCTTGCACAGCAATAAATCTCATGCTATCTTTGCAATGGAAAACAGTTCGTAGTGGGCTGTTAATTAAAGAAAATAAATGAAAACATTAAGAAAACCCGTCTTCATGACAGACGGGGGACTCCGGAGATGGAGAGTGGATTATGACCAAATTGTACGCATAGAAGCGGCTGGTCACAACAGCAAAGTTATTACTAACCGGGGCGAATACCTCGAATTCTCGCTGCCGATAGGCAGGTTGGAAGAGTTGTTGCCTTCAGATGTGTTCTGCAGGATTAGCAATTCGGATATGATAAACGTCTGGCACATCACGTCAACGTGCGGCAGGACCGTAAACCTTGACAACGGCGACTCTGTAAGAACAGGTGTGACGGACAAATACAGAAATGTATTGGATGAATGCACAATAACAATTAAATTGGTTGACAATGGGAGAAATTAACAACACAAACACAAAATTGAACATGGCAGACAATACCATGTCCGACAGTCAGGACGATAAAGTTCTTGACAACGCAAACAAAAAAGAAATTAATATGGTTAATGAAAAAGAAATTGAAGGCGGCAAAGTTCTTGAGAATGAACAGGCCGTTCCGCAGTTGGTTTTGCCCGCAGGAAGTGAAGTTGCCATGGAGACCAACGACGAGCAGGAAAAGCTGTTTGAGAGTTTACTGGTCAAGAATGTGGCGGACGAGGACGAGCCTCCTTGCCTATACTCAATCCATGGAAAGGATGTCCTTGCGAAAAAGACTGTGGCGCTAACTGATGGGAAAAAGAAGAATGGAAAATCAAATTGGGCAGGCGTGCTGATGGCGGCTTCAGTGTCAGCGGAACATCAAGTCTTCAACGGAGCAGTCCGTTGCAAGGTGGAAGATGAGTTGGTATGTGATCATTTTGACACTGAGCAGCCGCCGAAGGATATACGGCGCACGCTGAGACGAGCCATGAAAACGGTCGGCTATGAGTATGATGAAGAGTGGACGGACCACCATATCAATGTTATATCGTTGAAGGAATCTGACCCGGACATGAGAATTAGGAAGATTGCGCAGTTTGTTGACTTACATCGACCTGATCTTGTGATGGTGGATAATTTGGGAGACCTTTTGCCGAGCATCAATGATGAACAGAAGTCAAACGAACTCATATCGTGGTTGGCTGAGCTTGCTAACACCTACAACTGTAGTGTTGTCGCGACGCTACATAAAAATGAGGGTAACGACAAGACCAGTGGCTGGGCCGGAACCGTAGCGGGGAAGAAATTCTCGGACAGCTTCTCTATGAAGAAGAATGTAAAGGACGGCGTGACACACTTTACCATGACACACGAAGGACGTGGTGAGATTGTCCCAGACCTCAACTTCAAGATTGTGGCGCCGGAAGGTGACGACATCGGCTGGTGGGAGCTCGATGGCACAAGTGAGTCGGCGCCGTCTAAGGAGGAGAAGGAAGTACAGTATGAGAGGAAAATTCGCAAACTTATGAAAGACGCTCCTGTGCCGTGTGCGAAAAAGGAACTCAAGAAGTGGATTTGCGAGAAAATCGGAAAGGGCGGGCAGACTGCCGACAGGCAGATAGATAAAGCTTTGAAATACAATATATTCAAAACCAGTAAGAGCTCTAAAGATAAAAGGTTGACCATCTATGAATTCTCGGATACCGTTGAAGTGTGAAATAGATACCAGTCACTCTGGTACATATATAGTAATTGATTGATATATATCTATCTTTAAGAGTGTAAACCGCGCTAAAGGGGCGCGGTTACACTTATAAAAGAATATAAGATATACGGAAATAAAAAAAGGATACAACAATACGAAATGAAAACAAACATATTCACACGACAGATGACACGTTTGGAACGTGTAAACTTGAAAGCAGAGGAAGTGAACGACAATACTCTCGCTTACCAGACCATCGGCGACTTTTTATCGCCAGACTCTCAACGACGTTACATTGACACGATTACGGCAATACGCAATCTGTGTCCTACGCTTACGGCCAAACGTCGCAACGCGTATGAAGTGTATAAACTGAAGACGCAATTGCCCGCAGGCGTCGTCTCAGGCAAGGTGCAGAACGGTATGCGGGAACAAGACATAGTGGAGCGTAACGATGTGGCTTGCATTGACATTGACGGGCAAGACAATCCGGCCTTATACGACTGGGAGGCGGTCAAGCAGGCGGTGAGCAAACTTCCCTATGTAGCCTACGCAGGACTTTCAGTCAGCGGGCTTGGCATATTTGCGCTTATCCCCGTGGCGGACGGTATGAAGCACAAGGAACATTTCAAGGCGCTGGAATCGGACTTTGCCAACACAACGTTCACCATCACGCAAAACAAAGATATGGAACCTACCGTCATTCGTGGCATCAAGCTCGACCCAGCTCCAAGTAACATAGCGTCAAAGAGATTTGTGTCGTACGACCCATCTCCTTACATCAATTCTTGTGCCGAGGTATATACAAAGACCTACAAGCCACCGACGCTTATACTTCCACGGTACATGTCAAGTCCTCATTCAGGCTTCACGTCGTATTCAACAACAGGCGGCAGCAAATTCAATGTCGAGTCTTTCCTCAACAACCACGGTATCAAATACAATGTTCGCGAAAGGCAAGGTGGCTTGCAATACATCGTGACATGTCCATGGGCTGACTTGCATAGTAGCAGTAGCAGTGCGGACACCGCGATTTTTGTATACCCTAATGGGGCGGTTGGTTTTAAATGCATGCATGCCCACTGTGCCGACAAGCAATGGCGGGATTATCGTGTGTTTTATGAACCAAACGCATACGCGGGACGCACTCCGTACCGGCTTACTTCGCCTCCGCGGAAGTAAGTGATG
>CAYTKK010000080.1:0-6741 GCA_964438355.1 uncultured Lachnospiraceae bacterium | reverse complement strand
AATCGTCAATCCGAATACAAAAACGCTATTGTTCTCGAAGCGCATATCCCCAAAAGCGCGCATGTCCCAAGAAGTTCATATATCCGAAACTCACGCACGAGTAGCACACAAAAAGAGAAGCGAGCCTTGCAAAATCACAAAACTCGCCTCTATTTATAACTTTTAACTAAATTTCGCACGATTTTCGGCTTCCTTCACGCCGATTGTGCGACTCGCTACGTTATAGCGTCGCTTTTTACAATTGTTTTTGCGCGACCACAAAAACAAGCGTACTTAATTCGAATTTTCGGGAGCGATTTTATGATGAACGCTCCTTACCGGCTCGGCGCAAACAGGCGCGGACGGTGCGATGTATTCGATACCATTTTGAATGACGCGACGAACGTTTGCGTCGAAATACGTCGGGAACGTCTCGTGTCCGGGACGGAAGTAGAATATTTTACCTCTTCCGCGACGGAAAACGCAACCCGAACGCATTACCTCGCCGCCGGTAAACCAACTGATGAAAATAAGCTCGTCGGGCGTGGGAATATTGAAAGGTTCCCCGTACATTTCCTCGTGCTCGAGTTCGAAGTACTCGCCGTCGATACCCTTAACGATGGGATGAGCCGCGTCGATTATCCACAAACGTTCGCGGTCGCCGGACTCCCTCCATGAAAGCGAGCCGGTGGTCCCCACGAGGCGCTGAAACGGCTTCGATTCGTGCGCGGAATGCAACGGCATAAAGCCCATTCCGCGATTGACGTGGTCGACCACGCGCGCCGCAACTTCGTCGGAAACCTTGCCGTGCATGCAGTGTCCCCACCAAACGAGAACATCGGTGTCGCTAAGCAATTCCTCCGTAAGCGCAGACCCATCGTCATCAGGGTCCTTGGTCTGCAAGATTACCTTAACGTCGTGTCCGACCTCGCGAGCAATGCCCGCTATGGCGTTTTCCATTCCTTCCGGATAAACGGCAGCTACCTTAGACGACTGCTGTTCGCAAAAAACAGTGATTTTCATATTTTTATCTCCGCAAACGAATTAGTCGAAGTAGTACGGCTTACCGGTCTTTGCAGACTCGTAAATTCCCTCGAGAATTCTCGTTACGCAAGCAGCTTGTTCTGCAGTAACGTACAATTCGCCTTCGCCACGTACGGCGCGCAAGAAACATTCTGCCTCGAGGTCGCGCGGCTCGCTACCGAGTCCCTCGAAAAAGTCGACCTTACCGACCGAAAGATCGGGCGTAAGAAGATATTGCTTGCCTGCCATGACGCCGTTTATACGAACCTTCTTACCCTTTTCGGTACCGAGCATATCCGCACCTGCCTTATCGCCGCAAAGACGAACGACAGCCTCCTTCGGGTCTGCGTGGTTAAGCGCCCAGCTCGACGTAAGGTTAATCGTAGCGCCGTTTTTCATCTTGATGAAACCGAACGCGGAATCTTCGGCGGTGAACGCCTCGGTATCCCAATCGCCCCAGGTATTACCGGTCTCGGTGTTCTTGTTAAGCTTGTGATACGTCTGACCTACACAGTATTCGGGTTCGTAATTGTTCATAAAGAACAAAGTAAGATCGAGCGCGTGTGTGCCGATGTCGATAAGCGGACCGCCGCCCTGCTTCTTCTCGTCGATGAACACGCCCCAAGTCGGAACCGCTCTGCGACGAACAGCAATTGCTTCGGCGTAATAAACCTCGCCGAGCGTTCCCTTGTCCGCAATCTTCTTGATGTACAGACTGTCGGGACGGAAACGATTTTGATAGCCTATGGTAAGAACCTTACCCGACTTATCGCGAGCCTCGATCATCTTTTGCGCCTCGGCGTAATTCATCGCCATAGGCTTCTCGCACATTACGTGCTTGCCTGCGTTAAGCGCGTCTACCGTAATGCGGCAGTGCTCCGCGTTGTGCGTAAGAACGAGTACCGCTTCGATGCTTTCGTCTTTAAGAAGTTCCTTATAATCGGTATAAACTTTCGCGCCCTCTACGCCGAATTTTTCCGCAGCCTTTTGAGCGCGCTCCTCGATTATGTCGCAGAACGCATACAACTCGCTACGCGGATTTGCCTTATACGCCGGCAAGTGCTTACCGTTTGCGATACCGCCGCAGCCGATAACGCCTATTCTTACTTTCTTGTTATCCATTTTTCCTCTCCTTGATTTTTATTTTGATCGAAAAGTCCGCTCTTTTTTTGAAAATATATTGCAAACAACGAACTTCTCCGCTTTTAACTACTTCGTCTTTCTTGTCTTTTACCCGCGGCGAATTTTCTGCCGCGAACATTGCTATTCGCCAAGCGCAAATTTTTTCATATTTGCACAGCTTTTTGCAAGGAAATCTTCCATCGTCATTTCCGCAGGTATTCCTTCTACTTCGAGAATGAACTTATCGACGCCTGCCTCAACGGCATACTCGATAGCCGCCTTACAATTGCTCTTCCCCTCGCCCACGACGGCACACGGAGACTTGCTCGGCGCAGACATATCGGCATTCTTATCCATTTCTTTAACGTGAACGGCGGTAAGTTTGTCACCGTATTTTTTCAAAATCTCAACGGATTCGAGTCCCGCCGCAGTTACCCAGAAAATATCGACCTCGGCAGTCAAACCGTCAACCTCGTTCATAAGGCGATATACCGCATCGTCGCCGTCGGCATATTCCGCGGCGTGATTGTGATAACCGAACATTATACCGCGCTCTTGAAGAACCGGCATAACCGCCTTTATGTCGGCTACGAGCTTGTCGAATCCCTCGGTAAGCATCGTACGGCTTGCCCACGGCACGTATATGGCTTTGATTCCGATTGCGTCTATGTACGGCAAATTCTTCTCGATATCTGCAGGTTGAATGTGCGCCGAATATCCCTCGATTTCATACTTTTTCAAAAGTTCGACGACTTGCTGCGGCTCCAAGCCGTAAAAGCCTGCAAATTCCACGCAATCGAAGCCGGCTTCTTTGACGATAGCCAACGCCGCTTCGAGTCCGTTTTCCTTTATAAAATCCTTAAGCGAATAAAGTTGTATTCCGAATTTCATAATTAAACCCACCACATTCCTTCCGCCTGATCGGCGATTATTATTTTGCCTATAAAGTCGACCGCCTTCTCGAGTCCCTCTTTAGGCGACATCATACTGTCCTCGTGCTCGATAGAGATTGTATCGTCGTAGCCAACCACTTTAAGCTGGCTGATAATCTTTCTCCAAGTAAGCTCGTCGTGGCCGTATCCCAAGGTACGGAACACCCAAGAACGATTTTTAAGGTCCGCATACGGCTTATAGTCGTTTACACCGTTCTTTCTGATATTGTGCTCGTTAAGCAACGTGTCCTTTGCGTGGAAATAATACACGGCGTCACCCAGTTCGTTGATTACTTCGACGATGTCCATTCCCTGCCACAACAAATGCGACGGATCGACGTTCGCGCCTATCATGGGACCGACCGCCTCGCGCAAACGCAAAAGCGTTTCGGGATTGTATACGCAAAAGCCAGGGTGCATTTCCAAACAAATTTTCTTTACGCCTTGGTCGGCAGCGAATTTAACCGCCTTTTTCCAGTACGGAATAAGAACTTCTTCCCATTGATACTTGACTACGTCTAAGTATTCGTTAGGCCACGCGCACGTTACCCAGCTGGGTTGCTTCGCGCAAGGGTCGGACCCCGGGCACCCCGAAAACGTAATTATTTTTTCTACGCCGAGCTGACCCGCAAGCACGCAAGCCGCCTCGAAATCCGCCTCGAACGACGCCGCTACCGCCGGATCGGGATGAACGCAATTGCCGTGTACGGACAACGCGGATATCTCCATTCCGTGTTTTGCGAACGTTTGCTTAAGTTCCTCTCTCTTCACAGCGTCGACCGCAAGTATTTTTGCGTCCGCATGCTTTGTTCCCGGATAGCCGCCTACGCCCAGCTCGAATTGAGTTACGCCTATGGACTTAAGGTACGCGAGACTCTCGTCAAGGCTGTACTTTCCGAGAACTCCGCTCACTACGCTTAGTTTCATTTTTCGATTTTCCTCCGATATATTTTTCTACGCGCCTTTACGCGCGAATATATTGACCTTAATTTTTTCTTCGTTTTACCGCTTCTTCGAAGCGCGTCAGGCGTACGCATCTTGCTTTAACGGCTTTTTGCGCATTTCGGCACATAGCCGACCTAACGTCGTTTTACACATCGTCTTTAACAAAAAGCAAAAATGCAACGCAAACAAAAAAACGCCGCCGCCGAAAAAGCGTAACTTATATCCTTTTCTCGATAACTCGATGCTCCTTCGCGGAAAGCTTTGCCGTCTCCATAACGTCGAATACGCGCAAAACCTGCGCTTTGGTAACCGTCGTGGACGAACCAGTCCTTATAGCGGTCACGAAGTCCTTATAGAACGCGTCCTTGTCGGCAAACACGTGTTCCAGCGGCACACGCTCAACCGTCTCGCTTCTGCGCGCCGCCATGGTCTTGGTAAGACCATTGCCTGCGTTTACGCCCTGAAGCTGATCGTCGTGACGGATTTTGCACGTTACTACCTCGCCCTCGACCAGTTTGTGGCGCCACTCGGTACAAGCGGCGGTGCCGTCGATGCCGTACATCTTCCAGCGCGGAAGCTCGATAAAGGAATTGGTATCGACCATCACGCGGAACAGAACGCCGTTTTCGAACTTAACCTCCAAGTCAAAGCCGTCGTCGACCTCTTCGCCGAGTTCGTACGAATAATTACAGTACACCGACGTAATCGCGCTGTCAATCATAAGGAGCATCTGATCGATAAGGTGAACGCCCCAATCCAGCATCATTCCGCCGCCTTGACGCTCTAACTTTCTCCACGCACCCGGGATTCCGTTAGAACCCATTACTCGCGACTCTATGCGATATACTCTGCCAAGCTTGCCGCTGTCGTAAATCGCCTTCATCGAAGCGAAATCGTCGTCCCATCTCCTGTTTTGGTGAGGAGAAAACTTTACTCCCGCCTTTTCGGCAGCGTCGTACATTCTTATTACCTCCGCGGTGTCCATCGCGGCAGGCTTTTCGACAATGACGTTCTTGCCCGCGGCAACGGCAGCCTCAACATATGCGCAATGCAGATCGTTGGGAGTAGCGACAAGCACAAGCTCTATCTCCTTGTCGTCGTATATCTCCTGAACGCAAGAGTAAACCTTCAATCCGTTCTCGGTAGCGTAAGCACAACGCTCCGGATCTATATCATAAATTCCTTTAATCTCGACCTTTTCGGGAAAATCGCTGTCGTTAAGTCTTTTTACTATATACTTGAAATGGTTGTTGCCCATTCCGCCGAAGCCGATTATCGCCATTTTCATAATGTTTCGTTCCTCTTCTTTAAGGTTTTTTCCGGATTTTACGCCAATTCTATTGACTCACTTACTCCGTCAATGATATACTATCACTAAATATTGACGATTTCCTATCAAAACATTGCAAATTCGTTTCATTTGTTGACATCTTAATTTCGGGAGACCCAATGGACAAGTTTTATTACGAATATCATCACGACAAAGACGACACTCTTCGTATACACGTCGGAGAAAACGTACATTGCCGATATCATTTCCATCGTTGCATCGAAATAATCTACTGCATCGAGGGAAAATTGCACACCGTGGTAAGCGATAAAGAGTTCGACGCGGAAAAGGACGACATCGTTTTCGTGCACGCTTGCTATCCTCACGCGTTTTCACCCGTCACCGACTACAAAAAAATAGTGACAATAATCCCGGCGGGCGTAAGCGGCGACTTTGAAACGCTACTTCAACGCAACACCTTCAACGGACTTTTATCCGACAAAAGCTTTAATCGAACGGTAATTTTGCCCATATTGGAAACGCTACTCAACGACAAACCGGCAACGTTAATACAAAAAGGATACTTAAACGTGCTCGTGGGGTCGCTGTTCGAGCACTACCCCGCTCACCCCGTAAAATATTCGCAAAACGTTCAGGCAATGGTCAGGATAATAAACTACATCGACCAAAATTACGACCAACCCCTTTCGCTGGATTCGCTCGCGGAAGAATTCGGATACAATAAATATCACTTTTCTCGCCTTTTTTCGCACTACGTCGGAGACAGACTGAATAATTATATAAACACGGTCAGACTACATTACTTCGTAAAAAAAATAAAGAAAAGCGACGCCGCGCACATATCGGACCTTGCGTATGAGGTCGGATTCGACTCGCTACCCACGTTCTATCGCTACTTTAAGCAAGTTTACGGCGTAACGCCGCGCGAATACTTGGCAGGGAAAAAGAAAATAACGTCACACGAAAAAGACAACACTTCTGCATTATAATAGATGCTCTTTCTCTTCGGTTAACATTCGCCATAACATTCTTGCTTTTCGGTTAACGTTCACCATAATGCTTTTGCTTTTTGATTAAAATTCGCCATAACGCGCTATTGCCGCGTAATTTTCATATGACAAAATATGCTTTGCGTAGTATATGCTCTTAATTTTTCATAAAAATAAAAAATTCGCGTGAGTCAAGTCGCAACGCGCGTTAAAGCGTTTTTCCTCACACGGATTTTTATCCAAATTTATTAAGTTGCAAAAACAATATTTCTCACAAAGCGTCGCAAAATTTACATTTCGCCGTTTGTCACGATAGTTCAAATATTCATTACGACGTTAAATCATTTATAGTTTACTGCGAAAACTTATTTCATTGTAATCTAAATCTTTGCTATATACAATTTCTTCCCCGTAAATAGTTTTTAATTTTTCGACGGAAATAACGTCTTTCGCTTTTCCG
>CAYTKK010000079.1:0-6943 GCA_964438355.1 uncultured Lachnospiraceae bacterium | reverse complement strand
TGTACGCGCGGAAAACGCCGTCGTTATGCGTGGTGCGGTAGCGAAATTCCTCTTTTACTTTGTCGCTTAGCGTATAGCCGTATGCTTCGCAAGCCTGTTTAACCATTCTCATTCCGCCGAACGGATTTACTCCGCGTTTAAGCGGCGAATCCGTCTGTAGTCCTACTATAAGCTCTTTTTCCTTGTCGAGATAACCGGGCGCGTAATTTTTTAGCGATGAAACCGTGTCGGTGTCTACGTCTAAAACGCCGCCTTTTTGTCGTTCGAGGCTAAAAAGTTCGTTGAGCTTTCCCATAAGTTCGGTCGTTCTTTTTGTCGCCGTTGCCAAAAACGAAGCGTCGCCGTAGTAGGGGGAGTAATTAGTCTGTATAAAATCTCTTACGTTAATTTCGCTTTGCCATTTTCCGGTCTTAAAGTTTTGCCAGCCTTCGTATTGCATAAAATTCTCCTTTTGCAAAATAGTAGTAAGTAGCGCCTAGTAAAAAAGGCAATCCAACTTCGTAAAATTGAATTGCCCAGACGGTCGGCGAAAATATACGATACATTCCCTTGCGGTTGCCCGCTTGAATCCGTCAGTCACATATCGCTGATTTATTATAGCATTCGAATTTGGACTTGTCAAGGAAAGGTTGCGGAAAAATGTCGAACGAGCAAGCGTTTGTGCGAGTAAGATGATATATGGCGAAACGCGCGAAATATGTTTAGCGTCGGAAGTGGGAGGCGGGATAGTGGCAAAGAGCATTTTGTTAAAAGTAGCGCTATTATATTAAACGCGGCTTTCGGCGTTAGACGCAATAAAACTTACTCGCGCCTCGGTTTCTTCGGACTTTTGCTTGAAAAATTAAAACCGAAAAGTCAAATAAATTAAAGCTGTGTTTTTGCCGCAAATGCTTGACATTTCCGTTTTAATTGACTACAATGTATGGATATTTAATTGGAAACGCGCAAAAGATAGCGTTTTGTGCGAGTTTATAACAGTTTTATGTGGAATTGTCGAAAGAAGTTGACCGCACGAAACGTACGGCGAGCGGCGGAAAGCGGAGCTAACGATTTGTAGTTTGCGGCAAACGTCGATTTCGACAGACGGAGGACATCGGCGATGGACAACGTAAAAAGCAAAAAGAAATTCGTTTTTCTGGCGATATGGCTTGCCGTTATCGTGGCGCTACTTGTGGGAATCATCCTTTTGTGGCCTAGCTCGAGTAGCGGCGAAAGCATAAAGGACGCGATGAAGGACGGCGTTTTGCACGAGGACAATAAGATGGCGATATTTGGCTTGGAGGTAAATCCCGGACTTATATCGGCTTATGTCGTAACGGCGATTTTGCTAGTCGTGGCTGCGCTAATACGAATATTTGCGATTCCCAAATTCACGGCGGTGCCCGGAAAATTCCAAAGTGCGGTGGAAAAGCTCGTCGAATTTTTTTCGGATATGGCGTCAGCCAACAGCCCGCATCGCCCGAGTTTCGTTGGAGCGTATATATTTAGCGCGGGTTGCTATATATTCTTCGGGACGTTGTTCGAGTTGTTTGGCGTGCAATGGATTACGACAAACGGAACTTCGATGTCGTTGCCCGCGCCTATTTCGGACATTAACGCGGCAATAGCGATGGGCGTTACGTCGTATGCCGTTATTTTGGGAGCGGGAATCGTTTTTGGCGGCTTTAGAGGCGCTCTTGGAGTGTTGAAGGATTTCTCTCTTCCTATATCCATGAGTTTCCGTCTGTTCGGCGCGCTTATCAGCGGACTTCTCGTGACCGAGCTTGTGTATTACTATGTAGGACTCAGTTTCGTACTTCCCGTAATCGTCGGCGTGTTGTTTACGCTTTTACATGCCGTTGTACAAACTTACGTGCTTGCTACGCTCGTATCCATTTTTTATGGGGAAGCCGCGGAGCCGAGACCTAAGAAAATTAAAAAAAATAAAAACAGAGGTAAAATAAAATGAAAAAAATCGCAGCTTTAATTACAACGTTTGCTTTGGCGGTGATGTTTATTGCCGTTATGCCCGTGGCACTTACGGCGTTGTCTGCGCCGCAAGTTTCGGGTGAGCGAGAAGTAGTCGTTTGTTCCGCGTTGCAGGCGAAAAACGACGACGAGGCTATTGTGACGATAGCGCCGTTAAAAGAGGAACCCGAGACGCAAAACGAAACTCCCGAAACCGTCGAAAACGCAGATGACAACAGCGCTGCTATGAAGGCGCTTGCGGCGGCTCTCGTCGTTGGCGTTGTCGGCGCGGCGGGCGCTATCGGTATGGCGATTGCGATTGCGAAAAGCACCGAGAGTATGGCGCGTCAGCCGGAGGCGTCGTCAAAGATAAATTCCGCAATGATGCTGGGTATCGTGTTTATCGAGACGGCAATCATTTACGCGCTGATAGTAGCGATTCTTATTATATTCGTTTTATAAGAGGGAACACGAATGCCGCTTAACATAGATTTTTTTCAAATTCTTCTGCATATGTTGAATTTCGTTATTCTCGCCGGCGGATTGACGCTACTTCTGTTTAAGCCGGTCAATCGTTTCTTAAAGAATCGCCGCGAACAGTTCGCCGAAACCGAAAAGAAAAATCGCGAATCGGCAGAGGAAAACGCGCGACTACGCGAGGAATACGAACAAAAGCTTCGCGACGCCGATGCGGAAATAGCAAAGAAAAAGAAGGCTGCCGAAAAAGAGTGCGCGGACGTTTCTGCTCAGTGCATAAAGGACGCAAAGGAGAAGGCTTCGGCTATCGTCGCCGCCGCCGAACAGGAGGCTGAAGAGCGCAAAGAGCACATTCTCGAATCCGCTCAGACGGAGATAGGTGAGCTGGTCGTGACGGCTACTCAAAAGCTCTTAAGCGATACCGTTACTCCCGAACGCAACAGCGCGCTTTACGACGAGTTTATCAGGCTTGCCGAGGATACCGTAGCCGAAAAGAGGGCAAAGAATGTTAAAAAATAACTTTGACTCTAACGAGGATCAAAAAAAAGACGTTTTGACCGTCGAAATTCAATGTGTGACGCCGCCGACCGACGAGCAGCTTGCGAAAATGCGCGAGTTCTTTTTGGCGGAGAACAACGCTAGCGACGTCGAATTTGTAATAAAAAAGGATTCTAGCGTAGTGGGCGGGTTTCGTATTTTTGTCGGTGACGAAAATTACGACTGGAGCACGCTGGGGCGTATTCGTCAATTAAGGAAATCGTTTCAATCGTTAAAAAAGAATTGCGATACAACACAAATCGTTTCGTTATTACGCGAAAAAATAGAGAAATTCGAGCTTAACGTCGGGCACCAGCAGGTAGGATTCGCGTTGACCGTCGGTGACGGCATTGCGATTATCGAGGGGTTGCACGACGTCGAGTACGGCGAAATCGTACTTTTTGATTGCGGCGTCAAGGGAATGGTTCAAGACGTGCGCGCGGACGGAACGAACGGCGTGGTTCTTTTCGGCGACGATTCGGAAATTTGTGCGGGAAGTAGGGTTGTAAGGACCGGACGTACCGCGGGAATACCTATCAGTACTCGAATTTTGGGTAGAATTATCGACCCGCTGGGAAAGCCTGTGGACGGTGGCGGCGAAATCGGAGCAAAGGAATATTATCCTATCGAACGCCCTGCGCCCGGAATCATCGACAGAAAGTCGGTAAGTCGTCCGCTCGAGACGGGAATACTCGCGATAGACTCGATGTTTCCTATCGGACGCGGTCAGCGCGAACTTATTATAGGCGATCGTCAGACGGGAAAGACGACAATTGCAACCGATACGATAATCAATCAAAAAGGAAAGAACGTCGTTTGCGTATACGTTGCGATCGGTCAAAAGGCAACCTCGATTGCAAAGGTCGTGTCCACTCTTAAAAAGCACGACGCGATGGAGTATACTGTTGTTGTGGCTTCTCCCGCAAGCGACGCGGCGTCATTGCAGTATATAGCGCCGTACGCAGGTTGTGCGGTTGCCGAATATTTTATGAATCACGGCAGAGACGTGCTTATAGTTTACGACGATTTATCAAAGCACGCGGTGGCATATCGTACGTTAAGTTTGCTTTTGGAACGCTCGCCCGGACGTGAAGCGTATCCCGGCGACGTGTTCTATTTGCACTCTCGGTTGCTAGAGCGTTCCGCGCAGTTGTCCGATAAAATCGGCGGCGGAAGCATGACGGCGCTTCCGATAGTCGAAACGCAATCGGGCGACGTTTCGGCGTATATTCCTACAAACATAATATCCATTACCGACGGACAGATATTTTTGGAAAGCGAGTTGTTTTTTGCCGGGCAGCGTCCGGCGATAAACGTCGGGTTGTCGGTCTCTCGAGTGGGTAGTGCCGCTCAGACTAATGTAATGAAAAAGTCTGTTGGGACGATTCGTCTTGATTTAGCACAGTATCGCGAAATGCAGGCGTTTTCGCAGTTTGGCGGCGACCTTGACGAAGGCACGATGGGGCAACTTAAATACGGAGCGGGACTTATGCAGCTCTTGCGCCAGTCGAATAACGCGCCTATGAGTTTGCATGCGCAAGTAATCACGTTGGTATGCGCGCAAGCGCGATTGTTTATCGACGTGCCTCTCGGCGAGATAAAGACCGTTCAGAAGGAATTGCTGTCCCACTTCGAGTCATATGATTCGTCGATTTGCCACAAAATCGAAAACGACAGGGTTTATTCGGACGAGTTGAGGGACGAGGTAATAGACGCGGCAAGGCGTTTTATGGGAAGCCGTGCGTAAGAGGTAGAGCTATAGATGGCAGGAACAAGCGAAATTAAGAGCCGAATCGAAGGTATCCGCGAGACAAAAAAGATAACGGACGCCATGTATATGATTTCCTCGGCAAAAATGCGAAAGGCTCTAAAAGATCTTACCGAGATAAGACCGTACTTCGATTCGCTTGCGGAAAAGATGGGCGAGTTGTTCCACTATATTCCGCAAACAACGAATCGTTACTTTCGCGTATCCGTCCCTGCCGAGCAACCGCACCGAACGCACGGAATTTTGCTTATTACGGCGGATAAGGGATTGGCGGGCGCGTATAATCAAGAGGCGATACGCGTGTGCGAAGAGTATATGTCGCGCCATCCGCAGACTACGGTTTTTATTATCGGAGAATACGGAAGACAGTATTTTTTAAGCAAAAACATCAAGTTCGTTCGTGATTTTCAGTATTCCGCAGGGCGTCCCGGCTTAACGGACGCGCGAAGAATCTGCGCGGAAATTTTGGAATATTACGACGATAAAAAACTCGACGAGATAAGTATTATATATACGGATTATATGGGCGCAAAGCCGGGAAAGGCTAAAAAAACGACGTTGCTTCCGCTTGTTCAGACGCGGTTTTACAAGGGCGAACCGGATCCCGAAGCGAAGAAAGAATTTTTACCCGGACCCGAGCAAGTTCTTGACGGTATAGTGCCGAGTTATTTGACCGGATTTATTTACGGAAGTTTGGTGGAGAGCTTTTGTAGCGAACAACAAGCGCGTATGACCGCGATGAAGAGCGCGGGAGACAATGCCGAGGAGATGCTTAAAAGACTGCAATTGCAGTATAACAAGGTGCGTCAGGCGGCGATAACTAACGAAATGATAGAGATAATGGCAGGCGTAAGGGCGTTAAAACGCCGCAGAAATTCTGCTTCGGGAGATAAGAGTAATGACAGTAATGACTAACGAGTTACGTCAAAACAAGGGTAAAATCGTACAGATAACCGGTCCTGTCGTGGACGTAGAGTTCGAAAAGGACGCGTTGCCCAAGATACGAGAAGAATTATACGTGTTTTGCAAAAACGAGCGTCGCGCGATGGAAGTCGTTCAGCACGTCGGCGGAAGCGTTGTGCGTTGCGTTATGCTGGGAGCAAGCGAGGGATTGTGCAGAAGTATGGAAGTTTACGCGTGCGGCGCCCCCATTTCCGTTCCCGTAGGCGAAGCGGTGCTCGGTAGAGTCCTAAACGTTTTGGGCGAACCCATCGACGGCGGAGCGGCTATCGAAGAGGATTGCGCGAGAAGTTCTATTTATCGTCCCGCTCCCGATTATGCGGACAGATCCGATTGCGAGGAAATACTGGAAACGGGGATTAAGGTAATAGATTTGCTTGCACCGTACAGTAAGGGCGGAAAGATAGGCTTATTCGGCGGCGCCGGAGTGGGCAAAACCGTGCTTATACAAGAACTTATCCACAACATAGCTACCGAGCACGGCGGGTATTCCATATTCACGGGCGTCGGAGAGCGAAGCCGCGAGGGAAACGACTTGTTTGCCGAAATGTCCGAGAGCGGAGTTTTGGATAAAACAGCTCTTGTGTTCGGGCAAATGAACGAGGCTCCGGGTGTAAGAATGCGAGTCGCTCTAACCGGACTTACTATGGCGGAGCACTTCCGCGACGAAGAAAAAAAGGACGTCCTTCTTTTTATAGATAATATTTTCAGGTTTATTCAGGCGGGTAGCGAGGTGTCTACTTTGCTCGGGCGTATGCCGTCGGCAGTCGGATATCAGCCGACGTTGTCGCAAGAGCTTGGCGAACTCGAAGAGCGCATAGCCTCTACGAAGAACGGTTCTGTTACCTCCGTGCAGGCAATATACGTGCCCGCCGACGACCTCGCGGACCCGGCGCCTGCAACCACTTTTGCGCACCTTGACGCAACGACGGTGCTTAGTCGAAAGATTGCCGAACTCGGAATTTATCCCGCAGTCGACCCGCTGGAATCGTCGTCGCGAATGCTCGACCCGGAGATTGTCGGTGAAGAGCACTATCACGTCGCAAGATCTGTGCAGGAAATTTTGGAGCATTATAACGAGTTGCAGGACATCATCGCCATTCTCGGTATGGACGAGTTAAGCGAGGATGATAAGGTAATTGTTCGCAGAGCAAGAAAAATTCAGCGCTTTTTGTCGCAGCCGTTCAGCGTTGCGGAGAAGTTTACGGGCGTAAGCGGGCGCTACGTGCCGCTTGGCGAGACCATTCGCAGTTT
>CAYTKK010000078.1:0-7032 GCA_964438355.1 uncultured Lachnospiraceae bacterium | reverse complement strand
CAATCACATCCGTCAACTTGCCGGAATAACAGAGCTGAGGCGAAAACATCATGGACGAATCACAGTAGCGCCGCCCGTCCGAACGCAGGGCAAAGTATTCGGGATGGCTTTTGCCGAAACGGACATCAAGTCTCAATGCGCGCAGCCCGTGACAGTTCGGAATATATTTCGTCTGAAGCCGCAGCATCTTGCTGTAAATGTTCTTCTGAGGGCTGATCGTCGAGCTGAAAGGGTCCGCTTTCGGTTTTTCATCCTCCCACTGCCCGGAGTAAACGGAAACATTCCGCGCCTCAAAATCCGGGCGGTCGAAAATATCGATCTCCGGAATTTCCATTGCTTTGTTTTCCGGCATATAAATGCCGAGTTCATTCGGAAAATAAAAACGGACGCCGCCGAACCGTTCGAGAAAATCATACACCCCGAACAGGGTGGCATGTTCATTCAGCGTTCCCCAGACGCCGCCCCATTTGTCATTGCTCCTCAGATCGGCTTTCGCATCATCGCGCCCGAGAATATAAACATCTTTGCCCGCAGTCTTGATGATGAATGCGTCACGGCAGAGCTTCCGCTCGTCGATCCCCGCCTTTTTCGACCATTTGTTGATCCCGAGAATCAATGATGTCTTTGCCGGATCGGGTGAATTGACGATCGGCACTCCGGCATTGAGACGCCGGTTCAGATAAGTCTGCAAAGCGTCGGCGGCGTATTTCGTCGTGAGAAACGCATCCGGCGCAACCACGATTTCAACATCGGAAGTTCCGGGGCGCAATGTCTGCAAAACCTTTTTCCCGATGACAATGTTTCTTGCCGGACGTTCAGAACCGTAGAACGGTTTTTCATTCAATGCTCCTTCCTGATACGCGGCAGACAGGATACCGGTCGCCGTCATCAGGATTCCCAACAAATGATTTTTTTTCATATTCATGCCTTTCCTTATAAATCAGGGAGTTGTGGAATAAACGTATTTCACGCCGCTTCCGAAAAGTTCTTTGAACTGCATTGCCGAGACATGCATATCCATAAAAAGCGCATTTGCGGCATTGGAATGGCGGGTCGCAACATAAAGATCGTCCTGTGAAGAACTTGTATTCAGCGGATAGCGGTTTCCCGTAAGATCGGCAGGAGCGGTCCTGAAACAATCCGTGACGTAAATCCACTTCGAAGGCGTCTTCATCTTTTCCGGTCGCAGCATCGGTCGGGACAAATCTCTCCAATCGGAATAATAACTGGCAAAGTAACTGAACACATGATGCTGATTTCTCCTGTATCCTTTATCATCAGACGGACACTGCATCAGGTTTCCCGGACTGCTACCCCAACCACCAGTATAATATTTATATTTCATATCGGCATAAGTGATCATTGCATAAATATAGGGATTGCACCATGGATGTACAGCTCCGTCATAAGGCAGATCTCCCAATGTGACGCCCGGCAGGAATCCCTTGTAATCCGTCATGTACATGGCAACAGCGGTTCCCTGCTGTTTAAGACGGTTCACGCAATCCGTCCCGCGCGCCTTTTCTCTTGCCTTGCCCAGCGCCGGCAGAAGCATCCCCGCAAGAATCGCGATGATCGCAATTACGATCAACAACTCGATCAATGTAAATTCATCCCTTTTTCTGCTCATAATTTTCCTCCTCATGAAAATAATTTCTATTGTCATATTGTCTCTCCGAAAATAAGATTCGGCAGGAACAACCTGCTCTGACGAGGCTCGGAACTGTTTCCGGCAATTTCGTGCAGAAGCAGATTCATTGCCGTGATTCCCATTTTGACCGTATCAATTTTCAAGGTCGTAATTTCCGGCTTCTGCAATACCGTGACACTCAAGCCGTCTGTTGCCGCGACTCCGACATCTCCCGGAACGGCAATTCCATCCTGAATCAGGCTTTGCGTCATCTCGCGCGCAAGAGCATCGCCGGATGTAATCACAGCCAGTTTTCCCGGTTTGAGCTCTTCACGGAATTGAAGCAATTTCCGGTAAGTCTCCCTGAAAGGAACGATTCCGCACTCCGGCAGAATCCGGTAATCTTCTTTTCTGATTGCACATTTTCCGATCGCCTCGTTAAATGCGGCTTCTTTTTCCTGCTGGGCAAAATTATTCATGCCGGAAACGGCAAAAATAAAACGGTTGTACTGCATCCGGAGCAGGGTTTCCACCAGTTTCAGGATACTGTCCCTGTAATTCGGAGAAACAGAGAACATCGGCAGTTCCGTGGTGCGATTGACCATAACCGCCGGTTTTCCGGTTTTCGCCAGAATCTCCCTGACTGCGGAATCGGGAACGCGCTCGTCGATCAGGAAACCGGCGACCTGTTCATTCATTTCCAGTGCGGATTCCACCAGTTCCTGTTCCAGATTGGTCTGGAGATTGCAGAGGTGCGTGGAAAGATAGCTCCAGATCAGATTGACTTTCGCCAGTGACGCCGCCTGCTGGATTCCGCTGATGATCTCGTTGAAATAGTGGTCCGAAAGAGAAACGTAATTGGAGCGCAGGAGACAGCCCACGCACAGATTCTTCTTTTCCCTGCCCTTTTTCCTTTCCGCAGCAAAATAACCGCGTCCGGGCAGTTTCTCCAGATAGCCCGATGCGGTAAGTTCCTTCAGCGCCCGCACGGCAGTCACGGGGCTGACGTGAAATTCTCTGCGGATCACGGCAATGGAGGGCGCCTTGTCGCCGGGCAGAATCTCGCCCGATTCGATTTTCCGGCGGATTTCTTTGATAATCTGTTCGTAAAGCAATTCGTCTTTCATGACTTCTCCATTGGCTTTCTTTTAATTATAATAGAATATCAAAAAATGTCAATAGGATAAATATAGATTTTCTAAAAAAAATTCTATTTTTATTGATACAAACCGTATTTCATGCAGAAAAATAAGAAAAACCCATAGAACAAACTGCAATAGATATAGAATAGATATAGTAAATCAAGCCGCCCCGCCGCAAGCAGCCTGATAACGAAAAGCAGGACCAATAGCAAAAGCCGAAATTGTATGGTGCAGGTCGCTGTCCTGCCGTGATCCGACAGTATCGGCTGGTCGCCGGAGACAAAATCTCCCGGAGGAAACGGCACACTCGCGGATTCTTCAGATCAGAGTGGGTCCTGCTGAATGGAACGCAGGATTTCACGATCGTCGAAATGGTGCCTGACGCCGTTGATCTCCTGATAATTCTCATGCCCCTTTCCGGCAATCAGGATAATGTCGTCCCTGCGGGAAAGCGCGGCGGCTTTCAGAATCGCACTTCGCCGGTCCGGTTCAGCGAAATATTCCGCTCCGGGCTTGATGCCGGGAAGAATCTCCGCAATAATGGCACGGGGATCTTCCGTGCGGGGATTGTCACTGGTCACAATGGAGATATCGGAAAGCTCTGAAACGACTGATGCCATTCGCGGGCGTTTGGTACGGTCGCGGTCGCCGCCGCAGCCGAAAACGGTAATGATCCGTCCCTTGCAGAATGCCCGGATCGCCGTCAACACGCGGAACAGAGCATCGTCAGTATGAGCGTAATCGACAAACGCCCGCGCGCCGTTGGGAAGGCCGAACGGCTCAAGACGCCCCGGCGGCGCGATGTCCGGCGCGGAAAGCGTCTCCGCAATCAGTTCCGCTGGAACGCCGCAGGCATAAGCCGCAAGAGCGGCGAGGGACATATTGCAGACGTTATGTTCACCGATCAATACGGATTTGATCCTGATCTCCCTTCCTGCTGTACGAAGGGAAAATTCCGTACCCGAGCCTGAAAGGCTGACTGAATGAATATAGCCGTCGGCATCGGGATTTTTCCGTGAAAGCGTCAGGACTCTTTTCCCCGGAAGCTCGGACACGAGGCGGCTTCCCCATTCGTCGTCAATATTGACGACCGCCGGGGCGCCGGGACGCAGCATCTCGCTGAAAAGCAGTTTTTTCGCCTGATAATACGCCTCCATTGTATGATGGTAATCCAGATGATCGCCCGTCAGATTGGTGAAGATCGCGCCGGCGAACCGGACATTGCCGGTCCGGTGCTGGTGAAGCCCGTGACTGGACGCCTCGATCACGGCACAGCGGCAGCCGTTCCGAAGCATTCGCGCGAAAAGCTCCTGAATGCTGTAAGAATCCGGCGTTGTCCGCGCGGCTTCTTCCGGCGGAGCTTTGCCGCCGTCGTCATACTCCACCGTGGAAATCAGCCCGCAGGCAAGGCCATGAGCCGTCAGAATCCGTTTCAGCATAAACGCAATCGACGTCTTCCCGTTGGTGCCCGTGACAGCGAAAATATCCAGATGATCCGCCGGATTGTCGAAGAATTCGGCACAAAGGACTCCCCATGCATGGTAGGAGTCGGAAACATAAATGACGGAAACCCGCTCCGGGACCGAGACTTCATCCAAGGCGAAAATGACGGATGCACCATTTCTGACGGCGTCGGAAATGAAACAGTGTCCGTCACTTTTTGCGCCTTTGATCGCACAGAAAATGAAATCTTTTCCGACTCGACGGGAGTCGTTGGCGACTCCGCGGATCAACTGTTCCGGTTCATGAATGACGGACTTCCTTACCAGCGGCCCCAAAGCATTCAGGTATGCCGAAAGAGTTTTTCCCATGCCTTCAATCCTCCGGCTCAATCACTTCCAGACCTGTCCGGCGGGAGGCTTTCAGGAATACAAGGTCACCTTTCCCCACCATCCGCCGTATGGGCGCCACCGCCTCCTCCGTGACGGGAAACGGCAGGATATTCTTTCTGGAAACCAGGTTCATCACCGCAACCGCTTTCGACATATGGGTACCTACCGCCGCAATCCGGGCTTCGGGAAACTTCCGCCTAGCATAATAAAGCACCTTAAGGTGTTCCTTGAGCGCGCTTTTTCCGATCTCCCCCATGTCGCCGAGCACCAGCAGAAGCCTGTCTTCATCGGCAAATTCGCTCAGCCATTCCAGAGACGCCCGCATACTGTCCGGATTCGCATTGTAAGCGTCATTCAGCCACGTTGCGCCGCCGTGTTCCGCCAGGCGCATCCGCATTCCGGGCAGACGAGTCTGCCGGATTCCCCCGGCAATCTGTGCGAGCGGAATTCCGAATGCAACGGCAACCGCCGCCGCTCCCGCCGCATTGCACGCCTGATGTCTGCCGGAAAGACTCCAGTTGACCAGCGCCCGCTCTCCGTTTTCATGATTGATCAGTTCAAAGGAACTTCCGCTGATGTTGCCGCCTTTGTAGATGACCTGAACCGTTGACTTTTCCGAATAGCCGAACGTCAGGATTCTCCCCGCTTTCGATGCGGCGGAACGCAGGATTCCGTTTCCGGGCGACTCCTGCGGAATCACCGCCGTTCCGTCTTTGGAAAGCGCCAGCAGAATATGCGATTTTTCCGTCGCCACGCCGTCAAGATTTTTCAGATACTCCAGGTGACAGCTTCCAATGGAAACAACCAGCGATACGTCCGGTTCCGCGATCCCGGCAATGGGTTCGATTTCCCCGAAGTGATTGGTTCCCATTTCAAGAATGCAGACCTTATGTTCCGGCGTGAGGCGCATCATGTTCTGCGGAACCCCGATCTGATTGTTCGTATTGCCCTGCGTCGCAAGGACGTGTTCCGCGCCGTAGACTTGTGCGAAAATCGCATACAGAGTCTCTTTCGTGCTGGTTTTGCCGCAGGAGCCGGTCAGCGCAATAACTTTCAGGTTCTTGAAACGGCGGCGGTAAAGATGAGCCAGTTCCTGATAGGCGCGCAGAGGAGAGTTGACCAGTATGGCGGGAACCCCCGGCGGAAGTTTGGCAAGTTTTGCCTTTTCGATGCAGAGAAGAACCGCGCCGTTGGCGATTGCCTGCCGGAGATAATCGTGCCCGTCGAAATTCTCGCCGGAAAGAGCGATGAAAAGACCGTTCTTCGTCTTTTCTCTGGAGTCCGTCGAAACGGAATCAACGGAAATATGAAAGTCCGATACATTGACGAACTCGCCTCCACAGGCATTCAAGATCTCTGCAAAAGAAAATAAAGGCATCAGGCACTTCCCCGCCGGCTGAAATGTTACTTGTTCTTATTTCTGATCAGATCGCTGAAATAGGCAATGGTCCACGTCAGCCCTTCGTCAACCGTAATCTCCGGCTTCCATTTGAGAACCTTTCTTGCAAGTGAAATGTCCGGCTTGCGCTTGACCGGATCATCCTGCGGAAGCTCTTTGAAAATCAATCTGGATTTGCTGCCGGTCAATTCAAGCACCTTTTCCGCAAGCTGGCGAACCGTAAACTCCTGCGGATTGCCGAGGTTGACGGGACCGGAAAAAGATTTCGGAGTATTCATGACACGGATCAGCGCCTCCACCAGATCGGATACATAGCAGAAACTGCGCGTCTGCGAACCGTCTCCGTAGATCGTGATATCCTTTTTCGTCAGAGCCTGCATAATGAAATTGCTCACGACACGGCCGTCGTTCGGATGCATACGCGGACCATAGGTGTTGAAAATACGCACGACTTTGATGTCCAGCCCGTATTGACGGTGGTAGTCGAAAAACAGGGTCTCGGCACACCGCTTGCCTTCGTCATAACAGCTCCTTACGCCGATGGGATTCACATTGCCCCAGTAGGTTTCCTTCTGCGGATGCACTTTCGGATCGCCGTAAACCTCGGACGTGGATGCCTGGAGAATCGGAATTCTGAGACGGCGCGCCAGCTCCAGCATGTTCATTGCGCCGAGCACGTTGGTCCGGGCAGTCTGAACAGGGTCATGCTGGTAATGAACGGGCGATGCCGGGCACGCCAGATTGAAAATCGCATTGACTTCAAGGCTGATCGGAGTTGTAATATCATGACGGATCAGCTCAAATGACGGATTGGCAAGTAAATGACGGATATTGTTTTTCGAACCTGTAAAGAAATTATCCAGGCAAATGACATCCATGCCTTCGGCAAGCAGCCGCTCGCAAAGGTGCGATCCGATGAAACAGCAGCAGCCCGTAACCAGAACTGTCCTCTTATTCATTTAACACGCTCCGCATTAAATATCAATGATCTCAATGACCCTGTTTACGAACAATACGATTTTATTGGAA
>CAYTKK010000077.1:0-7048 GCA_964438355.1 uncultured Lachnospiraceae bacterium | reverse complement strand
CGGTTTCGTAAAAATACCGCGGTAAAATAATAAGTAATTTTGCAAAAAGTATTAGGCGGAGCTATTAGGAAATCGCATTTGATTGTGACTTTGTCGAGAGTTGATATGAAAAGCAAATAAAAACGCGCCGAGGGGTCTGTTGCCGAAGCAACGGTTTGCGGCGCGTAAATTATTATTTTTGTTTAGTTGTTTTTAATCATTTCGTCAAGAACGGGAACGATTGCGTCCAGATAGTCGGCGTTTGTAAGCTCGATAAAGCCGGCGTCACACGCTCCTGCAAGAGCATTGTCGAAGGGGATTTGTCCCAGTAGAGGAAGCGAAAATCTTTGGCACAGTTCGGCAACATGGCTTTTACCGAATATTTCGATGCGTTTGCCGCAGGCGGGGCAAACGGCGTAACTCATGTTTTCCACGATTCCGAGGACGGGAATATTCATAAGATTTGCCATATTAAGCGCTTTTTCGACAATCATCGAGACGAGTCCTTGCGGGGAAGCTACGACAATGATTCCGTCGACGGGAAGCGACTGAAAGACGGTGAGGGGAACGTCGCCCGTTCCGGGCGGCATATCGACAAACATAAAGTCGACGTCGTCCCAAATGACGTCCGTCCAAAACTGTTTGACTGTACCTGCGATTAGAGCGCCGCGCCAAATTGCGGGATCCGTTTCGTTTTCGACCAGCAAATTCAGCGACATAAGTTTAATGTCGGATTTGGTTTTGACCGGGAAAATCCCCAATTCGGAACCGGTTGCTTTTTCGGTTATTCCGAACATTTTAGGAATGGACGGACCGGTGATATCCGCGTCGAGAATGGCGGTGGAGTAGCCGGCTCTTTGCGCCAAAACGGCAGACAAAGCTGTTACCAAGGATTTACCTACTCCGCCTTTTCCACTGACTACGCCGATGACTTTTTTGATTTTTGACAACTCGTGCGGTTTTTCTTGCAAAGATTGCGCCTTAGAGGAGCAGTTCTGCGAGCAAGTTTCGCAATTGTGGGTGCATTCGCTCATAGTGATAGATGTACTCTCCTGTTAAATTATATTTTCGCATTTTATGATAGCACTGTTTGGTCTAATTTGCAACCGAATTTACCCTAACTAGAGAAATAAGACGGAAATTATCAGCTTCGCGACGTGGAAAAAGTGGAATCGTCATCGTCCGGAGTTACCATACGATATTTCGCAAGGTTGTGATACTTACTTCGTTTTTCTTGTACATCGGTAGGTAACTCGGGCGCTACGTCCATATCCGCCTCGCGAATAACTACGTCGGCGATTGACTTAGACTTGGATTTCTTTTTGCTGTTTTTCATTACAATAACCTCCTTTTTTCGTAGTGTGCGTTTTTATTTACTTTGTTATTCGCGGAATCAAAGATTTGATTGTCTGCGCATTTTGTGCGGCGTTGATTTCATATAATATCGCGGATAAACGTTATAAAGTTTTCGAAGTGCGGAGGCGGGGGGAGTGAGAATTTTTATCGGTATATTAACATTACTTGCGGGATGCGGCGTGTTTATGGTGGGGATAAAGACGCTGATAGGCGGTTTTTGCGGTTTGGCGGGAAAAAGGGCGGGAAAACTTATGTCCGGACTGGGGCGCAACCGCATAGCTGGCGTGTTTGCGGGCGCGGCGGCAACGGCAACGGTGCAAAGCTCGACTGCTACTACCGTGATGACTATATCCCTAGTGGCGTCCGGAGTAATGACGCTTATGCAGGCGGCTGCTGTAATTATGGGGGCGAATATCGGCACGTGCGTTACCGCTTTTATAGTGTCGGCGGCGGGAAGCGGTTCGAACGCTTTCGCGTCGGCGCTTGCGTTTGCGGGAGTATTGGCTTCGTCGTCGAAGAAAAGTAGTGTCGCAACGATAGGCGAAATAGCGTGCGGTTTGGGACTGTTATTTATGGGAATGGACACTATGAGCAAAGCATTTGTAGACGAAAGTATAGCGTCGATGGCAAGTATCTTGTTTTCTTCGATGGAATTTCCTCCTCTTTTAGTGTTGTGCGGGGCGCTTTTTACCGCGACGGTACAAAGTTCGTCGGCGGTGACCGGCGTACTTGTCGCGATGAGCGTAAGGGGAGTAATGAAGGTAGAGTCGGCGCTTTTTATCGTTCTCGGCACCAATATCGGTACCTGCGTTACCGCGCTTATAGCGGCACGAGGTACGCGCGTAGAGGCGCGGCGAGCGGCGTTTTTTCATTTTTCGTTCAACGTAGCGGGGACATTGATTTTTATGCCGCTCGTATGGCTTTTCCCCGCGCAGACAAAAGCGTTTCTTGCGTTATTCGGCGGCGCGGAATGGCAGATAGCGTTTTTTCATTTGTTAATGAACGTCGTCACTACGTTGGTCGTATTACCGCTTTTGAAGCCGTTCGTGTCGTTTACGGAGCGAGTCATAAAAGATAAGCAAAGCGGTGAGGTTATGTTGACAAAAAGTGCAAAAAGAGTATAATATAAACTGCGTGGAAAAAGCCGCGATGCGCGGTAGAACTAGGTTTTTGCGAGGGAAAAGTATGATTTACGTTTTGGGAAGCATCAACACCGACGTTGTGGCGGTCGTTGAGCGTCAGCCGAAGCCGGGTGAAACGATGGCTGCGGTAAAGAGCTATATAGGCTCGGGCGGAAAGGGAGCCAATCAGGCGGTAGCGGTTAGCAGGCTCGGCGGCAGCGCCGTTATGATAGGCGCGGTCGGCTCCGACGCGTTCGGCGAGCAAATGAAGGACAATTTGATTTCGAACGGCGTCGACGTAACGAAGGTAAAAACGACGCACGGTAGCACCGGAATGGCGCTTATAACCGTGGAGAACGGCGAGAATCGTATAATTTATTCTGCGGGCGCTAATTCGAAAATAACGAATTCGGACGTAGACGAGGCGTTAAAAGACGCGAAGGAAGGCGACGCGCTTTTGTCGCAGCTCGAAATTCCGATTGACGTCGTCGAATATGCGTTCGGGAAAGCGAAGCAAAAGGGAATGCTTACCGTACTTAATCCCGCGCCGGCAGTAAAAGACCTTCCTCCCGACTTGTTGAAAAATGCGGATATAATCGTACCGAACGAAACGGAAACCGAGATACTGACGGGAGTAATACCGACGGGCGACGTAGAGTTGGCTTTGGCTGTAAAACATTTGCGACTTAAGGGGGCAAACGATATCGTCGTTACTTTAGGCGAGCGAGGTTCGGCTGTATGCTCGGGACAAACGATAACTTACGTGCAACCTCGACAGGTAGACGTCGTGGATACGACGTGCGCGGGGGATACGTTCGTTGGCGCTATGCTTTTGCGGCTTATGCGAGGCGAAGAATTGTTGTCGGCTGCGCAGTTTGCCTCGGTTGCGTCGTCCGTAACCATAACGCGCGAGGGTGCCGCGGCAAGTATTCCGTCGGAGGACGAAGTGCTGAGTATCATCGAAAACGACAAGAATTCTAAACGATAAAGCAAAATAGAAACGGGATTTTTAAGCGATAAAAAGTGTGGAAAAATGAAAAAATTTGAAATGCATTCGCATTGTTTTCCTGTAAGCAGATGCAGTAAACTTAATGCGACGGATTTGGTTGACAAATATCATAAATGCGGATTCGACGGATTGGTGCTTACCAATCACTATTCGTATACGTATATCGAAAAAACGGGCGCTACGATGCAAGAATTCGTCGACGCTTTTTTGCAAAATTATTATGACGTTAAAGCTGAGGCGGAGAAGTACGGAATGGTGGCGCTTCTCGGCGCGGAAGTAACTCTTTATTGTCATCACGACAAAAGGTATCGCGAGAAATTCGATAGTGAGACGCTTGCTAAAAATTATGCCGATTATTTGCTCGTCGGCGTTACCGAAGAATTTATAAAAAAGGGTTTGCCGTTGTTCGATTATACCTTGCCGCAACTTAAAAAAACGTGCGAAGAAAACGGAATTTTATTATTTCAGGCGCATCCGTTTCGTTACGAGCAAAAACACTCGCTTAAGGACGTGAGGTACTTGGACGGAATAGAACTTAACGGTTGCTCTTTGTACGATATAGCCGAAAAACGTACTCTCGACGTTGCTCGCGAGCATAATTTATTGGTAATTGCGGGCGGCGATACTCACTATACTTATCATAAACTTCAAACGTGCGTATTTTTGCCCGATTACGTAAAAGACAGCGTTCAACTTCGCGATTACGTCAAGGAAGTCGGAATTTTACCGTATTCTCTAAACGAAAGAGACGACTTTGCCGACCCGGTTCCTCCCGAGAAACTGGCTAAACTCGAGGAAAATAGGCGCCTTATGAAACAGCAAATGCAGTCCGAAAAAAATTTGTATTGACAAAAGCGGCGCGTCGGTGTATAATTGTCATCGGTAAACAATAAAAGATTTTACGTGGAATTAAGGAGAATTATAAATGGATATTTTGAAAGAATTAAACGAACTTGTTGCAGAGTATCGCGGTGACGGTACCGTACTTACCGAGGGCGCTCGTTTCGAGGAACTCGGTTTCGACTCGTTGGACGCGGTCGAGCTTATTATGTCCGCCGAGGATAAATTCGGTATCACTTTTCCCGACGACGTCAGATTCGACACCGTCGAC
This sequence comes from uncultured Lachnospiraceae bacterium, assembly GCA_964438355.1. Lineage (GTDB taxonomy): Bacteria > Bacillota > Clostridia > Christensenellales > Pumilibacteraceae > UBA10677. The sequence continues at coordinate 2,472 of CAYTKK010000077.1, read as the reverse complement.
GAACTCGTTGAACTTATTAAATCGTTAAAAGCGTAGTCATCGAACTTGAAAGCGTAGACAAATTGCCTTAAGCGAGTATAACTTAATCTCGTGACGGCGGATTTTGCGGCGAATTTTAGAGCGGCTCGAATGCAATTTGGTTATTAAATCGTCTTACGCAATAATCGTTTTGCGTTCGAAAAATTTTAATCAAATTTTAATGTCGGTTTAATTCGTTTGTTATTTGGGAGTCGTATTATTAAGTGGGATAGGGAAAATGCTTTCCTTTTGCGGGGCGAGTCTTCTTGCTCCGGACGAGTCTATTATGAGGTCCGCGATTTTGCGAGCGAGCACGGATATTTCGCCTAGGCGCAGGGAAGCTATCTTATTTCCTTCGCCGTACGGCGCGATGATTCCGGTGACGGACCAATCGCCCACGCTGGGAAGGTTCTTTCCCGTTGCGAGACCGGGTTTGATTCCGCCTTTCGTAAGTTTGATTTTTCCTACCTCGTCGGCTTTTCCCAGCGACGAGTCGACGGCGATTATCGTGCTTCCGATGTGACGACGCGAGACGAACGACAAGACGTTGCGTACGTTAAGCGCGGTTATCGGGGAGGACAGTGTGCCGTATACGAATAGCGGCGCGCCTAAGGAAACGAGCATTTCGCCTACGAGCGGACCTAGGCAATCGCCGGTTGCTCGGTCCGAACCGATGCAAACGACTACCGGTATTTTTGATTTTGATAAAAGAACTTTTTTTAGCGACGCTTTAAGTTTAATGAGGTATTTTTCGTTATTCATAAGGCAATTATTGACGGAGAGTAATTAAATTATTCTCGAAAAGGAAACGAAAATTTATCCGCCGGGTGCGGAGATAGATAAGGAGAAGAAAATGAACTATTTTGACATCATCATTATTGCCGTCGTGGTATTCTGGGCAATGGTCGGTATACTTCGCGGCTTCGGCAAGACGATGATAAAGCTTTTTTGTTTCGTCTTGGCGATGGGCGCTACGTACTTGCTTATGGACGTCGTTGTCGACTTCGTATCGCAGGTAGAGTTTCTTCGCAATTTCGTTGTGGGAGACGGTTTCTCGCTTAAAGGCTTGTATGACGGTTTTGCAAATCTTTGGGTCACAGATCAGGTTGACGCGGAAGCCAGTATCGTCGGATTGTTTTTAACACCGCTGACGAAACACATCGAGGCGCTTGGCGGAGCGTCGGCGTTTGGATTGGAAGCGTACGAACTCGTTTCGATAGTCCTTGCAATCAACAGCTTCAATATCATTTTGTGCCTGCTGATGTACTTTGTTATCAGAATAATTGCCGGAATCATCGGCTTTATCCTTAGAAAGATATTTGTTCACGGAGTTGCCGGCGGATTTAGTCGCTTTGTCGGCTTCATATTCGGCGCCGTTCGCGGCGTGGCTTGGGCGGCGGTACTTATGGTCGTTTGCTCAATAATTTTCCCGATAAACGCGGCTTGGGCGGATACTGTAAGCACGACTGCAAACGAGAGCTTTATTGTGCAAAACGTAGGCGGCTATATTTACGAAGGCTATGACTGGGCTATGTACGGCAACGAGGATAGCGGCGAGAAACTTGAGAATATGCTTAAGAAGTTTGGCTACGAGAGGACTTCGGGCGAGTAGTTTCGGCATTTTAAGGCTTAAGCAATTAGTCGAATAACCGATTTTGTTTCGGTGAAATCTTCGTATTTTTATTACACAATAAAATAAAAAGCAAGGTAAAATCTGATAGAAGTAAACTTGTGAAAATCAAGAACAAAGGAACGGTTCGAAAGCAGCCGTTCTTTTTTTTGCGATAAAATAGCGGTAATGTCCGTGAAAAGTTATTGTTGAGAATTATTGTAAAGGGGCGGCGCGGAGAATTATCGTTGATTGTCGTGGAGAGGCGCTAGGGGGAGATGTCGTGGAAAGTTGTCGTTAAAAATCGGGATGCTACGGCAATCTTTTGAAAAGATATTGTTATCGAACGATTTTGAGTAGAGGCTCTTCTACGGTTTTTGTCGTTTTTGCGTAAGCATTATCTGTGTGCGGCGATTTTTGTTTGCAAATAATTAAAATAGAGTGCAATAGCGCGAGTAAATCGGCATATAGATATTGAAAGGAGGACTGCGGTGGAAAGGAAGTTGATTGTTTTGCGCGGTAGTGGCGGAAACGGTCTTATCAAGGCAGCAAAAAACAACAACGTTGTCACGCTTGAAGTGCGAGTGCCGATACGTGGTGACATCGAACTTGCGGTTGTTACCGAAAAGGACGAAATGCATTTTGCCGTACGCGATTTTTCGGGTGCGGTCAGGATTTCGTGCGGCGACGTTAATCTGGACACCGCGGCTTTTTTCGTACTTAGCGGCGGATTGACGGTATTTGAGGGGTGTCATAGCGGTGAGCGGCGAAATTATGAACCGAAACGAAGCGTGTCGCAAAAAAAATCGTTTTCGGATTTAAGCGGCAATAAGCACGAAACGCGC
>CAYTKK010000076.1:0-7087 GCA_964438355.1 uncultured Lachnospiraceae bacterium | reverse complement strand
CTTATCCGCTATCGCGGTATCGGTCATAATGGTTGCGGGATTAGAATTTACGAGAACAACCTCGTATCCCTCCTCCTTTAGCGCCAAGCACGCTTGCGTGCCTGCATAGTCAAACTCCGCCGCCTGCCCTATAACAATCGGGCCGGAACCTATTATGAGTATTTTTTTCAAATCCTTTCTCTTTGCCATAATGCACCTCTATAAGAAAAATTTATTGCAAGTTGATTTGCAGCTTTGCTGCTTTTTTAAGCAATTTCGGCTCGTCGCCGTTTTGCCTCTACGGTAATTTATTTAGGCAAACGCCTGTATACGACCTTACCGTCAAGCACCGTAAGATAGTTGCGCGCATACAAACGCTCGCCCTCGTACGGAGTAGCTCTACCGTTCGATAAAAACTCTCTCGGGTCCACGACAAACGATTCGTCCGTTTTCCAAATCGAATATCCTGCAGAAGAAGCAATCTTAAACCTTTGCCTAGGATTTATCGAAAGAAGCTCGATAAGTCTGTCCAAAGTAATTACTCCTTCTTTGACCAGATGCGTGTAACACGCCGAAAAAGCTGTTTCCAGTCCCACGACTCCGAACGCGCTTTTTTGAAGCCCGCGCGACTTTTCTTCCTTCGAATGCGGCGCGTGATCCGTAACTATCATATCCACCGTACCGTCTATAACACCCTCTATAAGCGCATATCTGTCTGTTCGGTCTCGAAGCGGCGGGTTCATCTTGAAACGACCGTCCTCTTTCAAAAAGCTATCGTCCATGGTCAAATAGTGCGGTGCCGTTTCGCAAGTAACGTCTACGCCTTCGCTTTTCGCTCGTCTTATCAGTTCGACGCTCTCTTTCGCGGAAATATGACAAACGTGATACTTTACGCATATCTTCTTTGCGAGTTTTAGGTCGCGTTCGATCATAGCAAACTCGCTTTCTGACGAAATTCCGCAATGCGAATGCTCAGACGCGTACCTTCCGTCGTGTATGTATCCGCCACGCAGTAATTCGTTAACTTCGCAGTGTGCGACTATAAGTTTCCCGAGTGACTTGGCTTTTTCCATAGCGGCTATCATCGTCTCTTCGCTTTGTACGCCCTTGCCGTCGTCCGAAAACGCTATCGCGTCCTTCATCGCGAACATGTCGGACAATTCTGCGCCGGATTGCTTTCGCGTGATCGAGCCGTAAGGATAAACGTGTATCACGGCGTCACGGTTAATTATTCGCTTTTCTTCGTTTAGCGTTTCGGCGCTATCCGGCACCGGCGAAAGATTAGGCATGGCACAAACCGCCGTATAACCGCCTGCCGCCGCCGACATCGAACCGCTTTTTATTGTTTCCTTATAAGAAAATCCCGGTTCTCTGAAATGCACGTGCACGTCACAAAAACCGGGGAAAACGGCGAACTCGCCGTCAAATTCGTTTGAAAGAGACGAAGAAAGAAGCGAATAATCGTCCACGCAAGCGCCGAAAACTTCAAACGTGCGGGTCTTGTCCATAAACTTGTCTGTCTCGAACGTCATACACACTCCTCTCGCAAGAAAAACGAACCCCATCTTTCGACAGGGTTCGTTTAAGTGTTAAACCTTATCCGCAAATTCACCTGCCGACTTCTGTCGGCCCGTAGCCTTACTTTTATAAGTATATAACAAACAGGCACAATAAGTCAAGCAAATGAAGGTTTTCGATTGAATATTTTAAGCAATTTTTTACAACGGCAATATTACTTAAAATACTTTACGGCAGACTCGAACATCTTCATGTCGAACTCGCCGTACACGTTTTTATAAAGTCCGCTACCGATGCGTTCGCTGTGTCCCATCTTACCTAAAACTCTGCCGTCGGGAGAGGTAATTCCCTCTATTGCGTATACGGAGCCGTTAGGATTAAAGCGTATGTCCGTCGCAGCGCAACCGTCAAAATCCACGTATTGCGTTGCAATCTGTCCGTTCTTAGCAAGAGTTTTTACAATTTCGTCGCTCGCAAGGAATTTACCCTCGCCGTGAGAAATCGGAACCGTATAAACGTCGCCCACCTGCGTAGCGGCAAGCCACGGCGACTTGTTGGACGCTATTCTCGTACGCACGAGTTTGGACTGGTGACGTCCTATATTATTAAACGTAAGCGTAGGACTGTTTTCGTCGCTGTCGACAATCTTTCCGTAGGGTACAAGACCTAGCTTTACAAGCGCCTGGAAACCGTTGCAAATTCCGCACATAAGTCCGTCGCGTTCGGAAAGAAGCTTATGCACCTCGTCTTTGATTGCTTCGTTGCGGAAAAACGCCATAATAAATTTGCCGGATCCGTCAGGCTCGTCGCCGCCGGAGAAGCCGCCCGGAACAAAAATCATCTGCGAACGTCGTACTTCCTCGGCAAAACTATCAACGCTTTTAGAAATTTCGTCGGCTGTAAGATTGTTTATTACAAAAATCTTTGCGTTTGCTCCGGCACTTTCCATTACCTTTGCGGAATCGTACTCGCAGTTCGTACCCGGAAACACCGGAATGAGCACTTGGGGTCGAGCGCACTTAACAGAGCATTCGTATCTTTTGTCCGCATTATACGAGAACGTCTCCACCGTTTTTCCCTCTTTTTCCATAACGGGATACACGCTTTCGAGCTTTTTCTCGTACAACGTCGACAAATACGCAAGCAACAACGTTTTGCCGTGATACTCTATTGCCTCACTGTCCGTCACCTCGCCCACAAGGACGCCGCCGGGTATTTCCTCGTCGGTTTCGATTATGAACGAACCGTAGTTATACTCGAACATATCTTTTAACGAAAATTCGTCGTCGTACTTAAAGCCGAGTTTATTACCAAGGCACATTTTAATAATTCCCTCGGCAACTCCGCCGTAAGTAGGAGTCCAGCAAGCCTTTACTTTGCCCTCGCGCATAAACGCAGTAACTTTGGCATAAACGGACTTCTGCGAAGCAACGTCAGGTAAGCCGTATTCGTTATACTCGGGCGAAATAAGATATACTCTATCGCCCGCTTTCTTGAACTCGCCCGAAACTACGTCGGACGTAACGCCCGTGGTTACGGCAAAAGAAACCAGCGTAGGCGGAACGTCCAAGTCCTCGAACGAACCGCTCATAGAATCCTTTCCGCCGATAGCGCCGATTCCGAAGTCGAGCTGTGCCTTAAACGCACCTAAAAGCGCGGCAAGCGGCTTGCCCCAACGACGTTTATCGCGCAGCGGCTTTTCAAAATACTCTTGGAACGTAAGATAAACGTCCTTAAACGAAGCGCCCGCCGCAATTAGCTTGCTTACGCTTTCCACAACAGCCAGATACGCGCCGTGGTACGGACTCTTCTCGGTAATAAACGGGTTATATCCCCAACTCATAAACGAGCACGCGTCCGTGTGTTTCTTTTCCACGGAAATTTTATGAACCATAGCCTGAATGGGCGTAAGCTGCCACTTTCCGCCAAACGGCATAAGCACGGTGCCGGCACCAATCGTAGAATCGAAGCGTTCGCTTAATCCGCGCTTCGAACAAACGTTTAAGTCCGCGGCAAGTTCCTTCATTCCGCTCGAAAAACTTTCAGGAACAGCCTTTTCGAAGTTTTCCGCCTTTGCGGGCGCAACGTCGACGTGCTTCTCCGCACCGTTAGAATTTAAGAATTCTCTGGACAGGTCGACTATAGTAGCTCCGTTCCACATCATTTTAAGGCGCGCTTCCTTCGTTACGCGCGCAACAACGGTGGCTTCGAGATTTTCGGCTTCAGCTAGCTTCATAAATCCTTCGACGTCGCTTTCCTCGACAACAACAGCCATTCTCTCCTGCGACTCGGAAATAGCAAGTTCCGTTCCGTCCAAGCCGTCATACTTTCTCGGAACAGCGTTAAGGTCGATAGAAAGTCCGTCAGCAAGTTCACCGACCGCTACCGACACGCCGCCGGCACCGAAATCGTTACAGCGCTTTATCATTCTGCACGCTTCACCGTTACGGAACAGACGCTGAAGTTTTCTTTCTTCGGGAGCGTTTCCCTTTTGCACTTCGGCTCCGCACGTTTCAAGCGACGAAAGCGTGTGCTTTTTCGAAGAACCTGTTGCTCCTCCGCAGCCGTCACGTCCCGTTCGTCCGCCCAAAAGGATTACCACGTCTCCGTCTTGAGGAACCTCCCTGCGGACGTTCTCGGCGGGAGTAGCCGCGATAACCGCTCCAATCTCCAAACGCTTCGCCGCATATCCCTCGTGGTACAATTCGTCCACGATTCCGGTCGCAAGACCTATCTGATTTCCGTAAGAGGAATATCCCGCCGCGGCAGTTTGCACTATCTTACGCTGAGGCAATTTTCCTTTAATCGTCTCGGAAACAGGCTTCAAGGGATTTGCCGCACCGGTAACGCGCATAGCCGCATAAACGTAAGACCTGCCCGAAAGCGGATCGCGAATTGCTCCGCCTATACAAGTAGCGGCTCCGCCGAACGGCTCTATCTCCGTCGGGTGATTGTGCGTTTCGTTTTTGAAAAGAAGTAGCCACGGCTCGGTTTTTCCGTCCACCTCTATATCCATCTTGACGGTGCAGGCGTTAATTTCTTCGCTTTCGTCGAGCTTGTCAAGTTTACCTATCTTTTTCAGATATTTCGCCGCAAGGGTCGCGACATCCATTAGGTTAATGGGTTTCGTTCTGCCCAAAGCCTCTCGCGTCTTAATATACTCGTCGTACGCCGAAGCAAGCAGTTTGTCCTCGAATCGAACGCTGTCTATCGTCGTAAGAAACGTAGTGTGTCTGCAATGATCCGACCAATACGTGTCTATCATTCGAATCTCGGTTATCGTCGGATCTCGATGCTCCGATATAAAATAGTCACGGCAAAAACGAGCGTCGTCACCATCCATAGCCAAACCGTATTTATTGACAAACTCGTTCAGTCCCGCGTCGTCAAGTTCGCAAAATCCGTCAAGAGTGGCAACGCTTACCGGTATTTCGTAATCTATCTTCAGCGTTTCGGGCTTTTCAAGCGAGGCTTCGCGAGCCTCAACAGGGTTAATAACATATTTCTTTATTTCGGCAAGTTCGCTTTCGGAAATATTTCCGCCTAAAACGTACACCTTCGCTGTGCGAATTACGGGACGCTCGAGGCAAGTCGCTATCTGGATACATTGCGCGGCTGAGTCTGCACGCTGGTCAAACTGTCCCGGCAAGTACTCGACTGCAAAAACTATATCATCACAGTTATCCAATCTTAGTTCCGTCATGGCGTCGTCCAATTGCGGCTCCGAAAACACGGTCTTAACCGACTCTTCGAATACGTCCTCGGCTATGTTTTCGACGTCATATCTGTTAAGAACTCTTACGCTCTTTACGGACTCGATACCTAAAAGAGTGTTTATTTCATTCAGCAGCGAGTTCGCCTCGTTTTGCAGTCCTGCCTTCTTTTCCACGAAAATTCTATAAACCATTATTTTTCTCCCAATGCTTTTAGGGCTTTAGCGCCTATATCCTTGCGATAATACGCCGAAGCGAAATTTACTTTTTTTACCTTTTCATACGCGGATTTTACGGCGGTTACAAGATCGTTTTCAACCGCCGTTACGCCCAAGACTCGTCCTCCGTCGGTAACGATTTTATCGCCGACCTTCTTCGCTCCTGCGACGTAAACGCTATCGGCAACGCTCTCGTCAATAGTGATTTCATATCCTTTTTCATACGCTTGAGGATACCCGTCGGATGCCATAACGACACACGCAGCCGCCCCGCGCGAAAACTTCACTTCGGTTTCGGCAAGCGTTTCGCGCGTAACCGCTTGCATAACCGTTAGTAAATCGCTCTCCATAAGCGGCAAAACAACCTGGGTTTCGGGGTCGCCGAATCTGCAATTGTACTCTATAACCTTCGGCCCTTTCTCGGTTAACATAAGTCCGAAATACAAGCAACCCTTAAAGGTTCTCCCCTCCGCGTTCATAGCGTTCATCGTGGGAATAAATATCTTGTCGTAGCACTCTTTCGCAATCGCGTCCGTGTAATACGGATTCGGAGCAACGGTACCCATTCCGCCGGTATTTAGTCCCTTGTCGCCGTCAAGTGCGCGCTTGTGATCCATCGACGATACCATGGGAACAAGCGTTTTTCCGTCCGTAAAAGCAAGCACCGAAACTTCAGGGCCGGTCAAAAATTCTTCAATAACTACTCGGTCACCACTTTTGCCAAACACTTTGTCGCTCATCATAGAGTGCACCGCGGCAACCGCGTCGTCCTTTGTCTCGGCGATTATTACGCCCTTGCCTAAAGCCAATCCGTCCGCCTTTATTACAATGGGCAAAGAGACGGAATCAAGATACTTTACAGCGTCTCTTTCGTTATCGAAAATCTCATAGTTCGCGGTAGGAATGCCGTACTTTTTCATCAAACTTTTGGAAAAAGCCTTACTTCCCTCGATTATTGCCGCAGCTTTATTCGGTCCGAAACAAGGAATACCCTTTTCGTTAAGCGCGTCAACCGCACCGAGTACGAGCGGATCGTCGGGAGTGACAATCGCATAATCAATCCCTTTTTCTACGGCAAAACGGACTATCTTCTCGATGTCCTTTGCTCCGATATCCACGCACGTAGCGTCAGCCGCTATTCCGCCGTTACCGGGAAGAGCAAATATCTCGTCAACACAAGCATTTTTCTTTATTGCCTTTATAACGGCGTGTTCTCTTCCGCCGCCGCCGATTACCATTACTTTCAATTTGCTTCTCCTTACTCGTAAATCGGATACTTTTTGCACAGCGACTGAACTTCAGCGGAAATTCTTTCGCGATTTGCCTCGAAATCGGAAGCTACCTCTTTCATCCAACGCGCTATCATAAGCATTTCGTTTTCCTTAAATCCGCGCGTAGTGACGGCGGGCGTACCCACCCTGATTCCGCTGGTTACAAACGGCTTCTCGGGGTCATTCGGAATCGCGTTCTTGTTGACGGTAATATGAACCTCGTCCAAACGACGCTCCATTTCCTTACCCGTAATTGCAAACGGACGAAGGTCGATAAGCATCAAATGGTTGTCCGTATCTCCCGAAACGATTCTGAATCCTTCTTTCTTGAGCGCGCCGCACAGCGCTTTTGCGTTTAACACAACTTGTTTTTGATACTGCTTGAACT
>CAYTKK010000075.1:0-7201 GCA_964438355.1 uncultured Lachnospiraceae bacterium | reverse complement strand
AAAGAAAAATGAGAAAAAATAAAAGCCAAAATGATAATCAGGAGATGTTTCATAAGACTTCGATTAACTGGTACCCAGGTCATATGGCTAAAACTAAGAGAATGATAAAGGAAAAGTATGATTTAATAGATATAGTTTATGAAGTGATAGATGCTAGGTGTCCTAAATCATCTAAGATAAAAGATATTGATGAATTATTGAAAGATAAACCTAGAATACTTGTTATGACTAAGAAAGATTTATGCGATATGTCTGTTACTAAGAAATGGATAAAGTATTATGAAGATGAAGGATATCATGTAATAGTTGTTGATTTATCACAAAATAATAGTGTTAATGAGATAGTTGAATTTACTCATAAAATTACAGAAGAAGTCCAAAGTAAGAGAGAAGCTAAAGGCCTAGCTAAAAAGGATATTAGAGCTTTAGTGATAGGTATTCCTAATGTAGGAAAGAGTACTTTAATAAACAGAATGGCTGGTAGGAAAGTTGCTGTGATAGGAAATAATCCTGGAGTAACTAAGTCTTTATCATGGATAAAGACTAGTAGTAATATTTTATTACTTGATAGTCCTGGAATATTATGGCCTAAATTAGATAATGAAGAATGTGCTTTAAATTTAGCATCTTTTACTGCTATACCAAGAGATATTTTGCCAGTAGATAAAGTAGCAGTACATATCCTTACTAAGTTGGATAAATATTATCCTGAAGTATTAAAATCTAGATATAATTTAGATGGTCTTGATATGGATGATTTAGTCGAAGTATATGAAACTATCGGAAGAAAAATAGGCGCCGTTGTTTCTGGCGGAGAAATAGATTATGATAGAGTTAGTAAAACTATATTAGATGATATAAAAAATGAGAGAGTAAAGAATATTACATTTGATAGGATTGATTAATAATGAATGAATTTGAAAAATTATTTTATGAAAAATTAAATTTGGCATCTTTAAGTGATGCTATGCAACAATACTTTTTAAAACTTATGAATAATTATTTAAAACATGGTAGAAGTTATGAGTATGTTGCTTCTAATTTGGATAAATTAATTGATTTTTTTGAGGGAATTGGTATTGGTAGAGTAGAATGTGCTATCATTTTAATGAATGATTTTTCTTTGTTAAATTCAATTAATGAATTATATGATAAATATTTATTTTTAGGTATTTTGGAAAATGAAGATAATACTTTTAGAAAACATAAGTTTTTTAGTAAAACAAAAGATTATAGAGTAAGTTTGAATACTATGTATGCTAGGTATAAGTTGTGTTTAGAGGCAGGATATGGTGATATTAATTGGAATATCATTGTTCATTCTTCTGATAATGAGTTTGTTAAGAGGTTTATTACTAGTACTTATAAGAAACCTTATCAAATATTTGATTCACCAGAACAAGTTTCTAATTGGCTTTCTCAAGTTGATGTTAGTGAATTAAATCTAGAAGAATTTAAGTGTTTAGCTGTTAATGAGGAGATTGTGGAAAAATATGAAGGCCAAAGAAGAAAACATTGATTTGTTGAAGTATGAAAAAGAATTATATCACAAAGGTATAACATTGATTGGTGGAGTGGATGAGGTTGGAAGAGGACCACTAGTTGGACCTGTTGTTGCAGCTTGTGTCATTTTGCCAGTTAATTATGAACTTCCTGGATTAACTGATAGTAAAAAAATTTCTGAGAAGAAAAGAGATTTATTTTATGATATAATAATGAAGGATGCTATAAGTGTAGGAATTGGAGTAGTTGGCCCTGAGAAAATAGATGAAATTAATATTTTGGAAGCTAGTAGGTTAGCAATGAAAATTGCAATAGAAAATTTGGATATAAAACCTGAATTTATATTAAGTGATGCTATGAAATTAAATAATATAGATATACCTTATCAAGATATAATTCATGGTGATGCATTATCACTTAGTATAGCGGCTGGTTCTGTTATTGCAAAAGTTACTAGAGATAGAATGATGTATGAACTAGATAAAAAATATCCAGAATATGGTTTTGCCAAGCATAAGGGGTATCCTACTAAAGCTCATATTGAAAATTTGGTGAAATATGGAGTTTTATCAAATTATAGGTTTACTTATAAACCGGTTAGTGATTTAATTAATAATGCAGAGGTTGTGATAAGAGAATGAAAGCTTTTTATAATAATATTTTTAAAAATTATTTTTTATTGATGATAACTTTATTTTTCTCAGAAATGATTTTTAGATTTGTCGTTGATTTGCCTTTAATTGATTGGGCAGTACTGAGAATATTTATTGGAATTAATATTGTTAGTTTAATATGTGGTGCTGTTTTTTCATTGGGTGGTAGAGTAGCTGGAAATATTTTAACTTTTTTAGTTGCTTTGTTTTCGACTATTTATTCAATTGCTCAAGCTGGTTTTGTTAATTATTTAGGTGTATATATATCTTTAGGGACATCATCTCAAGCTGCAGCTGTTACAGATTATATAGGAGATTACTTGGCAAGTTTTTCGTGGACATTTTTGTTTATTGCTGTGCCAGTTGTTTTACTTCTTCTATTTTATTTATTTGCTGATCATAGAATTAAAGTTTTAGAAAGAAGTGATACAATAGATTTTGCTGATAAATTTGATAGTGAAGAAAGAAAAAAAGAAAATAATAAATTATATAAAAAGAAAAAGAAATCCAGTGTCATTAGTAGTAGAGTTTCAGCAGTAGTATTTGCTGGTATTTTAGTATTTGTTTATATTTATACTTTGACAGCGTCATTTATGCAAAATGATATCCAATTAAAATCAACTAAAGAATTATTTAATAATCCGGATATTCCTAATATTGCTATGGGGCAATTTGGTAACTTGGGTTACTTGTTTGTTGATGTAAAATCAATGTTTGATGATGGAAAATCTAATGAAATATCGTCTTTTGATGATGGATATACAAAGGTTGAACAAGTACAGAGTGATTATACGAGATATATAGATGATTCTGTTTGGGAAGAAGTTATTGCAAACGAAAAAAATTCTAATTACAAGAAGTTACATAACTATTATATTAGTCAGGAAATTACTGATAAAAATGATTTAACAGGTATATTTAAAGATAAAAATTTAATAGTTATTATGATGGAATCTACTAATACTATTGCTTTAAATGAAGAATATTTTCCTAATTTATATAAATTATATAGCGAGGGATGGGCGTGGGATAATGCTTATAGTCCTAGAAATTCTTGTTCTACTGGCAATAATGAGATGAGTGGTATGGTGTCTTTGTTTACGATAAATAATTCATGTACTGCAAATATTTATAAAAACAACGTTTATCCACAAGCAATATTCAATTTATTTAATAATGCTGGTTATACAACATCTAGTTACCATAATTATACTGAGCAATATTATGCTAGGTCTACTATACATCCTAATATGGGAAGTCAAAAGTATTATGGTGTACAAGATTTAGGTATTCCTTATAAAAATGTTTATCAGGAGTGGCCTAGTGATGTTTCATTAGTAGAAAAAATGCTTGATATAACAGAAGATGAAGATAAATTTATGGTATGGTTGACTTCTGTTTCAGCACATCAACCATATACTCAAAGTAGTGAACTAGGAGATAAATATCTTGATTTATTTGCAGATACTAATTATAATATTTCACTTAAGAGGTATTTGTCTAAATTAAAAGAATTTGATAATGCTATAGGAGCTTTATTAGAAGGGTTAGAAGAACAAGGTAAATTAGATGATACTGTTATTGTTTTATATTCAGATCATTATCCTTATGGTCTTACAAATAGTACCTTAAATAGTTATTTTGATTATGATGTTGGTGAACTAAATAATACTGATAAAACTCCATTTATAATTTATAACACTAATATTCAAGGACAGAAATTTAATGAATATACTTCTTATATGAATGTTCTTCCGACAGTAGCAAATTTGTTTGGTTTAGATTATGATCCACGATTATATGCTGGTCAAGATTTATTCTCTAGTAAATATGATAATAGAGTAGTATTTGCTGATGGTTCTTGGATTGATGATATTGCTTATTATAATGCGTCTACTGGTAAGATAACTTATTTTGAAGTAAACACTACTTATACTAGTGAAGAAATTAAAAAAATTAATGAAACTATTAAGAATAAGATTTCGATGTCTAATTTAGCTATAAAAACTAATTATTTTGAATATTTAGATAAAACTAAGAAGGAATATATGGCTAAGGAGATAAAAGAGGAGGCAACCGATTCTTAATAAGAATGGTTGTTTTTCTATTATTAAAGAAAGGAATATGCAATGAAAAAATTAGTTATAGTGGAGTCTCCAAGTAAAAGTCATACAATTGAGAAATATTTAGGTAGTGAATATAAGGTTGTTAGTTCTCTTGGGCATATTAGGGATCTTAAGACTACTGGTAAGTTTGGTCTTGGGGTAGATGTTATGGATAATTTTAAACCTGATTATGGTATTATAAAAGGAAAGACAAAGTTAGTTAATGCTTTAAAGAAGGATGTTAAGGAAGCTAGTTATGTTTATTTGGCAACGGACCCTGATAGGGAGGGAGAAGCTATTTCTTGGCATTTATATGATACGCTTGGAATAAAAGATAATTATAAAAGGATTGTATTTAATGAAATTACAAAGGATGTTGTTGTTAATAGTTTTAAGAATGCTAGAGATATTGATTATAATTTAGTTAAATCACAAGAGGCAAGAAGAATATTAGATAGGATAATTGGTTTTAGGTTAAGTAAGCTTATGCAATCTAAGACTAATGGTAAATCAGCAGGTAGGGTACAAAGTGTTGCTCTTAAACTTGTTGTAGATAGGGAAAGAGAGATTTTAAAGTTTGTTTCTAAGGATTATTATGAAATAGATGCTCATTTTGATCTATTTGATGCAAAACTTGATAGTTATAATAATAAGAAGATAGAAATTGATACTCTAGATTATGCTAAAGAGATACTAAGTAATTTATCAAATGAGTTTAATATTGTTGATATTATAAAAAAAGAAAAGGCTAAAAAGGCTAAATATCCATTTATTACTTCTAGTTTGCAACAGGAAGCTTCAAATAAGCTTAATTTTACTTCGAAAAAGACGATGATGATTGCTCAAAAATTATATGAGGGAGTAAATATTGGTAGTGAAACTGTTGGTTTAATTACTTATATGAGGACGGATTCTGTTAGGGTTAGTGATGAATTTATTAAGTCAACTTATTCTTATATTGAAACAAACTATGGTAAGGAATATGTTGGATATGTAAAAAAAGTTAAAAATAGTGATAATGTGCAAGATGCTCATGAGGCGATTAGGCCTACTTCTATTTATAGGGAACCAGATAGTTTAAAGAAATATTTAACTAATGATGAATATAAATTATATAGTTTAATATATTTTAGAGCGTTAGCGTCTCTTATGAAGGATGCTTTAGTTATGGCTACAACAATTATTCTTGATAATAATAATTATCAATTTAAAGCTAATGGTCAAGTTCTTATATTTGATGGATATTTAAAGGTATATAGTTTGTATGAGGATCAAAATGATAATGTACTTCCTGAAATAAAAGTTAATAAGTTAGTTGCAAATAGTGTTGATTATAGTCTTCATACAACAAAACCTCCAAGTAGATATACTGAAAGTAAGTTAATTCGTGAGATGGAGGAACTTGGTATTGGTAGACCTTCTACTTATGCTACTACTGTTGGTATTTTGAGTGAGAGAGGATACGTTAATGTTGTTGATAAGAAGTTTATTCCAACTGATATAGGTATTGAGATTACGGATAAATTGCAAGAGGAGTTTTCTAGTATTATTAATGTTAAGTATACAAAGGAAATGGAAGATGATTTAGATAAGATTGCTTTAGGTGAGTTAGAGAATACAATACTTTTAAATAGGTTTTATAATGATTTTGAACCAAAGGTAGAAAATGCTTTTAAGACAATGAAAAAGAAGGAGGATGTGCCTACGGGAGAAGCTTGTCCTAAGTGTAATAGTCCTTTAGTTTTTAAACAAAGTAAATATGGGAAATTTATTGCTTGTTCTAATTATCCAGAGTGTAAATATATAAAGGAAGAGGAAAGAGAAGTAGAAGAGGTAATTGATTGTCCGTTGTGTGATGGAAAGATTGTTTCAAAAAAGACCAAGAAAGGTAAATTATTTTATGGTTGTACTAATTATCCAAAGTGTAAGTTTGCTACTTGGGATGTTCCTGTGGGGAAGTTTTGTGATAAATGTAATAGTCCTTTAGTTTTAAAGAAAGAAAAGATAGTTTGTAGTAATAAAAAATGTGATAATAGTAAATAAGAAAAAAAGGTAATTTTAACCTTTTTTTATTCTACGGTTACGGATTTAGCTAAGTTTTTTGGCTTATCTATATCACATCCTCTTAGGTATGCTATTTCATAACTTAATAATTGATGTGGTATTATGTTGATTAGAGATTGAAATATTGGGTGTGTAGTTGATAGTTGGATAATTTCATCATAACAGTCATAATTATTATGAGTAGCAATTAATAAGACATAGGCATCTCGTGCTTTTACTTCTTTTATGTTTGATATTGTTTTATCGATTATTTCTTCTTTAGTAGCTGTTGCTACAACGAGTGTGTTTTTATCAATTAGTGATATACTGCCATGTTTTAATTCTCCAGCAGTATAACATTGAGCGTGGATATAAGATATTTCTTTTAGTTTTAAACATCCTTCTAGGGAAGTGGCATAGTCTATGTTTCTTCCTATGTAAAAAGCAAATTCATTTTTGTAGATTTTTTTAGCAAGTGGTTTATAATCTTTATTTATTTCTTTTCTAATTAGATTGGGCAGGTTATTCATTTCGTTAAAAATATTATTTAAGTTTTTATCAGTAATATTTTTTTTCGTTATACCTAGTCTTATTGCTAAAAGTGATAATATAAATGTTTGAAGTAAGTATGCTTTAGTGGTTGCAACAGCTTTTTCTACTCCAGCTTTGGTATATATTACTTCAGTGGCTTCTCTTGCTATGGAAGAAGCGTAGGCATTTACTATTGCTAGCGTTGTAGCACCATTTTTTTTGGCAATTCTAAGTGATGCTAGTGTGTCTGCTGTTTCTCCTGATTGAGATATTAATATTACTAATGTAGTTTTATCGATGAATAGTTTTTTATATCTGTATTCACTTGCAACATGTACATCAACTGGGGTTGAGCCATATTCTTCG
>CAYTKK010000074.1:0-7516 GCA_964438355.1 uncultured Lachnospiraceae bacterium | reverse complement strand
TTCCCTACTTTTTCGCCTAATTTATAATATCCGTGCAAGTCGCAATCATAACAAATCGGCTCGAACTTAGTTAAATCAATTTTGTTGTTTTGATCCAATATGCTATCGTCTACACTCACGTTTACGACTTCACCTATGCAAATCTCGGTTTCTTCATCGTATTTCACGAGTTTGCACTCGAGCGTTAACGGCATATCCTCGATAATCGGCGCATTTACCGATTGGGCTTTACTGATTTTCCAACCGGTTTTTTCAAGTTTGTTTGGCGTTGCATTTGCGGACACAATTCCGACGTAATCGGCAGCAACAACGTTTTTCGCGTCCGCTATAGCTACAGTAAAAGCTTGTGTTTTTAATAAATTTTTTACCGTTTTATGCTCAGAACTCAAACAAATCGAAATTTGTTTAGCGTCACAAACAGTTCCCCACGCTGCGTTCATTGCATCGGGAATTCCGTTTTCGTCGTACGTTCCAACAATCAAGACCGGCAACGGATAAATATATGCTTTGGGATTCAAATTTTTTCTCATTTTGTTAAAACTCCTTCTCTTTTTGAGTGTAATAAATATACGAGACAAACAAAAAAAATATATTTAGCTACAGTCAAAATTATATTAAAACAGTTCCAGTATATTGTTGAGAACAATTTTTGCGTGTTCGTAAGTTAATGCGCCTTGAAAATATGCAATATACGGCTCTTTTATTGGAGCGTCTGCGCTTAACTCAATGGACGCTCCTTGCACAAACGCACCGGCAGCCATAATGACTTTGTGTTGATATCCGGGCATATCCCACGGTTCTGGCAAAACAAAACTATCAATCGGCGAAAAAGACTGAACGGTTTGACAGAATTTAATAAGCTCGTCTGCAGTTTTGAATTTAATCGAAGTTATTATGTCGTTTTGTTTTTCTGTCATAAGCGGTAATGTCTCATGACCCAAGTCAGAAAAAACCTTGCTAAACAGTAGCGACGCTTTTAAGGCTTGTGCTACAACATGCGGCGCCATAAAAAAGCCTTGATAGAAATATTGATATCCGCCCGCATAGGACCCGACTTCCATACCTATTCCCGGTGCGGTAAGCCGATACGATATTTTCTCGATAAGTTGTTTTTTCCCGGCAATATACCCGCCCGTCGGAGCTAACCCGCCGCCGGGATTTTTAATAAGAGAACCTATAATTACGTCGCAACCGTTTTCGGACGGCTCGCTCGTGTCCACAAATTCGCCATAGCAATTATCGACAACAATAGGTATGTCGCAATAAATATTTTTCACATAAGACGCTAGCTCACCGATTTCTTTTACGGATAATGCGCTTCTCCAGTTATAACCTCGAGAACGTTGAACAAAAATTAAAGTTGGTTTTTTGTCGCTCAAATACCGTCCTACTTCGGAAATATTTATTCTTCCGTGATGTAAATCTATTTTATCAAATTTTACGCCCAAATCCTTAAGCGAGCCTATCCCCTCGCCTTCCACGACTTCCATAAGAGTATCGTAAGGATTTCCGGTTACCGATAACAACGTATCGCCCGGTCGTAAAAGGCCGAACAGCGCTACGG
The DNA here is from genome assembly GCA_964438355.1 of uncultured Lachnospiraceae bacterium. Taxonomy (GTDB): domain Bacteria; phylum Bacillota; class Clostridia; order Christensenellales; family Pumilibacteraceae; genus UBA10677. The sequence continues at coordinate 5,952 of CAYTKK010000074.1, read as the reverse complement.
AAATAGCGTGAGTTCCGTTTGCTATAAGCGGAGAAACAATTGCGCTCTCAGCGCCAAAAACTTGCGCATAAAGAGAACATAACGTTTCGCGCCCGACGTCATCATAGCCATAACCGTTCGTGGGAGTAAAATGTCGTAACGCTACTCTATTTTCTTTGAACCCAAGAAGAACTTTGGTTTGGTTAAAAAGAGCAATCTCGTCTATCTCCTTAAAGCGCTGTGACAAAGCCGTTTCAGCTTCGAGTATGAGTTTATTGATTTGCATATATTTACAATACCTCGTTAATTATGTAAAAAATCCCGAATTAAATCAAATAATTTACTAAATTCGTTAAAATCTATCCAAGTCTTTTCTGCTCGCATTCCGTTAAAGAACGTCATTTGACGTTTTGCGTAATTTCGCGTAAGTTTTTTAATTTCTGCAATAGTTTGTGATAAATCAACGTACTTTCCGTCAAGATATTCTAGTAGTTGTTTGTATCCTATCGCCTGCATGCTTTGGCAATTTTGGAATTTTTTTAGTGCTGTCGCTTCCTCCAAGAATCCGTCGCAAAACATCTTATCTACGCGAGCATTGATTTTTTCGTAAAGATTTTCTCTTTCGATTTTCGGCAGAATAAATAAGTAATTATATTTACAATTCGTTACCTGCGCAATTTCGCTTTTTGTTTTTCCTGTTACTTCATAAATTTCAATGGCTCTAATAATGCGCTTAACGTCTCTTCTATCAATTTTTTGCGCTGAAATTTCGTCGATGCTTAAAAGATAATTATACAAATATTCGATTCCGTTTTCTTGAGCGAGCATTTGCCACTTCTTTCTTTCTTCGTATGATTTTTCGGCATCGGAAAAATTCATTCCGTTGACAATGCCGTTAATGTATAAACCGGTACCGCCGACAAAAATCGGCAAATGCTTTCTAGCCAATATTTCGTTAGCGATACGCTCCGCATCTTGAACGTACATTCCTGCAGAATATTGTTCGTCGGGTTCTAGGAAACTTAACATATGATGGCGAATACCTTGCGCTTCTTCGTGCGTTATTTTGCCCGTTCCGATATCCATGTTTTTGTAAATTTGCATCGAATCCGCGCTAATAATTTCGCCGTTAAATTTTTTTGCGCATGCAACGGCAAGCGAAGATTTTCCCGACGCCGTCGGACCGCCGATTATCAATATTTTGTTGTTTATACAATTCTCTTGAACCATTTTTCGATTTCCGTGCGCTTTATTTTAATTATTATAGGTCTGCCATGCGGACAAAAAAGTTCTGTTTTGTTTGATTCCAGAGCGGACAGAAGGCTTTCGACTTCAAGTTGCGAAAGATCGTCTTGTCCGCCTTTGATTGCAGCCTTACAGGCGGCTTGGGCAAGTCTTTCTTTTAGCGGAATCGGCAATAATGCATCGGAAGAATCTGCTGCGATAAAGCTGTCAACAAATTCTTTAACGTTGATTTTTGCGCAACAGGACGGCACTCCGCTCAATTCGTACAAGCAACTTTCTTCGCTTAATTTCGATAGTGAAAATCCCATTTTTGAAATAGAATTCATATTTTCGTCCATTATGTTGCTTTCTTGCGGAGATAATGAAAACCTATACGGAACAAGCATTGGCTGAGTTGTCGTGCTTCCTTCGACAAATTGCGTCTCAAATTTATCATATAACAGTTTTTCATGCGCTGCATGTTGGTCGATGAGATATATATTGCAATCGTCTTCAAGAACAATATATGTGTTGAAAAGTTTACCGACAAGTTTGTATCGAGTCGAATCTTTTACTGAAAATTTATCCGGTGACGGTAATGCGCTTTCGTATATGTAGGGCCTGTTAACGGTTGAGTGTGACGTATTATCGCGGAACACACTTCTTTTGATTTCTTTTTTGGACGACAAGTCAGGAATATCGCCAAGGAAAGAGCTGGTTATTTTTGCACGAGCAAATGAAGGCGAATTATCGCCACTATGGGAGAAATAATCTTGATTAGAAGCTGATTGCGATAACGAGTCCTCTATAGCATTACTTGAAACAGATTCGACCTTTTCTTCTTCCGTGGTATCTTTAGCAGGCTCGGCGCGTCTAGAGCATAAATTGTCAGACTGAATTTCTTCCGATTTGCATTGTGACGAAATTCGGCTAGGCGCAACAAAAAGTTCATCAATGGACGGCGGAAGCGATTCGTTAATTTTGATATCTGTTCTGAAAGAAAAAATATCGTCGACCGTTTTTGCGTCGTTCGTGGCAGACGCAAGCACTTGATTTTTAACGGTGTCCGCAACAACCTTTTTAATAATGCCCGGCAATGCGAATTTTACTTCCAATTTGTTGGGGTGTACGTTAACGTCAACAAGATCGTACGGGACTGTCATATGTATAACGTAAGCCGGAAATTGACGTTTCATTAAATATTTTTGATAACAACCAAAAATGGTATACGAAATATCATCGTTTTGTACGTATCTATTGTTTATTACGAGCGTTTGATACGACTTCGATGATTTCGTATATGACGGTTTTCCTATATAACCATATATTGTTATGTCAGACGAAGTATTCTCAATTTGTACTAAATTTGATAAAAAGTCATTGCCATAAACCGTTTTTATTGCTTCCGACAATCCGTTCCCAAGACTTTTGTAAATAAGTTTATCGTTTAATATATATTCGAACGCGACATTATAATTTGCCAAAATAGCACGTGCTACAATATTCGTGATAGCATTTTCTTCTATCCTGTCAGACGCTAGAAACTTTTTTCGTGCGGGTATATCTGCAAAGAGGTTTTCCACTGTAACCACAGTTCCGTAACTACCGCCCATCTCGCCGTAATCGAGTTCATTTCCGTTTTCAATACAATAAGTTACGCCAAGCGCCGAATCGTGTTGGCGCGAAAACATTGTTACTTTCGCAACCGACGCAATGCTTGGCAAAGCCTCACCTCGGAAACCGAGCGTTTCAATGGCGTCAAGATCCTCTATGTCCTTAATTTTACTCGTCGCATGTGGCAAAAAAGCCGTCTTAATGCAGTCGGGAGAAATTCCGCAACCGTCATCGGAAACGCGTATAAAAGAAACGCCACCCTCGCAAACGGTAATAGCAATATTCTTTGCGCCTGCATCAATGCTGTTTTCCAGCAATTCTTTAACTATAGAAGCGGGACGTTCTACAACTTCGCCCGCGGCAATTCTGTTAAAGATTGATTTGTCTAGCACTTTAATTTCTGTCATTGTCAACCTTCTCCCGTAAATCGAACAAAATATCCATCGCTTTTCGCGGAGTTAAATTGTCTAGGTCAATTTCCTTTATGATTGAAATTATTTCATTATTCGAATTATCGCTAAAAATAGAAAGCTGATAGTTTTGATTTTCGCGTTCCTTTCGAGCAATATCGGATTTCTCAAGTTTTTTAAGAAGTTCCTTAGCCTTAGAAAGCACTGCCTGTGGCAACCCCGCAAGTCCGGCAACCTCAATACCGAAACTCTTATTTGCACTGCCACGCATAAGTTTACGCAAAAAAATTATAGAACCGTTATATTCCCTTACGGTCATTTTATAATTTTTCAAGCCTTCGTAAATACCCTCTAACTCCGTTAATTCATGATAATGTGTCGAAAACAATGTTCGAGCCTTAAAGTTTGTCGTAATATAGTCTATTATTGCCCAAGCTATACTAAGTCCGTCAAACGTTGCGGTACCTCTGCCGATTTCATCAAGCAGCAAAAGACTATTATCGGTAGCTTTTGAAAGGATGTCGGCAACTTCGGACATTTCTACCATAAACGTACTGCGACCAGTAGAAAGATCATCACTTGCTCCGACTCTGGTAAATATTCTGTCAATCAAACCGATTGTTGCGGATTTAGCGGGAACATAACAGCCGCATTGAGCCATAATAGCAATCAAGGCAACTTGTCTCATATAAATACTTTTGCCCGCCATATTCGGTCCGGTTATCAAAATCGTTATATTTTCGCAGTCATCCATCACGGTGTCGTTGGGAACAAATTTTTCTTTTCCGAGAAGCTTCTCGACAACGCAATGTCTACCCTCTATTATCCTTAGTTGACGATCGGATGTTATTTTCGGTTTTACATATCCGCATTCAAGAGCAACGTTCGCATGAGACAAGACACAGTCGAGTATCGCAACCTTTTTAGCCGCCTCGATTAAAGGTTCGACATATTCTTTAACCTTTTCTACCGTCGCCTCGTACAGTTGTATTTCTCGTTGTTTTGCACTCTCTTCGGCGTTTAATATTTTAGATTCTAAATCTTTAAGTTCGTCCGTAATATAACGTTCTCCGGTGGTTAACGTTTGGCGACGCACATAACGATACGGAACCATGTTTACTTGACTTTTAGATACTTCAATATAATAACCAAACACTCGATTATAAGATATTTTAAGATTTTTTATGCCGGTAAGTTCACGTTCTTTTTCTTCCAAACGCTTCAAATATCCACGTGAATTTTCGAACAATTCGCGATATTCGTCCAGCACCGAATCGAAACCTTTAGCAATAACGCCGCATTCTCTTGCCATTGCGGCAGGCGAAGGATCAATCGCCGAGACAAGGAACGTTCCAAGTTCGGTGAAATCGTCGATTTTACTGATTATTTCACTTATATATTCATCGTCAATGTCGCGACAAACTTCAACAACATTAACAAGAGTCAAAAGCGATTCGCCAAGTCTGCGACAGTCTTTCGGTGAAATATTACCATAAGACGCTCTTCCCGCAAGACGTTCGATATCCGCAACATTTTTTAGCAGTTCTCGCAACGCGTCCGCCTTTTGATTGTAAGAAAGCAACCGCTCAACGCATGTAAGTCGACGATTTATTTCATCAGCTTTTGCCGACGGTTGCTCGATCCACTTTCGCAAAAGTCTTGCGCCCATCGAAGTACACGTTCGGTTCATGAACCAGTACAAAGAGCCGCGAACTTTGCCGTCAGAAGCGTTTGACGTCAACTCGAGCGTGCGTCTTGCTGACACATCAATATTCATATATAAATCGGATTGCAAAAGTTCCGAATGCGTAATATGCTTCAACGTTCTTTTTTGAGTATCCTCAAGATATCGCAAAAGAGCACCCGACGAGCACACGCAAAGCTCTTTAGAAAGTAAATTCGAGCAGTCTAAAAGCGTGTTTTTTACAGTTTTTAGCGCATTATCGAACTCAAAATCATATTCGTTATACGCAGTAAACGGACAAACCCCGCCAAATTTAACCAAAGAAAGATTAACTGATTCCGCCAACATTTCTCCGTTACAAATAATTTCCGCCGGTTTGATTCTACCGAGAAGTTCGTTAAGATTTAACGCAACCTGTACTTCCAGTTGAACATGATTAAACTCGCCTGTTGAAATATCAACCCAAGAAGCGCCTACGCGAGACCCGCGCATACACAACGACATAAGGTAATTGTTTTTTGTCTCGTCAAGCATTTCGCTATCAATTTTCGTGCCCGGAGTAATTTCACGTACAATGCGCCGTTCAACCAATCCCTTTTGTTCGCCCGGTTTTGTTACCTGTTCGCAAATCGCAACTTTATAGCCTTTTTCAAGAAGCTTAGGAAGGTAAGAATCTATCGCATGAAACGGAACTCCGCACATAGGCGCTCGTTCCGGAAGTCCGCAATCGCGACCGGTAAGCGTTATGTCGAGTTCTCGACTTGCCGTAATCGCGTCATCGAAAAACATCTCATAAAAATCGCCTAAACGATAAAAGAGCAAAGTATCCTTATATTTTTCTTTTGTTTGGCAATATTGCTCCATCATCGGCGACAGTTTTGGCGCGTTTTCTAGTTTTGTAGTTTGTTTTTTAGCCATTTTTTCTTACAACCTCTCCGCGCAATTGATTATTTTTGCTGCCGGTAATTTTAACCGTGACAAATCTACCTTTAACAAAATCATCGCAACTAAACGAAACCGCCATATCCGACGAAGTCTTTC
>CAYTKK010000073.1:0-7591 GCA_964438355.1 uncultured Lachnospiraceae bacterium | reverse complement strand
AAATTATGCTTGAAGTCGCAAAAACTTCTTTGAAAATATTGGGCAAAGATATATTTGAACAAATTTCAACTTATAACAAGCTATAATTATTTATTTAATAATTGGGGTGGAATTAATAATTAAACCTAAAAATTTTCAAAGGGTGGAATATAAAATTCTCGCCCTTTGAAAATTTTTTTGCAAAGAAAAACAACGTAAGTCAAATCTTTCGATTCAACTTACGTTGTAGGTGGTGCGGATAACAGGAGTCGAACCTGCACGATCTCTCACTAGAACCTGAATCTAGCGCGTCTGCCAATTCCGCCATATCCGCAAAGCATAGTTATTTTACTCTTTTTCTTTTGTTTTGTCAATGCTTTTAAGCGTGTTTTCGTTTTTTAGCATAGTCGTATCGCGAAAAAAAGAAATCATTATATCCTTTTCGCCGCGCGAAAACATTGACATTCCCCGCAAATAAGAGTATAATAAACTGTAAAATTTTTTATGGAGGCAAAAAATCATGGCAGCTATGGCACTTGTCGGAGCGCAATGGGGCGACGAAGGAAAAGGCAAAACAATAGATATTCTTGCAAGCAAAGCGGATATGGTAGTGCGTGCGCAAGGCGGCTCGAACGCAGGCCACACCGTCGTCGCAAACGGAACGACGTACAAACTTCATCTAATTCCCAGCGGTATACTCTACCCCGACACCGTGTGCGTTATCGGTAACGGTACCGTAATCTCGCCCGGAATTATCCTTAAAGAAATACGCTCGTTAGAAGAAAAAGGTATCTCCGTAAAAAATCTTAAAATCGACGCTCGCGCTCACGTGATTTTACCCTACCACGTCGTAATCGACTCGCTAAGCGAAAAAGCTCGCGGTGCAAACGACATCGGAACGACAAAAAACGGAATAGGTCCTTGCTATATGGACAAAGCCGAACGCATAGGAATCCGTATGTGCGATTTCATAAATCCCGACTCCTTCCGTGAAAAGCTTAAACAAAACGTAGCAATCAAAAACAACGTAATCACTAAACTTTACGACGGCGAGCCGCTTGACTTCGAGTCGATATATTCGGAATATTCCGAATACGCAAAGGAACTTGCTCCGTATGTATGCGATACTTCCGTTTTGATTTACGACGCGATAAAAGCGGACAAAAACGTACTTTTCGAAGGCGCTCAGGGCGTACTTCTCGACCTCGATATGGGAACATATCCGTTCGTAACTTCTTCGCACCCCGTTACCGGCGGATTCTGCGTCGGTGCGGGCATAGGTCCGACGCTTATTAAAGACTGTCTCGGCGTAGGAAAGGCTTACACCACTCGCGTAGGAAAGGGCCCCTTCCCCACCGAACTCGACGACGAAATAGGCGAACGAATCCGCACCGTAGGCGCCGAATTCGGCACGACTACCGGCAGACCTCGCCGTTGCGGTTGGTTGGACGTTCTCATCTTAAAATTCGCTGTCCGCGTAAACGGTCTTACCGCGCTGGCAATAAACAAACTGGATACGTTGACCGGAATCGAAAAATTGAAGGTGTGCGTCGCTTACGAAAAAAACGGCAAAATCATTCGCGACTTCCCCACGGACATAGCAGACCTCGAGGGTTGTAAACCGATTTACGTCGAATTAGACGGCTGGACGGAAAACATATCGGAATGCAAATCTTTCGACGAGCTTCCCTCGGCGGCAAAAGCATACATCGAGTGCATCGAAAAGGAAACGGACTGCCACGTTTCGATGGTCGGCGTCGGTCCGTCGCGCGACCAAAACCTTTACAGATAGTATTATTTCTTATCATAAATTTACGATTTCCAAAACAAGTACTCACTTATAGAAAAGGAACGACTCTAAAAAAGGTTGTTCCTTTTCTATTTTTATTCTTTGCTGTTTTCTACACGCGGCGCGCGTCTAATTTATATATTTTAGCGTACCGGCAACACGTTCCGCTGTCAAATATTTCCTAACATCTTTCGTATACGCTACTACGGAAAGGCAAATAATAATCACGGTAAGGAAACGGACGACCGCTTTGCTCTTTATATAGCGGCGGGGAAACGACCTTTCCTCGCCAATATTGAAAGGAGGGATGAAAATGGCTGAGAGTAAAAAGCAGCGCGGCGCTTCCGCAAAGGCTAAAAGCGCGGACGCAAAGCAAAGCGGAACAAGCGCCAAGAGCGCGGCGTCCGACAAAAGCAACGCTTCCGCAAAGGCTAAAAGCGGCGCAAAAGCGACAAAAAGTTGCAAGTAGCAAGTAGCGCGACAAAGAAAACGGCTCCGTATCTACATTTCTAGAACGGAGCCGTTTTCATCTTTGTTTTATATAACTAAATTTTATTTTCCGGAAAACTTCTTTCTTAGCGCTTCGAGTTTTTCCTCGAGACTCATTTCTTCTTTTCTAGGACGGCGCTCAAAGGACTTTCTGTCCCCCCTCTCGCCACGCGAACGAACGTCGCCGCGCTTTTTATCCTTATTTTCGCCCGAACCCGACGTCGGCTTCAATACGTAACCGCTCGCTTGTTTGATTGACAAGCTTATGCGCTTTTTCGCCACATCAACACCTATAACTTTTACCTTTACCGCCTGGCCTACGGTAAGCGCCTCGGAGGGGTGCTTAATGAATCTATCGGAAATTTCGGACACGTGTACCAAGCCGTCCTGATGAACGCCTATGTCTACAAACGCGCCAAAGTCAATGACGTTGCGCACGGTTCCGTTAAGTTCCATACCCTCTTTCAAATCGCTAAGGTCCATAAGGTCCGCACGAAGTTGAGGCGGAGGAAGTTCGGCACGAATATCCCTGCCGGGCTTTAAGAGTTCCTCGACAATATCCGTAAGAGTCGGCTCGCCTACTCCCAACTCGTTTGCAACGCGAGCCATTCCGTCATTTTTGATTTTCGCCTTGATTTCACCTAACGCGCCTTTTTTAACGTCCTCGTCGGTGTATCCGTAACGAGCAAGGAGCTTTTCTGCAGCGGCATAACTCTCGGGATGAACGCCGGTGTTATCCAACACGCTTTCGCCGTCCACTATTCTTAAAAAGCCTGCACATTGTTCATAAGCTTTCGGCCCGAGTTTGCTGACTTCGAGCAACTGAGCGCGCGATGTAAAACGTTTTGTCGCGCGGTACTCGACTATTTTCTTCGCAAGCGAAAGATTGAGTCCGGAAACATATGAAAGAAGGCTGTACGACGCTGTATTAAGGTCTACTCCGACGCTGTTAACGCAGTCCTCCACAACGCCTTCTAGCACTTCGGTAAGTCGCTTTTGCGGCATATCGTGCTGATATTGACCGACGCCGATGGATTTAACGTCTATCTTGATAAGCTCGGCTAACGGGTCCATAAGGCGACGCGCTATGCTTACGGCGCTACGCACGGTAACGTCGTAATCGGGAAATTCTTCCGTACCGAGTTTACTTGCCGAATATACGGACGCACCCGCCTCGTTTACGACCATGTATTGCACCTTTCTCGGGCAAGTCTTGATGAGGTCTGCAACGAATATCTCAGACTCCTTCGAAGCCGTACCGTTGCCGATAGAAATGACGTCGACATTGTGTTTAACTATAAGCGAGTTTAGCACGCGCTTAGCGTCCTCGGTCTTATTCTGTGGCGGAGTGGGATACACAACGGTATGCTCCAGCAGGTTTCCTCGAGCGTCGATAACCGCTATTTTACAGCCCGTCCTATAAGCCGGATCCAATCCCAAAATAACCTTGTCCTTAAGCGGCGGTTGCATCAAAAGCGGCTTCAAATTAAGCTCGAACATCTTGATTGCTTGCTCGTTTGCTCTATCCGTCAACTCGGCGCGCACCTCGCGCTCTATCGAAGGAAAAATAAGTCTCGAATAACTGTCCTCGATTGCCGCGCACATCTGTAATTGCATGGTGTTTCCGGTAAGAAACGCCTGCTTTATCTTTTCCAACGCGAGTTCTTCGTCAAGCTCTACGCCGACCTTCAAACACTCCTCTTTTTCGCCGCGATTAAGCGCAAGTATTCTGTGCGAAGGAAGCGTGGATACCTTTTCGGAAAACTCCTTGTACGTTTCGTAAATTGCCTTCTTCTCTTCGTCTGTCTGCTTTTTGTCAAATTCGGCAACAACTCGTCCCTCGGAAAGAGCAAGCGCACGCAAGGTCTTGCGAAGTTCCGCGTCGTCGCTGATTCGCTCGGCAATAATATCCCTTGCGCCGGCTATTGCCGCGTCCGCGTTATCTACGCCCTTTTCGCCGTCCACAAACTCGAGTGCGCGAGCGGAAAGTTCGCTGTCCGGCAAAAGCTGCTCTTGAATAATATCCGCAAGCGGCTGCAATCCGCGTTCGATTGCAACGGAAGCGCGAGTCTTCTTCTTTTGTTTGTACGGGCGATAAATATCTTCCGCTTCTGTAAGCGTAACCGCTTTATCCAAAGCAACGGCAAGTTCATCCGTCCACTTGCCCTGATTTTCTATCGCGGTCTTGATTTCTTCTTTTCTTGCGACAAGATTTTTAAGATACGTAAGTCTGTCGGCGAAGTCACGCAATATTTCGTCCGAGCATCCGCCGTGCATTTCCTTGCGGTAACGCGCAATGAAAGGAATGGTATTGCCCTCTTCTATCAAGTCGACGATGTTGCCGGCATAAGAAAGCGGCAAAGAAAATTCTTCCGAGAGTTTTGCTTTAATGTCCATAATATATCCTCGTTTTTATTAACGCTTGCTCGCCTAAAAAGCTACATGCGCTATTATATTTTACCTTATTTCATTTATAAAAGCAATCGTTTTGCCGCAAAAAGTCATAAGTACGCCAAACGAAAAATATACTCTATACGAGGTGATAAGTTATGGAAAACTCCGAGAAAAAACAGCACTCCGTCACAATTACCGAACGCAAAGGCGGCAACGTCACGGGCACCAACGAGGTTTTATCGTTTTCGGAAAGCGAACTGCTCTTGCTTACAAGCGCGGGAAGGCTTCGCATTACGGGTAAAAATCTAAAAATCTCTTCTTTTAACAATTTCGCGGCTACGCTATCGTTTTCGGGCGAAGTAAACGAACTTAAATACCAAGCTGCGCAAAAACCGATTCTGTCCAAAATCTTCAAGTGAACGATTTTTGCTTTTTCTTATTATGCTTTATATGCGGAGTCGCGGCTCGCGCCGTCGCTATCCCGGCAGACATACTTGCACGAAAAAATAAGCGATTGCCGCTGTTTATATGCGATTTTACGCTTACAATCGTAGGCGGAATACCGTTTTCGCTGTGCTTGCTGTTTGTCGCACGCGCGAAAGCAAACGTGTGGTTTTTGCTTTCGTTTAACGCGGGCATTATGTTAATGTCCGTGCTTGTGACAAAATTACGAACAAAAGCCGATTCTGTCCAAAGTCGCCATAAAAATAAGCGCTGAAGTTACAGCGCTTAAATACAATATAAATTAAATCGTGCTTCATTTATAGGATTACGGCAAGCAAATAACGCCCCGAAACTACTCTCATATAAAAAACGAGGTTGCGACAATCAAACCGAATCTCGACGAAATAAGAAAATTTTTCAAATAACAACCCGATTAACTTAAACTTTACCGTTATCGAATTATAGCAGATAAGACATAAAAATCTTGGAAAAACAAACTTAAAGTTAAATGAAAAGTCAATCTCGGCATAACCTCCGACAAAAAGCGAATCATACTATATCCGTCGATATCGGAAGCCATTTTAACCGAATATTTTCCCTTTGTTAAGCGACGTGTATTACCGTAACTTATTTTTCTTTTGTTGTTTCTTTTGACTATTCGACAATATATTCCATTTCTACGTCGGCTTTTTCGGATTTCCAAACATCCTTTCTGTACGGGATTTTAACAAAACCAAACTTTTCGTACAAATGGATTGCAGGTTTTAATCCGGATATGGTAATTAAGCATAACTTTTTTGCGCCGTGTAAAATTGCATAGTCCATACAAGCTTTTAATACGGCTGACCCCGCGCCCGTTCCGGTGTATTGCCCCTTTGCGGCAAGCTTACATATTTCCCACACGTCGTCACCTAACGGCTCTACCATACATGTTGCCAATACTTTTTCATTTTCAATAGCAAAGTACACCATCGCGCCGTTTTCGATAAGTTCTTCGACGTGCTCCATTGCGTATCGGTCATGAGCTTCTACGTAATAAAGTTTTGTCAACCATTCCGTATTCAAACGAACAAAATCATCTTTATATTTCGAATCATATTCTATAATTCTCATCCACTCCGCCTTATCTATAATTATTGCTGTTTTTCGATTTCTCGATTATATAACTTGCGTATTCCGCACTTCCAACATAACAGCATACCCAAAACCGCACCAACGACTGCCTGCAGAATTTGATAAGGCATTTTTAGAACGGCATATTCGGGTGTGCTATAAATAAACGCTCTGCCCAACGAATATCCAACGACCATAATCACCGCGCCCAACGCAACGCCGATTCCCGAAGACAACGCGGGATGTTCTTTCAAAATATAATGCGAAAAGACGGAAATAACGACCGCTTGTAGTCCGTGCGTAACCAAAGAAACAAACATCGGCGTGGGATAAAAGAACAAATCACCCAAAAACGCACCCACTCCGCCAACAATAAACGCGGCAAAAGGGTCCAACAAAATCGAAGCGGTACATATGATAATATCGTTCATATAAAGGTGTCCGCCGGGCACGGGAACTCCGAACGAGCTCATAGCCACATTAAGAGCCGTAAATATTGCCGTGGTGCATAGCCATAGCGTCGTTCTTTTTTTTGTATCTTTTTCCATATTATTTTTCTCCTTGCTTTTTGAATAAAAATATTATACAATGTAAACTGATGATATAAAATAGTCAGAACGGAGAAAAATAATATAATCAGATGAACTACACAATAAAAAAAGAAGAACGCCCGCTATATTTACAGGTATACAGGCAGATAAGAGACGATATTATTGCGGGCGCGTTTCCGTACAACGGCAAGCTTCCGTCGAAAAGAATGCTTGCCGATGAAATAGGAATAAGCACAATAACGATAGAGCACGCATATTCTCTTTTGTGCGACGAAGGATACGCCGAAGCTCGCGAGCGAAGCGGATATTTTGTTATATTCAAGCAAACGGATTGCTTCGCTTCATCAAACGCGGCGCACAGAGCGCCGATAAGTCACAAAATCATTACGCCGTCATACCCGAGTTTTTCCATTTCCATTTTAAGCAAAACGATGAGAAAAGTTCTTACCGATTACTATGACGTAATTTTGGGAAAGTCTCCGAATACGGGGTGCTTGGAACTGCGAAACGCGATTAAACAATATCTTTTGCGCAATCGAGCGATAAACGTCGAAGCAAATCAAATTGTCGTCGGGTCGGGAGCTGAATACCTATATACGCTGATTATCGAACTACTCGGCAAAGACAAAACATTTGCAATCGAAAATCCGTCTTACGAGAAAATCGAACAAATATATCGCACTGCGGGTGTAAACTGCGAACTGTTGCCGCTATCTGAAGACGGAATCGACAGCAAATCTCTTTCGATATCTAAAGCCAATGTTTTACATACTACGCCCTATCAAAGTTACCCTAGCGGAGTAACCGCTTCGGCTTCCAAACGACACGAATA
>CAYTKK010000072.1:0-7595 GCA_964438355.1 uncultured Lachnospiraceae bacterium | reverse complement strand
TCTAAATACAATTTCGGCGTCTTTAGCGTCCTTATTTACATTTGCTATAAACGAGTCTACCACGTCTTTAAGCCGCGGAAAACAATACAGAACGCTCTCCTTAGCCGTATATCCGCTACGCAAGTTTTCTTCGATGAGGCGTACTATATCGTCACGCGACGCACCTATGCGTCTTGCAATCAATTCTTCCTTTACAGTATAATCGGGGGCAACGATTTCACCTTGCAAAAAACTTACGCTCTCGTTACCGAAACGCAAGCATATGCTTATGTCGTTTGCGGCGTGAGCGGTAAAAACAAAACTTCCGCCGAAAGCGAAAACAATCATCGCAATAAGCGTAAAGATTATGCACTTGCCCCTCTTTTCCACATACTTATTATCAAACAAACATCTTTTGTATATACCAAAACGGCCTTGGAAATTAGTTCCAAGACCGCATTCGTTCTTTGCTTGTCATCACATCAATTTGCTTTAAGAATAATTCGCACTCTAATCGCGCTCGACTTCCTTTTCGCAATACGCGCAACGATAAACGCCGCTTTTTTCGTCGCGAATAAACAGGTGCGGAAGTTCGCGATCAAACGATGAAATACACGCCTTCGACGTACACGAAAGTTCCTTTATCTCTTCGAAGTCATACCCGTCCTTAACGCCTTTTTTCGCTTCGTCCAACAGCATCAATATAAGCGCCATTCTTATATACTTACCACAGCGAGCTTGCCTAAAATACGCAGCGCGTTCGTCACCGTCGACGTCAACGGATATTTCGTTAACTCGCGGTAACGGATGCAGAATCCGCATCGAGCGCTTTGCTGTAGCAAGTTTATCCTTAGAAAGAATATAACTGTCTTTAAGTCGCTCGTACTCGTCCAGGTCGTCGAAACGTTCGCGCTGAATACGCGTCATATACAATACGTCGAGCGTAGGTATCGCTTCCTCCAGGCTGTCGGTAACGGCTACTTCGATATCGCTCTCTCCGGTTATCTCGTCAAGCGCGTATTTCGGCAAAGCGAGTTCCTTCGGCGATATAAGTACGACCTTTATACCGTTTCGCCTGGCAAGCGCCGACAGCAGCGAATGTACCGTCCTGCCGTATTTAAGATCACCGCACATTCCGACGGTAAGATTGTCAAGCCTGCCTATTTCGCGATGAATCGTCAATAAGTCCGTAAGAGTTTGCGTCGGATGATAATGCCCGCCGTCACCTGCGTTGATAATCGGAACGGAAGCATTCATCGCGGCAACGAGCGGTGCGCCCTCTTTGGGGTGACGCATTGCAACAATATCGGCGTAACTACTGACTATTTTTGCGGTATCGGCAACGCTTTCGCCCTTCGAAGCAGACGAACTTGCCGCCGAAGAAAACCCCAATACGCTTCCGCCGAGTTCGAGCATTGCTGCTTCGAAGCTAAGCCGAGTCCTGGTAGACGGTTCGAAAAACAACGTAGCAAGCTTCTTTCCCTTGCACTTTTTTGCGTAACGCTTTGGCCGAGCCATTATGTCCTCTGCCGTCCGAATAAGCCGCATAAGCTCGTCTTGCGACAAATCTCGTATATCGATCAAACTTCTCATCGTAAAAGCACTTCCGTTACTTTATCCAACTCTCGTCGGAAGGATTGTTACGGAACTTAATAAGGCGTTCAACGTCTTCCGGTTTGATATACCCCTCTTCCGCCGCCGCTACCGCAACGACGTCGAAGTTTGTCAGAGAAACGTTCTTAACTTTTGCCGCGGCAAGCCTTTCGATTCCCTTTTCCATACCGTAAGTAAAAATGGAAACGATACCGAGTACGTCGGCTCCTGCATCCCTGAGTACGTTTACGACTTCGATAACGCTTCCGCCTGTAGAAATTAAATCTTCTACGACAACGACTTTTTGTCCGGGAAGGAGCTTGCCCTCTATCTGATTTTGACGTCCGTGATCTTTAGCGCCCGAACGAACATAACCCATAGGAAGTCCCATCATATGTGCAGTAATCGCCGCATGAGCGATACCTGCGGTCGACGTTCCCATCAAAACCTCTACGTCGGGATAGTTAGCTTTTATAAGTTCGGCTAGACCGCTCTCCACGTCGGTGCGGACCTCGGGTGCGGTAAGAGTAAGCCTATTGTCGGTATACACCGGACTTTTTATTCCGCTCGCCCAAGTAAACGGCTCTTCCGGGCGGAAGAACACAGCTTTAATCGAGAGTAAATCTTTTGCAATTTTCTTTTCCATTTTTATTCGTCTCCTCTTCAATTTTTCGTGTTGGCGCAATCAGCCGACAAAGTCCTTTACGCAACGCTCGTATGCAACAACCGGATCGTCTGCCGCCGTAATGGGTCTACCGACGACAATATAATCCGAACCTATCTCCTTTGCCTTTGCGGGTGTAGTAACGCGCTTTTGGTCACCTATGTCGCCGTCGGCAAAACGCACTCCCGGCGTTACGGTCAAAAAGCCTTCACCGCAACGCTCGTGAACCTTTCCCGCTTCGAGCGGAGAACAAACGACGCCGTCCAAACCGCTTGCCTTTGCGTTCGAAGCATAGTGCATAACGACTTCGTCGATAGGTCTGTCGATAAGCAAGTCCTCACGCATAGCCTCCTCGTCGGTAGAAGTTAGTTGCGTTACCGCAATAAGCAACGGACGAGATCCGTCCGAACGAGTAAGTCCTTCGAGCGCCGCCGCCATCATTCTTTTCGTCCCGCCGGCGTGAAGATTGCACATATCGACGTCAAGCGACGAAAGCACCGCCATGGCTTTTTTTACAGTGTTGGGAATATCGTGAAGTTTAAGGTCGAGAAATATCTTGTGCCCGCGAGCCTTAATTTCGCGAACGACGTCGGGACCTGCGGCATAAAAAAGTTCCATACCGATTTTTACGAACGGCTTCTTTCCCATAAATTTATCCAAAAAAGCAAGAGTCTTTTCCTTACTGTCAAAATCACACGCAATGATTACGTCCTTACCCATTACTTACATCCTCCTATTATATCCTTAAGTGATTTTATTCCGTATTTTTGCATAACGCGCGGTAAATCCTCTATTATATCGCGACACGCATACGGATTGATTAGATTTTCCGCTCCTACTTCAACGGCAGTCGCTCCCGCAAGCATAAGCTCGATAACGTCCTCGGCGCTAGCTACGCCACCCATTCCGACCACGGGAATGTTTACGGCGTTAGCAACCTGATAAACCATTCTTACCGCTACGGGAAATATCGCTCGCCCCGAAAAACCGCCCATCTTATTTGCTATAATCGGCTTTTTTGTCTTTAGATCGATGCGCATTCCTAAAAGCGTGTTGATAAGGCTGATTCCGTCCGCTCCCGCGTCCTCACACGCCTTCGCTATACCGACTATATCGGTAACGTTAGGCGACAGTTTAATTATAACAGGCTTTTTCGTAACCGCCTTCACCGCGGCGGTAACTTCAGCCGCCGCTGCGGGCGAAGTACCGAAGCTCATTCCTCCACCGTGTACGTTGGGGCACGAAACGTTTACCTCAAGCCAACCGACCTGATCTTCTCTATCCAATCGCTCACAAGTATACGCATAATCGTCCACGGAAAAACCGCTGACGTTTGCCATTACTTTTTTATTAAAGCATTTCTTTAATTTCGGCAACTCTTCTTGTATTACCTTGTCGACGCCCGGATTTTGCAAGCCTACCGCGTTTATCATTCCCTCGGTACACTCGGCGATTCTGGGCGTAGGATTTCCGAAACGCGGTTCCTTGGTCGTCCCCTTAAACGAAAAAGTTCCCAATATGTTTATATCGTACAGTTCGGCAAATTCGTATCCGTATCCAAAAGTTCCGCTGGCGGGAATTATGGGATTATCGAGTTCTATTCCGCATAGATTGACGTTCATTTCTCCCATATGATTTCCTCCTTTTCCAAAACAGGACCGTCTTTACAAATACGTTTATTGCCGTAAAGCGTCTTACAACTGCACCCCATGCACGCGCCGAATCCGCACCCCATGCGCTCTTCGAAGCTGAACTGTCCGCTCGTTTTCGAAACGTTGTACACAGCCTTTAGCATAAGCTCCGGACCGCACGTATAAAAGTACGTATAGTCTTTTCCCGACATCGCGTCCGTTACAAAGCCTTTTTCTCCCATGCTTCCGTCCGCCGTGGTGACCGTAACGTCAACACCGAGTTCGGAAAGCTCTTTGGCTAAAAACACCTCGTTTGCCGTGTTAAATCCTATAATCGCACTTACTTCTTTGCCTTGCGACACAAGTTCTTTAGCAAGCATATAAAGCGGCGGCACACCCACGCCTCCTCCGATAAGCAGAGGTCTGTCTCCTGCTTTTGCGACATCGTAACCGTTGCCGAGCAAGGTAAGCACGTCCAACTTTTCGCCTGCGCGCATTCCGCTCATCTTCTCGGTGCCGCCGCCTACCACCTTGTATATAAGGGTAAGCACACCGTCAACGCTGTCGCATACGGAAATGGGACGACGCAGATAGAATCCGTCCAGTTTAATGTTTACGAACTGACCGCACTTTATCCCCTCTACGTCTCCACGGAGCGTCATTCGCCATACGTCCTTAGCAATGCATTCGTTTGTTAATATTTCAAAAATCGTTTGTTTCATTATTTTTCCTCGTCGGTTGATTTCCGTTGCAAACGCCGCTTACGCGTCGATGGTGGAAATGCACAGCGTGGTTTCTTCCAAAACGTCAAGCAACACACGAACGGTATCGAGAGACGTGAACATGGTTACGTTGCTTTCGGTAGCGTATTTACGAATCTTGTATCCGTCCCTTTCGTTGCCGAGCGAACCGACGTCGCTGGTATTGATTACGTAAGCGATGTGTCCCTGACGAAGAGCGTCCTGAATCTCATCGCTGCCGTCGCTGATTTTTGCGATTACGTGCGTTTTGATACCGTTACCCTTAAGGAATTTAGCGGTTCCTGCAGTTGCCACCATATTGAATCCGAGATTATAGAATCTGCGTAGCAACGGCAGAGCCTCTTCCTTGTCTTTGTCTGCGATGGTAGCAAATACCGTGCCGTAATTTTGAACCTTCATTCCCGAAGCTTGTAGCGCCTTATAGAGCGCACGATTAAGTTTGTCGTCGTATCCGATTGCCTCGCCGGTAGACTTCATTTCGGGCGAGAGATAAGCGTCCAAACCTCGAATTTTGTTGAACGAGAACACGGGGACCTTTACATACCAACGCTTCTTCTCTTCGGGATAAATTCCGAAAATACCCTGCTCTTTAAGCGACTTGCCCATAATGACTTCGGTAGCTATGTCGGCAAGACTGTAACCGGTGGACTTAGACAAGAACGGTACGGTTCTCGAAGAACGCGGATTTACCTCTATGATATAAACGTCGTCGTTACTGTCCACTATAAACTGAATGTTGTAAAGTCCGATTATACCGATGCCGAGACCGAGTTTTTTAGCGTATTGAAGAATCGTTCCTTTCACCTTATCGGAAATACTGAACGAAGGATAAACGCTGATAGAGTCGCCCGAGTGGATTCCGGTTCTCTCGACAAGTTCCATAATTCCCGGGACAAAAACGTCCGTTCCGTCGCATATAGCGTCGACCTCGACCTCCTTACCGGTAATATATTTATCCACAAGCACGGGTTTGTCCTCGTCAACCTCGACAGCCGTCTTCAAATAATGACGAAGTTGTTCTTCGCACGCGACAATCTGCATCGCTCTGCCTCCCAACACGAAACTGGGTCGAACAAGCACGGGATATCCGATTGTTTTTGCCGCTTCCACGCCGTCTTCGATGTTCGTTACCGCTTTTCCTTGCGGCTGGGGAATATTAAGTTGCTTCAGTATTTTCTCGAATCTGTCGCGATTTTCCGCGCGATCTATTGCCTCGCAGTCCGTGCCGATGATTTTAACGCCTCTGTCAAACAACGGCTGAGCAAGATTTATCGCAGTTTGTCCGCCGAGCGACGCGATTACTCCCTCGGGTTTTTCGTACTCGATAATGTTCATAACGTCCTCGACGGTAAGCGGCTCGAAATAAAGCTTATCTGCGGTCGTATAATCGGTAGAAACGGTTTCGGGGTTATTGTTTATAATAATCGCCTCGTAACCGGACTTCTTTATCGTCGTAACCGCATGCACCGTCGAATAGTCGAATTCTACGCCCTGACCGATACGAATAGGTCCGGCACCAAGCACGATAACCTTTTTCTTGCCCGATAGACGCGAACCGTTCTCGCCGCTATAAGACGAATAGAAATACGGAATGTACGCGCCGGTATGCAACGTATCAACCATCTTGAACATGGGCATGATACCGTTTTTCTTGCGAAGCTCGAAAAGCTCGATTTCCTTCATATTCCATATTTTGGAAATATATTTGTCGGAAAAGCCCATCTTTTTAGCCTCGCGCAAAACTTCGACGTCTCCTTTTGCCACGGTGACTTTCTTCTCCATGTCCGTAATTTTTACAATCGACTCAAGAAAATACGGCGTTATTTTGGTAATTTCATTTACCTCTTCCACGCTGATTCCGCGACGCAAAAGTTCGGTAACGGCATAGATGGTATCCGCACGAAAATCCTTGGCGTACGCGCGAAGTTCGTCGTCGGAATACGAATCGAATTTAGGAAGATGCAAGTGGCACACTCCCGTCTCCAAAGAACGAACGGATTTAAGCATACACTCCTCGAGGTTAGAGCCTATACCCATTACCTCGCCCGTTGCCTTCATCTGCGTTCCCAAACGGTTTGACGCCGCAGTAAATTTATCGAACGGAAAACGCGGAAACTTCGCTACCACATAATCGAGCGACGGCTCCTTTGCTGCGGTTGCGTTAGCAAGCGGTATTTCGTCCAACGTCATACCGACCGCAATCTTTGCCGTAACGCGAGCAATCGGATAACCACTCGCCTTGGACGCGAGCGCGGACGAACGCGATACTCTGGGATTTACTTCTATAAGAAAGTACTCGCTGGAATGCGGATTAAGTGCGAATTGCACGTTGCAACCGCCCTCTATCTTCAACTCGCGAATAAGTTTTATCGCGCTATCGTTAAGCATTTTCAAATCGTGCTCGTTAAGACTCATAATGGGCGCAACGACCAACGAGTCGCCGGTATGGACGCCAACGGGATCTATATTTTCCATTCCGCAAATAGTGATTGCGTTATCTTCACCGTCACGCATTACCTCGAACTCGATTTCTTTATATCCGCGCACACTTTTTTCGACAAGCACCTGATGAACGGGCGAAAGTTTGAATGCGTTAAGACCGATTTCGACAAGTTCTGCCTCGTCGTTGGCAAAACCGCCGCCCGTGCCGCCCAGAGTAAACGCCGGTCGCAAAACTACCGGATAACCGATTCTGATTGCCGCCGCCTTTGCTTCCTCGATGCTGTATGTTATTTCGCTGGGAATGGTAGGTTCGCCTATCGACTGACAAAGTTCCTTAAACAGTTCTCTGTCCTCCGCACGCTCGATACTTTCGCTGCTTGTGCCCAAAAGCTCAACCTTGCACTCCTTCAAAACGCCCTTCTTTTCAAGCTGCATGGCAAGGTTAAGACCCGTTTGTCCGCCTATTCCGGGAACAATCGCGTCGGGACGCTCGTAGCGCAAAATCTTAGCTACGTATTCCAGCGT
>CAYTKK010000071.1:0-7657 GCA_964438355.1 uncultured Lachnospiraceae bacterium | reverse complement strand
ACTGTTATATCAAAACGGACAGGAATTATGATCTCTGGAATGGCAAGGACACCTGCTGGAAGTAGGGGCATTATCATATGTGGATGTATTTTTGATTTGAAATCGTTCGGAAAGATTGCAATAACACAAAAACAGGGAGGAAACAGGTTATGAAGAAAATCTTTTTTTCGGCGGCATTTTCACTGATGGCTCTGGGATGCATGGCTGATTTCACGGAAGATTTCCAGAATGCACAGAAACTGTTCAATCAGCGGAAATGGAATGATGCAGCCGATTCTTTTGAAAAGATCGCGCAGAGAGCCTCTGTTGGAGCCAAGGATAAATGTTATTCCTATGCGGCAAGGGCCTTGGCGCAATCACGGAAATGGAAAGAAGCGGAGGAGACAGCGGGAAAGATTCAGGACGCGAATTGGAAGAAATATACGCAGTTGGAGATACTTTCCGCATCCGGGAAATTCAAAGAGATCGTAGAACGGTTTCAAGCGGAAAAAATCGATGATTGGCCGGAGGAGATAGCCTATCTCGGTTTTTATCTCCGAGGCAGGGCGATGGAAGGAAATCGCGCATTGTCGAAAGAAGCCGTTTCCGATCTGAAGAAATCGCTGGCGCAGTGCGGTTCGGATGAGCGCACCAGGATTCTTGTTCTGGGCATGTTGACCGGGGCTTTGCGCAATGCCGGCGATATGACAGGAGCGATTGAGACTGCCGATAAGGCATTGACCATGAAAAAATTCAAGGGATTCCATCCCTATTTGAATTCTGCCATACAGAAGACTCAGATACTGATCGCGCAGAAAAAATTTGATGAAGCCGGAAAGACTCTGGACGCTCTTGACGGGGAAAGAAAGTGGAATGGGGGAGTATGGCAATTGATTTATCTTGAATCCCGGGGAGATCTTGCTTCCGCCGAAGGAAATATGACGGAAGCAAAGAAATGGTATGTACAGGCGCAGGAAATAAAGAATGGTGTCCATCCTGCGCATATCCGCAGAGTGACGGACAAGTTAAACAAAATCAAATAGCAACTGGAAATCAATTATGTATAAAGCATTATGGACAGCTGTACTTGCCGGTGCCGTATTCATGGTTGCCGGTGCTTTGGAAATCGTAAGAGAAGGAGTGCCGCAGGCGGAGATCGTCATTGCGAAGGATGCGCATGAGGGAACGAAACGCGCCGCCGAGGATCTGCGCGACTATCTGAGGGAAATGTCCGGAGCGGAGCTCAAAATCGTCAATACGCCTTCGAAAGACATGAAAAATCAGCTTTATGTCGGGCAGAATGAGTTTACCCGGAAACAAGGATACCGTCTTCCGGCATTCCGGAATTCAGGTTATGACATTCTGGTGAAAGGGAATTATGCCGTTTTCGCCGGTCCTATGGTAACGTCCCGCGGCAATCCGTATGAAATGAGCAGAGCTGATGCCGCGTATTTGCGCAATCCTCTTCTCAATACCACAGCGAAACCGGCGGCTTTCCCGTCAGCTGGTTTGAAGAGGTGGCAGGAGTTTACCGGCAAAACATTTTCCACGGCACAGGTGACCAATGGCGGAGGAGCTTATAATGCGCCATTGAGAATTTTCACTAATGATGATCTCGGGGACTGGTATGCAGTCAGCGCCTTTCTGGAAAAGCTTGGAATCCGTTTTTATGCTCCTTATCGGGATGGGACGGTCATTCCCGTGCGGAAAACAATTTCAGTGAATGATTGTCGAATCACCCGGGAGGCGGCTTTTGCACGCAGGGAATGGTGCTATTACGGGGCGATGCGCGTTGATCGGGATGGTATTGCATGGCTGAAGCGCCTGAAATGCGGCAACAACAATTTGATTGTTTACAATCATACTACCTATGCTGTGTATTCCACCAGAGAACAACTTGAAAAGCATCCGGAATATTTTGCCGAGGAAAGTCCCGGCAGGAAATGGGGCGGATTTCCGGCAGGTTCGGGAATTCCGCGTTATACGGATCCCGGATTCAGGAATGACTGTGTATTGTATTTGCGCAGGATATTTGATGCGTTCCCGCATCTTTCCGCCTGTGCGATGGGGCCTCCGGATGGCGGGATCAGGCTTGACTACCGCGACATGGCGGAATATTCCCGAGGCGGGATTTCTCCGGAACAGGCGGCAAGTGATTACGTATGGGATTTTCATATCTATCTGGCAAAGGAACTTGCAAAGACCCATCCGGGCAAGAAGCTGCTTTATATGAGCGGCGCGGGTGCAGAAAAATTTCCAGGGAACTTTAAGGCGGGCGAGGTGGACAATATCGTCAAGGCATTTACACAGACTTACAGCGCCTACCGTGTCGTGGACTCCACAAACCGGGCGGTTGTAAGACAACGCCGGGAATGGCTCGAAAAAATTAATGTCGCCAATAAATGTCCGATTTGGGATTATTATCTCTATTACAGGACGCCGACGATGCCGCGCTATCCCATTATTTTTACTGAGTCGCTTCAGCGGGAGATGCTGGAGATGCTTCCCTATGCCGATGGCAAGTTTATCGAACTGGCACCGGAATGGATGTCTTCCGCGAAACGGATGGAAGAGGGAAACCGCATTGGTGCGGTTCCGCTGATGAATCTCATGATCTATGTCCAGAATAAGCTTTTCTGGGAGCCGCATCTTGACAGGAAAGCACTTCTGGAGGAATACTGTACTTCTTATTATGGTCCGGCTGCATCGGAAATGAAAGCGTATTATGAGTTTTCGGAAAAGGTCTGGGCCCGCCAGGAGTCGCGCAGTGTCACACAGACAACAGGCTTTCTCAAGGAAAAGGATGTGCCGGTGTATTTTGCCCTTCTTGCCGGAGCAAAGGCAAAAGTTCCGGAGAATTCCGTTTATTTCCGCCGGATCGAGGCGATTGAAAGAGAGATGGAGCCGTTGAAGAAATTCTTCGGGAATCTCAAGCGCAGAGGACGCGATATCCGGGCCTATCCGGTTCCCGCTGATGCGTCATTGGATGGCGATCTCCTGAAATACAAATACGGCTGGATTGTCATGAAGGACAATATGACGGGAGAGGAGATTGCCCGCAATCAGACCCGGGCAGTCGTTGCGATTTCCGAAAACAGGAAGTTCCTGCGTGTGGGAGTGATCTGTTATGAAAGCGGCATGGATAAGATCAAGGCCGAATGCAAAGACCGTGATGATGGCAGGATTTTTGAAGACGATGTGGTGGAGGTTTATCTCAATACGCCGGAACGCAGTGATTTCAAAATCGCAGTGAATGCAAACGGTGCGGTCTATGATGAATCGACCGATGCGACAATCGTGGATCGCGATACGCTGCCGGTTCTGTGGAATCCCGGATGCAGAACCATTGTGAAGAAATATGATGACCGTTGGGAAGTCGAACTTGAGATTCCCATGGCGGATTTTGGAAAGATCGGCCCGACGAAGCAATACCCGTGGGGGATTCAAATCGGCAGGACGCGGATGCAGAGCGGCGGAAAGACTTATTCAGTTGCCCCGACAGGGGGAGCCTACCGCATCCATCGGAAATGGGGCAATCTCTGGATGCGTTGACGGTCGGAAAGGAAGGAAAATGATGCCGAGAAAAGTATTGATGGCAATCGGAGCACATGCGGATGATATTGAGTTCAATGCGGGCGGAACGATCTGCAAGTATCTGGAACGGGGATATGAACTGGTCTATGTCATGTCCACTAACAATATGGCCGGTTCCTGGAACTCGCTTGATGAAAACGGGAAACGCATTGTCCGCGAGGTTTCGTGGCGGGAAATCTTTCCGCAGCGGAAACTGGAAGCGGAAAACGCGGCAAGATACTTCGGGACGAGCGTAATCCATTTGAATCATCCGCAGCGTTGCTTCCGGAATGAGGCTCTGGAGAAAATCGAACTCCGTTACGGTGCGGAGCGTCCGGACTGCGTGCCTGAAAATGTTCCGACGATTCTGACCGCGCATGAAGACCCCGCATCCAGGAAAGCCCTCGCCGAACTGATCCGCCGGCATGAGCCCGAAGCGATTCTTACGCACGATTCCATTCAGCGTGATATGGAGCACATCGGCACCTCATTGCTGGTGACGCGCACGGTCCGGGAATATGGATTCGGCGGGCTTCTTCTGCTGTGGCCCAGTATTGATGAACCGTTTTGCGGCGAAATTTACAACAGCCGTCAGACTTATATCGACATCAGCGATTACTATGGGAAAAAAATGGAGTCCCTGCGGATTCACGGATGCCAGATTCCGACTACGGAGCATTTTACGTTCCGTCCTTGGGAAAAAGGACTCCCATGCAGGCATGTCGAAGTTTTCGCCATTGCCCGCCGGGGAGACGGCGGAAATGAATTCACCCGGGAAATACTGGATCATGCGGATCAATAAGCTGCCGAAAACCTTTGTCGAAACTTATTCCGGCGTCTGCGGCGTCTGCCGGGAAACCGTTTGCGGCATTCTGGACCGGATGGATTCGGCGGAGGTCGGATCGCCGGTTCATGCATACCTTGAAACGCTGGAGAAGGTTCCGGAAACCATCCGCAGGCATGAGGAACAGGGGATTCCGCAGGAGATTACCGCTGCGACTCTTTCCGACCTCGGGATATGGAGCGCGGATTATTATGCAAGAACCGGAACATTTGGAATTGATCCCGCCAGACGGCAGTGGTTTGAGCTTCAGGAATCGTTGAGGATTCTCCGAATCGGGCGTCTCCAATATCATACGGAACCGCGGTTCGGCGGAAAAATCAAAGTGTTTTGTCATCGTGCAACAAAGGAAATGTGCCTGCTTGCCGAGAACGGGCTCGCAATGGATGCAGGGGGACAGCGCACGGAACATGCGGATTTTCAAACCATCTATGAAGAGACGGATTCTGCGTTTCTCGGCAATCTGATTGAGGCCGGTGTGACTCTTCGCAGCCTGTCAAAGCTGCTTCGTTCCGACTGGGAGAAAATTCTGGAATATGGGGATCCGCTTTATTCCATCCATATTCCGGCGGACGGACCCATGATCCTGGAGGATTGTCTGAATTCCATGCGTGAGGCAATTCTTTTTTTCGAAAGCCGCCGGCCTGCTTCCTGCAAGGGCTTTTATTGCCATTCCTGGCTGCTGGATCCGTTTCTGCAGCAGATTCTGCCGGAAACATCGAACATCGTCCGCTTTCAGAAACGGGGAACTCTGTATCCTGTGTCAGGCAAATCGGAAATATTGTCCAGGCTCAAACCTTCCGGTTCCGGAGGGGGAACCCGATTCAGGAACAGGGTGGAGTCTTTTCTCTCCGGTGGAAAAACCTTTCATAATGGCGGCTGGTTCATGCTTCGGGAGCAACTGTGATGCATTATTGTCGTGCCCGCCGGATTTTTTATCATATTGAACGCTGTTGTCGGGTTGGCATGTAATATGCAGGGGACTTCGGAGTAACGCGGATGAGGAAAATACCGTGACTGTCGGAAGCCTTTCCATTTTTCCCGGATTCCGCCTTGAAAAGCGGAGTTGACACAGTAATGTATCGGAATCGGCGGGGAAATTGATTGCAAGAGGATGAGAAAGGCGTATCATGGCGTTGTTTCCGGGGTTTTTCAGAAAAGGCTGGTATGTGCCGGCGGGCTTGTCTGCCGCGGCTCTCTTTTACAATCCCGAATTGCTGTTACATCCCGTCAAACCGCAGTATATGCTGGCGGTCTCCGCCGGCAGTGTGGGATTTCTTGCTCTGGCGTTGATGCTTTTCGATTTCAGAAGACTTGCCGGAGCCGTGGCATCCATGAAGCGGGAGGCGCAGCTGGCGCTCGGCGGATTTTTCTGTATTGCCGCCGGGCACTTTTTCCTGAACGGACGCTACCCTTTTGATGCGTTGGGAGAGAGCCTGGTCTGGATTCTTCTGCCGCTGGCGGCATACGTTTACTATGATGCGTTTCGTTTTTTTCTGCCGCGCGCCCTTGCTCTGCTTGGATTGTGGGATCTGGCCGTATCCGGCATTCAGTATCATTCCGGTGCCATGATTTTCGGCATTGCCGGCAATACGAACTGGAATGCTGTCCTTCTTCTGGTTTCCCTGCCGTTTCTCGCGCGGCATCTGTCGGGATTGCTGCGCAGGTTCCGCTTTCCCGCACTGGCGTCGCTTTCGGGTGCGGGGGCTGTTCTCGGATACGGGCTCTGGATATTCGCCGCATGTGCTTCGCGCGGAGCCGCAGTTGCCCTGGGGCTGACCGGGCTGATTTTTCTTGCCATGCATCTGACTTCCCGCGGACAGCGGTATCTGCGTTATGTTCTGCTTGCCATTCTTCTGCTCGGGACACTTTATATGATCGGCCCCGGTTCCGGTTTTGCCCGCAGGATCGCGGAGCAGGAGGATCGCCTTGTTTTTTATCGTGCGACTCTTGGGCTGATCGCTGAAAATCCGGTTTTCGGCATTGGGGGCGTCTCTTTCGAGAATGAGTTCGTCCGTTTCAAACCGGAGGATTATTTTACCCGAATGCAGAATGCGCCGCGGACCAATCACCCTCACAACGATATATTGTTCATGATGGCTTCCTTCGGTATTCTCGGCTGGCTTGCATGGGCATGGCTTGTTCTGTATCCTCTGTACGGAATCCTCAGAGGCGGCGCAGGGAGGCTTCCCGCGGAAAGGAAGCTTCTGCTTTTCGCATTTCTGTGCCTGCTGTTTCATGCCCAGCTGGACCTGATTTTTGTCGCCTGGCCCGTGAATCTGATTGCCTTGTGGCTCCTCGGACTTTTCTGGAGAGACGCGTTCCGGGAAGAACAGGTTTCTGCCGGGTTGCGGCATCCTGCGATCTGCCGTATGATTGCATGTTCCGCTGGTATTGTGATCCTGCTCTGGACCGCGCTTTCCGTTGCCCGTTCCGCTTATGCGTCCAGTACGGCAAATGCGATTCATGATCCTGCAATGAGAGTGTCGGAGAAACTTGAGCGGATCAGCCGTTCCCTCCGTTTTGCCCCGCATGAGTACAAACCGAATTATGCGTTGATGATCGCGGCAGGCAAACTCGGAGCGCCGGAACTGGCTCTTGCCGCGGCGGACGCCCTGATCGGCTCTTATATTGAGAACTATGCGCATGTTTACGGATACCGCGGCGGTGCGCTGGTGAAACTCGGACGCTATGACGAGGCATTCGAGGCATATCTGAAAGAGGCGGAAAATTATCCGTTGAGCATGATTCCTGTCTACAATCTCGCGAGTATTTCCAAATTGACCGGGCATCCTGAACGAATTCCGAAAATAGAGGAGGAACTGTTCCGGCGGATGAAAATCCAGAACGTGACTCCGGCGCAGATTCCGTTGATTCTGAAAAATCCGGATTACGATCGGGCGCCCTGGGATATTCCCGTCGAATACGGCGGTTCCGGCGGTTATCCGAAAAAGCGGTGAATTCGAATGCAGGTAAAAAAACAGGGCTCGGAATGAGCCCTGTTTTCAGATGGAATCTTTATTCAAAAAATTGGTTTGATACCGCGCTGCTTTGCATCGCAGAAAAGATAATCGTGCAGGACTTTCAGTCCTGTCGCAATCCTGCGCAGAAATGTTGGCCGCCGCAGGCGAAATTCCCGATACCCCGTATGCTTTGCACCGGGGCGGTTTACTTTCGGAACAGCCTGTCCGCCAGCTCCCAGTAGTGGAGCCAGTCTTCCAGAGTCTGGTCATGCTTTCCGGTTCTCAAGTGATAACTGATTTC
>CAYTKK010000070.1:0-7664 GCA_964438355.1 uncultured Lachnospiraceae bacterium | reverse complement strand
TTGCTGTGGCGAATGCTCTCCGTTCCATGAGAATATGCCGAACGGAGGTTTCCGGGAATAATTGACACTTCTGCACGGGTAATTTTCCTTAATTTTTCTCTACTGTCACTTGTATGGAAAAGAAGCTGTAAATGTGGAAACGGGAGAATGAGTATTACAAACTCCGACGGAGATTATGATGTCGCAATTGATATTTGTTTGAAATGGAAAGCCTGACCGTTATGAATTCATGTCCTTTCCGTCATAAGAAAATATCGGGCGCATTACACTCTCATATTTCCTGATTGAAAAAACGGATGATCTGTGTTATGTTATGCTTTTCCTGAATTGCTGAAGAAGCAGATAACTCACAAAACGGTACAGTTGTTTTTATGATCGATAGAATTAAAGTTCGCGGTGCGAGGGTGCACAACCTGAAGAATGTCGATGTGGATATTCCGCTGAATCAGATTGTCGGCATTGCCGGGGTATCCGGCTCCGGCAAATCGTCACTTGCTCTCGGAGTCCTGTATGCGGAAGGCTCCAGAAGGTATCTGGACGCGCTTTCCACCTACACCAGGCGCAGAATGACACAGGCTCCGAAAGCACAGGTGGATGAAGTGCTGTATGTTCCCGCTTCCCTTGCATTGCATCAGCGTCCGGGTGTCCCCGGCATCCGCAGCACGTTCGGCACAGGAACGGAGCTGTTGAACAGTCTCCGCCTGATGTTTTCCAGACTGGCAAGCCACCGCTGCCCCAATGGTCATTATCTGAAGCCGACATTGGCTGTCGCCGCGGAACGTGAACTTGTCTGCCCGGAATGCGGAACGGGTTTTTATGCGCCGTCCGCCGAGGAACTTGCGTTCAACAGTCAGGGTGCGTGCCCTGCCTGCGACGGAACCGGAACTGTGCGGACCGTTGACCGGACGACGCTTGTCCCGGACGAGTCGCTTTCCATTGACGAGGGCGCCGTGGCTCCGTGGAATTCGCTGATGTGGTCATTGATGACTGACGTCTGCCGGGCGATGGGGGTCCGCACCGATGTGCCGTTTTCCGAACTGACGGAAAGAGAAAAGGATATCGTCTACAACGGACCGGCGGAAAAGAAGCATATTTTCTATAAAGCGAAAAACTCCGATACCGCCGGAGAACTGGATTTTACCTATTACAATGCCGTCCATACCGTCGAAAATGCGCTGGCGAAGGTCAAAGACGAGCAGGGGATGAAACGCGTCGCGAAATTTCTCCGGGAGGATGTCTGCCCGGATTGCGGCGGAACGCGTTTGTCTGCTGCGGCAAGAGCGCCGGAAGTTCGCGGAATTCCATTGTCCGAAGCCTGTAAAATGACTCTTTCGGACCTTGTCAAATGGGTGAATGGTATTCCGGCGTCACTGCCGGAAGAGATGCGCCCGATGGCGGAAAGCATCTGCGGCTCCTTTCAGGCGACGGCGAAACGCCTGCTGGATCTGGGACTTGGTTATCTGTCTCTCGACCGTGCCGCTTCCACGCTTTCAACCGGAGAACGGCAGCGGATGCAGCTTGCCCGTTCCGTCCGCAATCGCACCACCGGCGTGTTATATGTTCTGGATGAACCGTCCATCGGGCTTCATCCTTCCAATATTGCCGGCTTGATCGGTGTCATGCACGACCTGATTGCCGACGGCAACTCCGTGGTGCTGGTCGATCATGACACGCAGCTGCTGTCGGTGGCTGACTGGCTCATCGAAATGGGCCCGGATGCCGGAGCCGGCGGCGGATACGTCATCGCCGAAGGCACGGTTGCCGATATTGAAAGGAACAGCCATTCCATGATCGGTCCGTTTCTCGCCGGATGTACCCGCGTGAATGTGGAAAAGCTTACAGCCGGAGCAGGTATGTTCTCCAATGGGAGGATTCACCTTTCCACGGCGGCAATCCATACTGTAAAACCGCTTGAAGTGGATATCCCCAAAGGAAAACTGACGGTTGTGACCGGCGTTTCGGGTTCAGGCAAGACGACGCTGATTCTCGAAAGCCTCATTCCGGGGCTGGAAGCCGCAATAGCCGGCGGAAAACTGCCGGAACATGTTATTGCTGTGGATGCAGGGGGAATCAAACAGGTAAAGCTGATCGACGCCACGCCGATCGGCATCAATGTGCGCTCCACCGTGGCGACCTATGCAAACGTCCATGACGAACTGCGCAAAATCTATGCGAAAACGCCGGACGCGAAAAAGTGTGGATGCAAAGCCGGGGATTTCTCCTACAATACAGGGAAATTACGCTGTCCCGCCTGCGATGGAACGGGAGTAGTCAGCCTGGATGTGCAGTTCCTGCCGGATGTGGAAATCCCGTGTCCGGACTGCAGAGGCTCCCGTTATGCAAAGGAGGCAGCCGGGATCAAATATCCCGCAAAATCGGGAAATGCCTTCTCCCTGCCGGAACTGATGGATATGGATGTCAATACCGCGCTGAAGGCATGTTCGGAGATGAAAGTGGTTCATCAGCGGCTCAAGGTTCTTCAAAATCTCGGTCTTGGTTATCTGACTCTCGGCGAGGAGACTCCGAGTCTTTCCGGCGGAGAAGCCCAGCGCCTGAAGCTGTCGAGCGAAATGGGAAGAACACAGTCAGATTCCGTTTTCGTTTTCGATGAACCGACCATCGGACTGCATCCGCTGGATGTCAGGACTCTGCTCGAAGTTTTCCGCAAACTTATCGAAAACGGCGCGACAGTGATCGTGATCGAGCACGATCTGGATGTAATCCGCAATGCAGACTATATCATTGACATGGGCCCCGGCGGCGGTGACGAAGGCGGCAGAATCGTTGCCGCCGGCACGCCGGAATGTATCAGGAACACGCCGCAGAGCCATACCGGAAAATATCTCTGACAACGATAAGAAAGACAGGGAAGCCGTGTCAAGTCCTGAAACGGTCGGGATGAGCCGCCTCTGTAAAGAAAACCGGAGTCGGCAACGGACTTCGGCAAAGCTGCGGGGCATACAGGGGATTCCGTCAGTTGCAAGTCATTCATGAAGCGGTTCATGCACCTTCCCGCCATCGTTGAAGCATTTTCATCTTTCTGCGGATCAACTCTGGATCGAACATCCGGTATCCGGCTTCGCCGTGAAATCCCTGTCTGACATCGTTTTCAACATAAGGCAGCGCCGTCGTCAATACATCCAGTTCAGAATTTACGATATGCCGGAACTCGTGAATCTTTTCCGGGCTCCATTCTTTCCGCAGAGCATACGCACGGTATGCGTTTTCAGTGCTTGCCCAGCACATGCCGCAAAGAGCCGCATTGCCCAGTTCGCCTTTGTCGTCACAGCCTTTCAAGCCTGCTTTTAAAAGTGATACGCCGCAATTCCAGATTGCAGCCGTCTTCGCATAGGCTCCCGCCAGTTCCGGCAGAGAAAACTCATGATGACGCATTTCGCAGGCAGGGGAGAGATCGTCGCCCCGGTCTTTTGTCCGGAGGTAGGAACATCCCGCATAAGTTCCTTCCAGCGGTCCCGGACGGTAGATGTCCGTATAAGCGGGAGCATAAGTCTGAACACCGTAATAAAGTGGTCCGATGCAGAACGGCAGGTGCCGCATTGCGGATTCAAAAAGACGCCACGCATGGTAAACAAGGAGGCTGTCGCATCCATGAAAGTAAAATTCCGCAAAATCTCTGAGCTCCGTTTCTTCGCCGGATGTCGTGCGGAGATTCAGGAACCAGTTGAAGGCGCAGGTGTTCGCACTGAAAAAATTGCCGAAATTCCAGCAGCCCATGTAGCCTGCATCGGGATGTGTCCTGTGCCATAACGCTTTTTTCCGTATATTGATCATATTCGGAAGGGAAACCACGCTTCCGAGTTCATGAGTGGCGCCAATCTGGAGCTTGCTCATTACATTCAATCCCAGTTCCCTGCACGCATGATATGTGTTCTGGAAAGATTCCGACGGTCCCGGATAAAGCAGGGAATATTCATCTATCTCAAAACCGGGACGTTCAGGCAGGTCAATCACTCCTCCCCGCTCGAAATCCGCCATTACAACAACGTCGCGCGGCAGTAATTCCAGCAGGGGGCGGCACGGTGCGGGCAGCCATTCCTGCCAGCTCCAGTTCCATGCGATAACGGCAGTATCGGCGGAATGACGGCGGATTCCGTTCCGGAACAGCGTAATGAGCTCGGCAGCCACCTCCCACGGTTCACGTTCCCGGCAGCGTGGGCATTCGATCAGGGGATAGCAGGCGGTCGGGTTCACTTTATGCCTGCGCTGGTAGCAATGGCCGGGAAATTCCGTTGCGGTAATCAGAATCACACCTCCCAGACCCGGAAGTTTTTCCGCGATCTGGGCGGCGGATTCTTCCACAAAAGACTTTACAGCATCCACGGAGGAGCACAATGCAACCGTCTGATATCTGCGGCGGACTCCCGTTACTGCATTCTCCTCGGTGAGATATTCCGTCTGTCCGGCACATTCCGCATGATTTCGCCAGAAACGGCGATCCGCCTCCGGCACGCTCCTCAGAGGCTGACCATACAGAAATACCTTGATTCCATGTCTTTCCGCTCTTTCGATCAACCCGGAAAGCCTGTCGAGATGTTCCCCGGCGTGAACTCCCGATTCGGGAAATGCGTCCGTATGCGTGATATGTGCAAAGCGCGCATGAATCCAGATGCCGTTGAAGCCATTGGCGGCGATCTCCCGGAGAAGTTCGTCAGTATAATGCTCCGGTGCGGTGTATGTTTCGTCCGTTCTGTCATCCGGAAACTCTGCGGATGTCCCGCCGAAACTGCTGTAGGGTGAACGCCAGATGCGGTAAATCATAATAAAACTCCTTTTCCTGTTTCTTATAAGATATCCATGCTGCGGCATGAGAAAAATGGCAAAAATGGAAAAAAGTTGATCTTTCTGGAAAAACAATTCTCTGATGCCGAGGCTTGCAGCATCAATCTGATTTTTGATTCAGAGGGAGGATTCAGACATATTCTTACGGAATTCTCTCGGATAAAGCCCGCTTCGTTTCCGGAACATCCGGGAGAAACTGGAAATATCGGCAAAGCCGCAGGAGTCGGCAATTTCCTTGATTGAGATTTCATGTTTGCGCATCAGTTCGACGGCAAGTTCGATCTTGCAGTTGAGCAGAAATTCATGTGGCGCCTGCCCGATATAGAACTTGAACTTTTTGCGGAACGTATCATAAGACATTGCATGTGTCCGGGCAACTTCCTGCAAGTCGTACTTTATTGCCGGATTCCGTTTGAACTGTTCAGCCGCCTCAAGAATCAGGGCACAGTCATGATTCATCTCTCTGCCGCAAACTGCTTCATCATGGATCAGCCCGATCAGTTCCTCCACATAAACAATCAGCCTGTGACGGATCAGATTTTCCCCATGCCGGTTCAGATTGATGATCCTGAGCATGAGCAACGCCATTCCCATACAGTTGGAAAGCGGCAGTCCCAACCCGCCGGCGGATGCCAGTTCCTCCAGCCCCAGCCGGATACGCCGGGCACGGGGACCTCCCAGATCAAGCCAGATTGTTTCACGGCGGCTTCTCGCCTCCACGGAAACGAATTGATAGACGTGCCCCGGAAGCGCCCAGAAGATAAACGGTGCTTTCAGGTGCCGTTTCGCACCGTCCTTCATCACGATCAATTCGCCTTTCCGCAGAAGACAGAGGCTGAGATAGGGCGGGTCAATCGGTTTTGAAACATGGTAACCGAAAATCTTATGCGTTGCCTGAACGATTTCCAGATCGTCAAAATATCCCATGGGATTCCGCCTTTCTTTATTTTCAATATAATGTCCAATCAATGGATGGCAAGCAGAAAAAATGGAAAAATACCAGAAAGGACAACAAATGTCCAGAAATGCTATTTTCAACCCCTTGCTTTTCCATTATAATAGTTAACAGAAACAAAAATGGAACAACGGATGAAAGAGATGTAAAATGAAAATTTCCGACAGGCCTTACAATGGCATTTACAATACGGATGAAAGCAAAGTTCCACCCTGCGAGATTCCCTCGCCGCTCAAGACCGCAGACGGCGGAACCATCCGGAATGCTTTTGAATGGATGAACTTCCGACGCCCCGAACTCCTGAACCTTTTCCGCGACGAGATGTACGGCTGGATGCCGCCGCGGCCGGACAGGATGTATTTTGAGACGATCTCCGAAAACAGGAACGCCTTCGACGGCGCTGCGATACGCCGGGAAATCCGGATTCACTGCGAAATGAATCATGGCGGCAGCAAATATTTTGACCTGCTGCTCTATTGCCCGAAAAAGATCAAGGCTCCGGTTCCCGTGTTTCTCGGGCTCAATGGACGCGGAAATCATGCAGCCTCCCCGGAAAAAGAGATAAGAATCACGCAGGAGCCGGTGGTAAACTGGTCTGCGCATGAGGTATTCGCGACGGAACC
This sequence comes from uncultured Lachnospiraceae bacterium, assembly GCA_964438355.1. Lineage (GTDB taxonomy): Bacteria > Bacillota > Clostridia > Christensenellales > Pumilibacteraceae > UBA10677. The sequence continues at coordinate 1,286 of CAYTKK010000070.1, read as the reverse complement.
GCCGGATGAATCAACACGCGGAGTGCAGACGGACTTCTGGAATTTCCGCGGGCTTGTGGAACGCGGATATGCAGGAGCGACACTGTGCATCAGCGAGATCTTTTACGATTCGCCGGAAGCATTCCAATCCAGCATTTACAGCCTGTTCCTTCCCCCGGAAAAACTGACTGCGCAGCAGCGGGATTTCGGCGCGATCGGGGCATGGGCGTGGGGATTGTCCCGCGCGTTGGACTGTCTTGAACATGAACCGCAGATCGACTCAAAACGGGTGATTGTCCACGGACATTCCCGTCTCGGGAAGACGGCTCTCTGGGCAGGCGCCGTCGATCCGCGCTTCGCAATGATAATCTCCAATGAATCGGGATGCGGCGGAGCGTCCCTTTCCCGGCGCATCTTCGGAGAAACCATCGACTTCCTGCTGTTCTGGCGCACCTACTGGTTCAGTTCGGCGTTCCAGCGCTACCGGAATCATGAAGAAAATCTGCCGTTCGACCAGAATTTCCTGATTGCCCTTGCCGCGCCGCGGCCGGTTTATGTCGCCAGCGCCACGGACGATCTGCACTCCGATCCGAAGGGAGAATATCTGTCCGCCGCCGCTGCCGCCGAGGTCTACCGGCTTTTCGGCGCGGAATGCAGGGGACTTGATCCGGGCAGACTTCCTCCCTCCGATGTTTCCATCGGCGGGGAAATCGGCTATCATATCCGGACGGGAAATCATGACGTTACTCCCCTTGACTGGAAATTCTATATGGATTTTGCCGACCGGTATTTTCTGAAACAATAAAATTCAAGATACAGAAGGAGGTGCAGTCATGAGAAAAAGATTCCTGCCCGATTCGGTTCTTTCTTCGAGTATGAAAATGAAAGTTTTTACTTTGATAGAACTCTTAATTATAATTGCGATGATCGCGATTAGATTGAACTCATTTTTCTGATTTTACTTGCTTATACTTTCGTAATTTGAAAAAATCTCTCTTTGTTTTTCATGAATGCGCTTGAACAACATCAAAGCTTACCATATCATTCGCAATGATAATATTTTTAGGATTGCTGAAAAGCACTGTAAACTTCCTTTCTGTAATCAGGATCCGCAGTATAGTCCAGCAGGATTTTTGCCATGACTGTTCCTGTTTTCAATGCTGAATCAAAAGCTTCCTCCGTTCCGCTGGCTTCACGGAATGCAATGGAATGACATGGACATTCCCGTTCTCCACAAATGGAAAAATGAAACTGCGCACCGGGAAGATTTTCCGTTACATTGCCCATATCGGAAGATGCCCGGCTTT
>CAYTKK010000069.1:5935-7725 GCA_964438355.1 uncultured Lachnospiraceae bacterium | reverse complement strand
GAAATTAAATTCCGTAGCCGAATTGATGTGAAACCTAAAAGTTGGACAGCTTTGGGGGTGCATTTCAAATTGCAGAGCTTTTTTTGCTAGTATGCGGTCAAAAGTCTTTGGGTGTGTGTGAAGCTTGTCGCCTTATACGGTTAGCAGGCAACGGCACGTGACCACAAAGGCTTCTGGGTAAATGTTAGTAGGCAAGCGCTTTAGTTTACAAAGAGGACTTTCGACGGCTTTAGGTTTTTGGTTTCGACAATGTGCGCCTCTCTCCGATTTTTCGGGGGGGGGGGGGGCGGCTCCTATTTTCTAGCCGCATTTGCGTTTCGCGCTGTTCGGCGACGAAGCAAAAGTGCGTTTTGCGCCGAAATTTTGGCTTTATGACGCGAGTAAAATTGTGGCTTTAAGGTCACGCAAGCCTAAGTATTCGAAAAAAAGAACAAGGGAAATTAAAAATTAGGAGAAATGATTATTATGCAAAAACGCAGAAAACTTATTGTGGCAATCGCTACCGTTTGCCTTGCAGTGTTTGCCGTACTCGGTATGGCTATGGCTGTTTCGTGGATTACTAACGGCAAAGTCGACGATTCGTTGACTATCGGAAAACCGATTAGTATCGGTCTTACCGAAGGCGAGTGGAAATACTATGACGAAAACGGAATCGAAGTAGCTTCGAAAACGCTTCTTCCCGGTTATTCCGCAGAGATTACCGTTAACTATGACATCGAGGTACACGACGCCGAGACGTATAAAATCGTACTTAAAGACAACTCTAGCACTGCCGATTGGCAATATTGGAGCCTTTACGTAGACTCTGCCTCCGACGCTACTGCGCTTGAGGAAACAGGTTGTGACATTAAGACGGGTCTTACCGCCGACGGCACGGTTACTTTGAAGTTCTACTTCGATAAGGGTAAGAATCCGATTGACGCAACCGCGCCCACAGGGCAAGCTAATTTGTTGTTCAATTTCACGCTCGAGCTTGTCGAGGCTTAATCGAACAAGTTGACGACGTTGACTAAGAAGCTTAATCGACTAAAAAACGAATAAAAGAAAAGTCTACGGGCGGCGGATGGCAAAAGCCTTCTGCCGCCGTAGGGACTAATTGTATCGTTGCGCTTTTGGGGGACGCGGCGAGAAAAAGAGACCCCTAGACAACCCTTGTCTTTTCGTAAAGCGGCTGTAGGGTGCGTCCTGCGATTGCCTGATACCTCCTTCGCGGACGTGCCCGCATCCTCTTAAATAGTTTTGCGGCGGCGAAAAGTAAAAAGCCGCCACCTTATGCGCTTGTCTTTTTGTATTTTGGGCGAAAGGAAAGCGTTAGCGAGCTTGCGGTGACGCAAATCGGCGCGCTGATGTTAAGGCGCGGAGAAATTGCCTAATATTTAGGTAAAACACAAATTCGATATCTGCGGAAGAGATATGGTGCCCGATATCGACAAAGTAGCGGCAAAAATGGCATAACAATAGATTTTTGAGTAATCGGCTTTTTTCTAGAATAATTGTTTACCGTAGTTGCGTCTACCTAAAAACCATATGTAATCGTAAAAACTCGCAAATAACGGCTTAGCGCCGATTTATAGATAACCGCGAACAGGAAAGCAATTTGGGTGTTTTTCTTATTCGCGCAACAAAATCAAGCAAAAGAGTATTTGCCGCTTTTTAGGAACAGGCGGCGGACGGCTCTAATGATAAAACAGTACTGCTTTTGGTGGGAGAGCCTCGAGGAAATGACGGAAAAGAGAAGGAAGAGAATAATTGTTATGCTGTTGGCGACGCTGCTAGCCGTCGCTCCCGTT
>CAYTKK010000069.1:0-5835 GCA_964438355.1 uncultured Lachnospiraceae bacterium | reverse complement strand
GTTTACGGCTAGGCTTGCTTCCGTTCCGCTGTATCTTGACGAGCAGTATCTGTCTTACTCCGACGGCTCGGCAATTACTACGGGAGGGGCGGATAACCAGACGTTTTCGCCGTTAACGTATCATCATTACAGATTAAATATCGGCGACCTTGACGAGAAGTGGTCGGAGAGTATGCTCGGCGGTGTAAGTCAAGGCGAAAACTCTAACGCTTCTTGGTCGTACGATTTGACCGGTAAAAAATTGACGGCTGTTCGCGGCGATTATTTCGCCGGCGGAGCGGCGGGCGTTTCGCACTACATTATTCCCGGAACGGCTAGTAAGCGCTATGTGCTGACGGCAAGAGTTAAGGCGCAAGGGTATTTTGAAACCGATATGTCGGGTATCGTCGTTGCCGACCTCGACAAGGTGGCGGCGGGGGATAACGCGTACCGCCTCGCGTTTTTGGCGGCTCCGGCGGGCGAGGAAGTCGCTTTAAGCGGCAAAAGCGGCGTCGATTCGCTTTCGTCATATAGCGGCTGTTTGGAACTTTACAACGGCGCTAGTTATCAAAACGGCAAAATCGTTTTACCGGACAGCAAAGTTTTGCCGTACTCGTTAAATTCGCACCGTGCGTTTGTGTTGCTTGGCGGCGAATATTCTCAACCGACTTATCTCTATCGCGAAAACGGCGCGTATTATTACGAGGACGGCTCGGCGTTTGGCGGGAATTTGTTGCTAGCCGCGTTTGACGGCTCGACGTATACTCTTTATTCCGATTACGTTAGCGAGACGGACTTTACCGCGTACGCGGGCGAGGGAACGCTCGACGTAAGCGGCGGCACGGTTACGGACGGCGAAACGGTTTATTCGGTCGCTTGCGTTATTAACGGTGGCAAGGGCAGTATCGAAAGCGACGTTATTCAAACGGTTGTTCGCTACGACAATAAAATCTTCTATTATGTCGACTCTACGCCCGACGACGGAACGGACGATAGGGTAATGTACGCTAAAATTACGTTGCCTAATTCGTCATCCGAACTTTCCGCCGGAGTGACGGCAAACGTCGGCTTTACAAGCGCTTCGTACAGGACTGAATTTTCGGACATCTTCTATTCGACGGAAGAGACAGTAATTAACGAGTATCTCGGCTTTTACACGCTTAATATCGACACGCAGTTCGGTAAGATACAGGCGGGGTCTATGGTCGGACTTTCCGTAAGTTCCGTTACCGGAGACTATAAGTTCTATCGCGGAAGTAGCGTTGAGTTTACCTATAAGCCGCGTACCGATCAGGGCGTAGTTTGTTTGACTAACGCAAGTGACCAATACGCCGTAAAAATTACTAATAATTCGACCGGCAACAGCGAAACGTTGTATTATCCCAAAAACGACGACGGCACGGTTACCGTTACCTTGGGCAGACAAGCAGACGGCACACTCGATTACCTAAACGGCGACGTTACGGTTTCGCTGGTAGAAAAGAGCGCGGAAGGATTGACGTACGTTACCGGCTCGTTTAAGACGGCGCTCGAGCTTTACGATACCGCAAATCTCAAGGTTCAGCTTATTTCTTCCGACGGCGCGGTTTACACCGTTAAGGGCGGACAAAACACGCAAAACGGCAAGAGCGTCGGAGTTTGGGCAGGGACTGACGCGGCTACTTACGGAATTTTCGTTCCGTATTCCGCTACTTATACGTTGACGGTGTTCTATCGCGGCGGCGGCACGCGTTTGACTAGCGTTAATTATACGATTACTTCTTCCGCCGGCTCGAATATTTCCACCGCGACGGAAAACAAAAACATCGTGCTTTCTTCGGCGTGCAAAAACGCGACCGTTACGGTAACGACCGTGCCGACGGCGGCTTTTGCAATAGGCGACCTCTTGGATTGGTATTATTCCGAAGGCTCGGACGGAATCAGCCTCGACGGTGGAGACGAGCTTGGCGGCAGCACTTGGGAAACGCGCTCTTCGTATATTCCGCAAGCGGCGTACTCGGCTTATAAAAGCGGCAATCCGTACAAGAATTACGTTGTCGAGACGGTTATCGAAATGGATAATCTCGTTGACAGCTCGGATAAGGTGGGCATAACCGTAGGCGTAGATTTCTCAACCATAACTTCTAGCGGAATCAACACGTCGCAAAGCGGAGCGGCTTACGACGGAAGTAATATAGCAAGCGGAGACACGATGAACTCTTCATACACGATAGTGTTCAGTCCGTGGCAACATTATTACGCGACGGGCACGGTAAGAGTGGTCAAAGGCTTTTCGCTAGAGGCTTTCGACGTGGATACGGGTACGAAGCTGGGCAATTATTCCATGCGAGCGTACAGCGGCGCGTCAAAAATTTACGCCGACCAAGAAAGAGTCGGATACGGCTCTATCGCTCAAGTAGAGTCGGCAGGCTACTATGCGACCGAGGATAATCCCATCGTCACCACCGACGACGGAGTGGCTACTACGCCTATCAATTTTTCGTCGTTCAAGGTAAAGGTTATCAGAAGCGGTTATCTCGTAACCGTATTCGTTAACGATACGCTTCTTACCATTATCGACTTTACCGCGGAGGGCGAAAGCTTTTCCAAGACGTCCGGCTTCGGATTCCATTCCGAGGCGGCTAGGACGCTTAAATTTACCGATATCACGTATTCGCGCATTACCGTCGCAAGTAGCGAGACCAAGGCTACGATTAGCGGCTCGATTGTCGGCGCAAGCGTAAGCGACTATTATTTGCACGAGGTCGATTTCGTTTCGCTCACCGACGGCAGACGGTACTCGAGTTACGGCACGAGTCCCGCCGTTACGCTTTCAGGCGGCGCGTATTCGGTCTCTTTGCCCGACGGCAAGTATATCGGAACCTCGACGTTATTTGCTTCGAACCCCTACGTTACTGTTACTGAGGGCGAGATGAACGTCAAAAACAGCACCGTTATGACCGAATTTACTGTTTCGGGCGGCAAGGTTACTATGGTTAACGGCGAAAGCGTGAGCGGTGGTACCGTAAACTTCAATTACGGTCGCGAATTTCGTAAGGGCGTTCAGCAGTGGACGTATAACGGCGGCAATAGGTCGCTATACTCGCGCGGAATTATAGACGCGAGTATAGACGCGTCGCGCTCGGTATATCTGCTTCCGACCGAACAATATACGCCCTCGGCGAATTATACGTTCTCGGCAGACCTTACGATTGTTCGAACGGTTCACGCCACGAATAAGATAGGCATCGTTATAGGCTACGATTCGTCCACTCTCAACGTGTCGAGAATGTTCGATTTCCGTCATTACGCCATTATGTTTGCGCCTTGCGTATCGGGTGCGATCGACGGCGGCTTGCGCGTAGTAGGCACTGGCGGCGGCAGCGGCTACTTCCTAGATTCATATTTCAATCAGGGTGACGGCACACAGATTAACGGCAGACTTTCTATATTCGACAGCGCGTATTTTACGAGTATGGGACGCCCGGGATTTGCTTACGAAACGTATTTTAAGAGATCCGAAACGAAGTTCGACAAAGGCGAACTCGGTAATGGCGAGATAACGGCGGCGTTTAAGACAGTAAAAATCAGCATTACTCGAATCGGCTACAACGTTTACGTGTTTATCGACGGGACGTTGCTTGCGATGTACGATTTCAGCGGAGTAGACGGATTCGACAACGAAAACGTAATAGGTGTCGGTATTCACAACGAAAACACGCCCGATTTCCGCGTCGAAAACATCGAGTACACCGTGCTCGACAGCGACGGAATAAAAGCGTTTGCGGCAGGTCTTTCCACTAACGGTACGTCGACTATAAATACGGTAAGCTTTAACGTTGCGGAAGGCTTTGGCGGTACTATCGAAAAGGTGAGCGGCTTTAACAAAGACGGCTCGATGAACCTCGGCGGAGAGATTACGTTCAGAGTTAAAATGAACGAGGGTGGCTGGTTCGACTACTCTCGAATCGACGGATTTATTCCTTCGTCCGTCAGTGCGTACGACGACGAAGGCAAGATTTTGGAAGTAAAGGGCATTGCCGGCGGACACGTTTACATAACGACCGACGCCGACGTCAACGCCTATACGGTAAGCGGTAATATTTACGAGACGGAGGGATTTGACAGCGGTTTAAGCGTTAAGCTGACTACGCTTCTGTTTACCGATGTCGAACTTAATATGACGTTTACCGCGCAAATAGGCGAGGACGGCGATTATTCGTTGTGGCTACCTGCTAGGCGCTATAAGGTAAGCTACTCGCACCCGAATTTCCGAGTAAAATCGGTGGCAAGCGGAGACGCCGACGGCGAGGAGTATATAGAAGTTTCGTCGGATATAACTCTCGATTACGAGTTGTTTAAGTATAAGTTTGCATTCTATAATCCCGCTAATATGCCTGCGTTCAGCGAAAATCCCGACGGCACGGATAATGATAATCCCGTAGGCACGTACACGATTGCCCCGATTGACGGCTATGCGGGCGGTATTCGCGCGATGCTGGTCGAGAACTTTACCGAGACGACGTATGTGGCTTCGGCAACGTTCTCCGCTCCCGCTTTCGGGTATCAAGGAACGCAAAAGAACTTCGGTATATGGGTAGGCGAGACTTGGTTTGTCATGATAGAGCGGCAAAACGGGTCTAATTACGGTATAAGGTTACTTACTACCGACAATTGGAAGAACTTCTATATCCACTCCTTTACGGACGTCGGTAACGATAAGTTTACGCCCGTTCGTCAGGCAATCAAGAACGCAATCGACGGAAATGCGCCCGTAACGATGACGATTTATAGAAAGGGAGACTACTTTGCACTATACGTCAACGGTTACTTCGCGTTTGAGTGGACGGCAGGAATGACGTATTCATCTCAAGACGCGAGTATCGGCGTAACCGATACCGGTACGATTTTCGCCTCGCCTAGCAGTGCTTTGACAAGAAAAGAAACGCTCGGTTTCGTCACGAGAGCGGGAGCAGGCGTTACGATTACGGATATCTGGTACAGTTGCGACGCAAGCGTAGCGGCGTTGTACGAGCCTGTTACGTTAAACGCGACGGCTAATGTTCTCGATTCGATTTTGCTCGACACGTTCGACGCGTCTGCGGCTACTGCAAGCGTTTCAGGTACGGCAAACGGCAAATGGACGATTTCTTCCTATCCGATTACGGCTAGTGCAAGCGGAACGACGGCAAGCTTTGCGACTAAGGTTATGCGCGGAGAGTACTCGATTATCGCTTCGCATCTGCAGTTTGTTACGACCCGAGCGTCGGCTATCGTGGTTGTACCCGGAGAGGAAGCAGCAAACGCCACATTTACGCAGTATGCGCTCGACGACATAATATGTTTCGGTAGCGGTACAGGTGCGCACTACACGCGCGGAGACATCACCGACAGCGACACCGCAAACGATAATACGATTATACTTTATGCCGATCCGAACTGGAAGGACGGCACCTCGTCGATTACGCGAGCGGTTCTTTCGGGCACGAAGTCAACCGTGGCGGCAATAAGCGGCAAAGTAAGTTCTACGGCAAGTCAAGGCGCTACTAAAGTCGGGTTTACGATTGCTTCGCTTTCTGGTACTGCGGACGATTCGTACGACGTACTGCTTTCGCCCACGCAAGCCACCGATACCGGAGGACTGCTGTTGGTCAAAGGACAGGAACAAAAGAGTAGTAACGTTTATAATTCCGTCACAACTTATAACGGCGCTTCGGTCAATAGTACCAACGGCAGAATAGTTCTTCCTAGCGGCGTAATAGCGACGGCAGAGGACGGATACGGACTTGCTGAGTGCACACTTACGGTCGTCAGAAAGAACGACGTAATTTACTGCTCGATAAACGGCACTCTGTACGCTAAGTTTACCGTTTCCGC
>CAYTKK010000068.1:0-7763 GCA_964438355.1 uncultured Lachnospiraceae bacterium | reverse complement strand
CGGTGCGCGTACTCGATATAGAGTTCGAGTATACTGAATAATGATACGGCGCGTTCTTTTCGGCGGCAGTTTTGATCCGCCCACAAATGCACATTTGCAAATGGCGACCGAACTTTCGAAACGGTTTGACGAGGTCATAATAATTCCGGCGTTTATTTCGCCTTTTAAGCCGGGTGGAGCAGAACTTTCTGCCGTAGACAGACTGCGGCTGTGCGAAAAGGTTTTTGCCGGCATAAAAAACGCAGTCGTTTCCGACATAGAAATCAAAAGCGAGGGGACTAGTTATTCTTTTTTGACGGCAAAGCATTTTTCCGGGGCAAATATAGAACTGTTTTTTGCAATCGGAAGCGACGGACTCGATACGTTGGATCGATGGAAAAGGGCGGATGAACTTGCCGCAACCGTTACTTTTTACGTGGTGGAAAGACCGTATTTCGAAATAGTTCGCGATACGCTCGATAAAATGAGCCGATTTTTTAGAATAGAGGTAGCGCCGTTTATAGGCCTTGAAGGCTCGTCGTCATTATTAAAGGTGGCGGTTGCGTTTGGAAAAACCGATGAAGTCGTTCCGAAGAGCGTTGCGCTCGAAATCGAAAAGCGCGGCTTGTATTGTGACTACGAGTATATTACGGATAAATATTCGCGTCTTTTGTTGACTAGCCGAAGAGTCGAGCATGTTTATCGAACGGCTAAGGCGGCGATTATTTTAGCTAAAAAGAACGGAGCCGACGTCGAAAAAACCGTTCGTGCGGCGCTTATGCACGACTGTGCAAAGTATTTGGACGAGCAGGCGCTTAAAGAGTTCGGGATAGAGTACAACGAAGAAATCGAAGCGTTGCCGGAGTCGTGTCGTCATCAGCTTACTGGAAGATTGGTTGCCGAGCGCGTGTACGGAGAAAGAGACGAAGAGGTTCTTTCGGCAATTGCCACGCACACGACGGGCGATGAAAAAATGGGCATTATCGCGAAGATAATTTTTGCGGCAGACTATATCGAGGACAGCAGAGATTTTAGCGGCATACAAGAAATTCGCGCACTTACATATCGCAATTTGGACGAAGGAATAGCTGCGATTTACGAAAATACCGTAAAATATCTTTCGTCGCAAGGAATGGAAATAGCCGAGCAAACTTTGTTTGCGTATAAGGCAATACAAAAAACAAGGAAGGGCAAAAACAATGATACAGAAAATTAATCTTTCTGATTACGAACTTACTAAATCCGAAGGACTGGCGAATGCAATCGCCGCACTTTTGGACGAGAAAAAAGGCAAAAAGGTGGATATTATTTCGGTGGACGATAAAACGGCATTGACCGATTATTTCGTTGTAGCCAGCGCATATTCTTCGACGGCAGTCAAGTCGCTTGCAGACTACGTGGAGGAAGAACTTGAAAAAGTGGGAATTAGTCCTCTTCATAAAGACGTCGATTCAAAGTGGATAGCTCTCGATTATGCGGGAGTCATAGTTCATATTTTTTACGACGAAACTAGAGATTTTTATCAGATAGAGCGTTTGTGGACGGACGGCGATAACGTTAAGCGTATCGAAAAATAAGTTTTTAGGGGGAAGATATGTTTGAGGTCCAAATAATTCAAGGAATACAACTTATGCGTAACGCCTTTTTTGACTGGGTGTTTTCGGCAATAACGGTTTTGGGCGACGAAATGTTTTTTATAGCCGTCGCGATGCTGTTGTTTTGGTGCGTCGACAAGCGTTTCGGATTTAAGTTGATTAACGTATATCTTTTGGGGTGTTGCGTAGTAGAGGGGATTAAAAACATTGTGGCTCGTCCGCGTCCGTACACATATGACGGGGTGGAGTCGGTAACAAAGCCTACCGGAGGTTATTCGTTCCCGAGCGGACATTCTCATTCGATTTCCAATTTGGGGACACAAATATCGCTTCAATATCGTAAAAAACGAGTGTGGATACCGGCTGTCGTATTATGTGTTTTGATTGCTTTTTCCAGATTATACTTAGGTCAGCACTTTTTAAGCGACGTTATAGTGGGACTTGCGCTCGGCGTAGTGCTTGCTTCGGTTTTTTCTATGCTATTCGAACTTTTGGGCGACAAGGAGGAACGTATAATTTATGGGGTCGTTCCCGTGTGCGCTATTGTTCTGATAGTGCTTTGCGCATGCGGATTACAAGGCAGTGCGTCTAATGTATTTAAGGTGCTTGGCGGTTACAGCGCCGTGACAATCGGATATTATTTCGAAAAAAAATACGTTCGTTTGAACGTTGAGGCAAAATGGTACGTGCAACTTATTAAGATTGCAATAGGTATAATAATTACCCTTGGCGTAAAAGAAGGATTGAAATATGTTTTTCCTAAGGATGTAGTTGTATTATACGGATTTTTGCGTTACTTTTTGACGGGATTGGCAGGTACGGTCGGTTCGTGTGCAGTGTTCAAACTTTTGAGACTGGAAAATAGAGTTAGCGATAAAAGCGTAGATTAGCGCTATAAACAAATAAGAAAAATTCAATTTGCGGAGCTAACCGTAAAAAACGATTGACAACGCATTCGTTAGGATATATAATAACGATGTAACTTGGGGGCGGGGTGCAAATCCCCACCGGCGGTATAGTCCGCGAAGCGCAGTTGAGTGCGCCCGATAAGGTGAAACTCCTTAACCGACGGTAAAGTCCGGAGAAGACAAGTTCGATTTTTGTTGATTAACTTAAGCCCCCTTTTGTTAGGAGGCTTATTTTTATGAATAAGTATTTTAATTCTAAAAACATTACGAGAATAGCGATATTTACAGCGTTATCGTATGTCTTGTATCTATTAGGGCAGTTTTGTAAATTACCGTTTTTCCCGTCGAACCTTGAACTTCAATTTTCCGACGCGCCCGCTCTTTTGGCAGGATATATGATGGGACCGCTGGCGGGAGTGTGCGTAATCGTACTTAAGACGTTATTAAAGCTTCCTATGAGTTCGACAGGATGCGTGGGAGAACTTGCCGATTTAATTCTCGGAGCATTGTTTGTGCTTGTTTCTACGCTTGTTTATAGACGTAAAAGAACGCTTAGAGGAGCTATATTCTCGCTTGTGGTAGGTTCCATAATGACGACGCTTGCGGCAATGCTTGTCAATTATGTAATGCTTATTCCGTTTTTTTCCAAATTATACGGATTTGAAAACGTTGTTTCGCTTATGCGCGCCATTATCCCGAGCGTGACAGAAGGGACGTTTTATGCTTATTACATTTTTTTCGCCGCGCTTCCGTTTAATTTTCTGCGTTGTGCGATTTGTTCGCTGATAACGTTTTTATTATATAAACGCCTCGGGCGATTATTTGACAGAATATTCAAAAATGTTGACAATAGGACTTCGGAAAAGTTGCAAAAAACAGATAAAAAGAGTTATAATGTAACGGTGAAAAGTAAAAGCGAGCGGCAAACGTATAAAATTGCCAAACGTTTTGCGTCGTCGCTATGCGGCGGCGAGATAATTTTGCTTGACGGCGAATTAGGGGCGGGCAAAACGGTATTTGTCAAGGGACTTGCCGCGGGACTTGGAATACGCGACGAAGTCACCAGTCCTACGTTTGCCCTTATGAATGCTTATGAAGGCGAGAGCCTTAATTTGTATCACTTCGACGTGTATCGTCTAAAGAGCGGTACCGAAGCGTATGAAGCCGGACTTACCGAATATTTCGGGCAAAAAGACGGCGTTTGTTGCGTCGAGTGGGCGGATAATATATCCGAAGTTATTGCCGGAGAAATTATTCGTGTAGGCATAGCGTATGACGGAGAAAAAACAAGGGAGATAACCATAAATGGAATTAACGAGCAAACAAAGAGCACAACTTCGCGCGATGGCAAGTAATATCGAGCCGATATTCCAAATCGGCAAGCAAAATCTTACGGACGCACAAGTGGACGGAATCGGCGACGCTCTCGAAAAACGCGAACTCGTCAAAATAACGGTGCTTCGTTCTGCGGAAGACAGCGCGAAGGAAATCTTACAGACGCTTTGCGCTAGGCTTGACGCGACGCCAGTTTGCACAATCGGTAGCAAGGTCATTCTTTATCGCAAATCGAAGTCCGATAAGGTCAAGCATATCGAATTTTAGGAGAGAAGAAAATGAAGTGTCTTGCGATAGATACGGCGGGAAGCGCGATCGAAATAGCGCTTATTTTACCGGACAAGGTAAGTTTTTTTCGCGAAGAAAGCGGGAAAAAGGCTTCTGAAATTCTTCTAGCGAAGATTGACGAAATGCTTTCTCGAGAGAATCTTACGATTGCCGACATGGATTGTTACGCTTGCGCTACCGGGCCGGGTTCGTTTACCGGAATAAGAATAGGACTTAATACGGTTAAAACGTTTTCGTTTGTTACTGGAAAAAAAATAATCGCCGTCAATTCTTTGAAAAAATTAGCATATAAATATAAAGGAGCGCAGTTTGAAAGCATAGTTTGCGTCGTTAAAGCGTATGCGTCGTTATGTTTTGTAGGAGTTTATTCGCCGGATATGACTGAACTTATGTCTCCGCGGTCGATGACGTATGACGAAGCAAAGCAATTCGTTTCGCTTGTAGACGAGCCGCGCGTGCTTTGTTGCGACGCCGAAAGCGCAACCGAATTGGGTGTGGACGGAGGAAACGCTGAAGATTCTCTTGTGCGCGCATGTCAAGCCGAAATGGAGAATACTTGCGGCGAGGATTATCGCACTATAGAGCCGTTCTATCTGCTTAAATCGCAGGCGGAACGCGAGAAAGGCGAGTAACCATGGTAATTAGAGAATGTTCTTTTGCCGACGAGGCGGAAATTGCGCAAATCGAACGCGATTATATCGAATGCGCTTGGACGTCAGAGCAAATATCCGCTGTTCTTAAAGACGAAAGATATTTGTATCTTGCCGCGGAAAACGATAATGCGGTCGTAGGCTATATCGGAGCAGAGTTCTGTCTTGACGAATGTTCGGTGACGAATATAGCTGTTAAAGAAAACTATCGTCGGCTCGGTATAGGTAAAGCGCTTGTGGGTGAATTGCTACGAATTGCTAAACTGCGTGGCGCAAAAATCGTATACCTGGAAGTCAACGAGACAAACGATGCGGCAATTGCGTTATACGAGAGACTTGGTTTTGCGCTATACCATCGTAGACCTCGTTATTACGACGGAGCCGCGGCGTTAATGATGAAAAAGGAGCTGTAACGCTTTAACTAAAAAGCAAAAGAATATAAGTATTTTTATCTTAACGGAGGCGTGAAAAATGTTTTTCTGTTATGATGGGAGAAACGTTTTTTACCAAAGACGGAAAGGAAAAAACTTTCCCGTGCTGTTATTGCACGGGTGGGGGTGCACGGCAGATACTATGCACTCTCTTTTTTTACACTTTGTTACGCTCGGTCACGATGTAATATCGCTGGATTTCCCGGGATTCGGAAAAAGCGATTCGCCGCGCGAAGATTTTACGATATACGATTACTCGTCTATGGTTTGCGCGTTGCTTGATTACGAGGGGGTAGAACGTCCGCTTGTTGTCGGGCATAGCTTCGGTTGCAGGGTCGGAATCATACTGTCGGCAAACGGAGTCGTTCGCGGCGCGGCTTTTATAGCTGCGGCAGGGATTAAACCGCGCCGAGGGATAAAGTATTATGCAAAATTGTGGCGATACAAACTTTTGAAGAGAATAAAGCCTACAATAATCGGCGGCTCGAGCGACTATCGAGCTTTGTCGGCGTCTATGCGTCAAGTTTTTGTATCGGTAGTCAATACTCATTTAGATGAATTATTGTCTCGAATCGAGTGTCCGACATTGATATTTTGCGGAAAAAAAGATAAAGAAACGCCGCCGTATATGGCAAGAAAAATGCATCGCGAAATAAAGGAAAGCGGACTTGTAATGCTTGACGGCGGGCATTTTTTGTTCTTGGATTGCCGACGCGAAGTGTTTTCGGCATTAACGTCTTTTGTTGAGAGTTTAATATGATAACTTTTGTTTTCCAGGCGATTTTTGTCATAATGAGTCCTGTCTGTTTGTATAAAAGTTTGCTTTTGTATCAACTTTCCGGCTATCGTCTGAATGAATTTTTAAGAGTTTTTAGGCGTAAAAAAGGAATGTCGGTAATAGCGGCGCAGGCAGTCTCGATTATTTTTTTTGTAATAGCGTCGGTGTTTAACGATGCAACTTTTGTAGCGATTCTGTGCGCTTTGTCGGCTTGTAGCGGCGTTGCTTTGGGGATAACCGAGTTGTTAAAAGCCAGAGTAAAGCTACGCCTAACGGCAAGATTATTACGATTATGCGTAACTATTTGTATTTTCGTAGCGCTTGTTTTGTCGGTAGCTTATATCTATCCGCCAGTCCTTATATTGGCGCCGATAGTTGCATTTGTCGGACTATTTGTAAGCCATTTCCCTATGAGTAAGGCAGAAAAAAGGTATTCCGAGAGATTTATTAAAAGCGCTCGAGGAAAGCTTGACGGAAAAAGAGTTGTAGCCATTACGGGAAGTTACGGCAAAACCAGCACAAAAAACATATTGAAGTCTATGCTTGGAAATTCTGCCTGCGCTTCGCGAGGAAATTATAACACGCCTTTGGGGATAGCGCGTTCCGTAAACGAGGATTTAACGTATGAAACTATATATGTGGCTGAGTTCGGCGCGCGTTATACGGGCGATATTAAGGAACTATGTGAACTATATTCGCCGCAAATTGCTCTCGTAACGTCTATAGGAAATCAGCATTTAGAGACGTTCGGTAGCCGAGAGAATATCGCTACGGAGAAGTTATACCTTGCCGAATTTGCGCTCAAACGCGGCGGCACAGTTATACTGAATTGCGACGACGAGAAAATAAACGATTATGCTAAGTCACGAGAAAAAACCTTGGGTACGAAACTGACGTCGGGCGCAAGCGAACGCGGGAATTTCGACGCATGTTACCGTAATGTCAGGCGCGACGTGGACGGTACGCATTTTATTATAAATTTGCTGGGCGATGAGTTTGAAGTTTGTACTCGACTGTTAAGCGGTTATGCGCCCTCGCTTATAACTATGTGCGCGCTAGCTGCACATTGCCTCGGGGTTAAGACCGAACAAATAAAAATTGCGGTTTCGACCCTTGTGCCGCTTGCGCATCGTCAGGAATTGTTATATAATGGTAGAGACGTTATAATCGACGATAGTTATAATGCGAACGAAAGCGGAGTAAGGGACTCGCTGGGCGTGCTGAACTCATTTCGAAACAGAGTACGCGTTGTTATAACTCCCGGATTGGTCGAGTTAGGCTGCGAGCAACCTTTGGCAAACGAGCGACTGGGAAAATTGTGCGCCGAGTCTGCAGATTATGCTGTTTTTGTCGGAGGTAATACCGATTATTTGTTAAGAGGAGCGTACCTTGGCGGAATGCCCGACGACAGAATATTTGCAACTGCGTCGCTTGCGGACGCTGTAAATAAACTTAAAATAATACAAGGAGAAAGGGTAATATTATTTATGAATGATTTACCCGACAACTATTGATGGAAAAAAGAGTCGCGCTCGTTACAGGCGGATCGAGAGGAATAGGAAGAGCTGTCGTGCTTCGTCTGGCACATGCCGGATTTGATATTGCGATTAATTATAATACAAACGAAGAAGCAGCTGTGTCACTCGCTGGCGAGGTTGCCGGACTCGGTAAACGTGCAATTGTCGTTCGAGCCGATGTTTCGAATTTCGGACAGGTTGAAGAAATGCAACGCGTTGTAAGGACGAATTTGGGGTTTTGCGATACGTTGGTTTGTTGTGCGGGAATAGCTTTGGAAAAAC
>CAYTKK010000067.1:0-8207 GCA_964438355.1 uncultured Lachnospiraceae bacterium | reverse complement strand
AGAACCCGCAGAGAAGCCGTCAAGGTAAACGGTTATACGGCTGTTTGCAGTCTCATCCGCGGTAACGGTAAACAGTTTCGAATTGTCCGAATCTGCGGAAACGACAAGGTTCATATCTAGCGAATTACTGTCGGACTTGACGTAAGCGCCCTTCTGCGCGTCCCAACTAAATCCTTCGATACATCTGTTTATATACTTAAACGCATCGAGATCGCGAACTTCAAGTCTGGTTGCGCCGTTGTCGTTTACATACACAAGCGCGTCTTTGTACAACTCGTCGCTGAAGGTATAATTGCTACTGATACCCGAACCGAATCCGCCGCCGAAGGCGCTTATTACAATAATCGCAATGGAACAAATAAGCGAAACGATGACTACGCCGACCGAATTAGAATAGGTGCGTTCTACTTCTTCGACGATAACCTTAGTCTGCTCTACCTCGGTAAATTTACCCTTCTTTACAGGGTCCTCAACAGTTTCGACGACAGTGCGTTTTACCTTAATCTTGCGTTTGGGAAGCTTAGCTACAAACGCCGCAACAGGACGAACCAATCTGTCGGCATACGGCATGATTCCGCCGCAGAACATAACCATAAGTCCCATCATTATCGGCAGACACGCCATGGGCAACACGCTGAACGCGAGTATCATCTCGCCGAGAACTACAGGTAAAATCAAAATCGTGGGAATAGCGTAAAGGAAAAGTCTGTCGGGATTAAAGCCGAGTTTTTTAGCAATGCTATTTTTCGCAATCGACATAACCAGCATTATTACCAGCCACAAAAGCGCGGGAATAGCAAAAACGTACGATATTTCCGGCATTGCAAACAACGTTATTATCGCAACAACCGCAAAGATAAGTGCGTTGCCTTGAATTACGGGCGTTCCTTTTACGTCAAATATCTTTTTATAAAAACTATAGAACGGAACGGAAAGAGCAAGGCTGATGACGATAGCAAGCAACATCATCGGAATGTTCGCACTTGTAACCGTGAAAATCGCATAAAAGTTAATGACCTCGAATCCGCAAGCGATAAGCGCAAACACTATAAACGCAACGAAAGCGGCTGCCATAGTGCTTACAGCAGTAAGCAACTGAACTCCTACACCCTTTATCGCCTTGTCGAGTCTAACGTATTTTTTCTTTATCGAGAAGAACACAAGGAACGCAAGCAGCACGATAAGAATCGCCGCAATAACGTAAGCAGCAATATTAGTATAATAAGCGCTTCCGCCCAAGTAGTTGAAATATGCGCCGGAGCCGTCGGTCGTAAACGAACTTACGTTTGCATTTCCAAAGTACTTGACGGTGCGCGCAATCATACTGCCTATCGCTACCGACGTTTTATCGCTTACCGTAGCGTCGGTCGTACCCGTCGTAGAATCGGGAACAACGGTGAAATCTATACCTGCAAGACCTGCGTTTTCGATAACGGTCGTGTGTTGAAGCGGAGCGAACAACGAAGCAAAAACGGAACTTCCCGTCCCGCCGAACGCCGAGAACGCGCCTATTGCCGCGGAACCGACGGCGTCCGTAACGGTAAGTTTGCCGCTAGAACCGAGCGCGTCGAAATTTACAACGGTCTTTACTCTTGCGGCAATGTTTTTAAGACACGTACATTGACGCATGAACGTCAACGCGCCGAGGTTAACCTCCTCGTTACCGAACGTAAATAAAAACACTATATCGTTTTTGTAATCGAGATTACCGTTTATATAATCATAAGCCGTAGTATACGCTACCTCCAGCATATTGGCTACGGTAGCCACGTTTGACTCGGACGAAAGCGTACTCGTGTCGAAATGCGTGGTAATTAGCACGGCGTCACCGTATACCGGCTCTGCGTTTTCGGTATCGGCGTAAGCCGCCACGGTATCTTTTCCCGGAATGGCAAACGCAAGCTGATAGAACTCGTAGCCGACGTAATAGGTATTATCTTCGACCGTAGTACCTACAAGAGTTTCCTCGGTCACGACACTCTTCGTTCGCAAAATCGTCGGGAAAGGCTTGTTAGCCGCCGCACTCGAACCGGTATAATAATCGACTCCCGTATTGTAACCGTCCTCGTCGTGTACGCTAAGTCCCCCGTCATACGCAACGTAGTCGCCGTCGACGTCGAGTTTGCGCAAAATAGAACGCAAAGACGAAACATAGTCGTAGCTTCCTGCGTCCGCAGACGAATGAATCGCGTCGGACAACTCGGTTATGTTCTCGTTCACCTTCGTGCGCGAAGAAGCGGAAAGCTCGTCTCCGCCAATCGGCAACGCTGACGTAAGCACACCCAGCACTACCAGCGCCAAGGTAATCAAAACGAGAATAGGATAATATATCCGTTTCAATTTTTTCATTACTAATACTCCTCAGTATGCACTATTACTTGTACATTTTATCATAAACGGGTAATTTTGCAAAACGATTGAGGGGTAAAAACTCAAATTTTTTATTTATTTACACATTACAAACGAATATCCCTCTTTCGTGACGCGCTCGTAAACGCGTTCGTCGGAAAGAAGTCGGCTTTCGGTATGGAGAATCGCCATTCCGTCGCAAGAAATAGCGACATCGCAAAGCACCCTGTTATCGAAAAGCGCGCCCGCTACCTTCCAATACGATACGCAACCGTCCGGTTGCTCCGCCATAAGATAGCCGACTTTTTTTCCGTCTATAAGATATGCGCCTATTCCGCCCGCGTTGTCAGACTTAATTACCACCACTTCGCGAGGCTTTACGTTTAATTGGGTTTCGATACAGATATACATTTTTATAATCCTCCGTTCTCGTCGCGGCTTTGGCTTTTCCGCTTTGCCGCTCGTCGTTTTTACAAGCACATATTAACACATTTAACTTGACAACTGTCTGTCATCATTATATAATTATTTTTAGTAAATTCGCTTTTTTACGAAAGCTAAATTTACAAACAACATTCTTTCAACAACCACACCTTACACGCAAAAAAAAGGAGAACGTATGGACAACGCAGTACTTTACGGCATTATGCTGACGCTTCTAAACAAGAAAAAAGTAACGAAAAAGTATCTTTCCGAAAAATACGAAATGAGCGAACGCAACATCATTCGCTACATAGACGCAATCGCGGCAGGCGGAGTTCCCGTATTCTCGATACGCGGCAAATACGGCGGCTATTGTATTTCTTCGGAGTTTAAGCTAGACTCGACGTACTTTACGGACGAAGAACTCAAACGCATCATAAGCGCCGTAAAAAACGACGCGCATCACGACGGCACTTCGACCTCAATCGTGGACAAAATCAACTACCTGTCGACAAGGCGCAAGGAAGAACAATATTTTTTGGAAAGCAGTTCGCTTATTATCGACGCCGGAACTTGGAACAATCCCGGCGCTTACCGCTCTAAAATGGAAACCTTACAAAAGGCAATCGAAAGCAAAACTTCGCTTCAACTATCGTACGTAGACAGATACGAATCGCGTTCGGCACGCCTGTTCGACCCGTATTATCGCATTCTTAAAGGCGGCGTATGGTACACTTACGGCTGGTGCCACTATCGAAACGACTTTCGCCTTTTTAAGCTTGCGCGCATAAAATCTCTTAACGAAACCTCGAAACATTTCGAACGCCGCCCGCACGACGTATACTCCAAACTCGACGGAATGAACGTCGAAGAAATCGAAACAGTGGACATAGAGTTCGAGTTTTCTTCGACTATCCTGAACGAAATCGAAGAGTGGCTTGGATTCGACGCGATAATGGAACGCGGACTTAAATACGTAGCAAAGGCAACGATAATGGGCGGAAATCAGCTAATCGCAAAGCTTCTTTCCTTTGGCTCTTCAATCAAAATTCTCTCGCCCGCGTCCGTTAAAGAAGAGGTTTTGGTGGAGTGCAAACGCGTTTTGCGAAACGCCGAGTAGTCTTTTCCTACACAACACAAAAGCACGACAGTAAACGAGGTTGCGTCCGCAAAAACCAAGCCTCGACGTAACAAACACGATTTTCAGCAAACTTCACGTTGCTTGAAGTTAAAGCTATTAATGTTATCCACCGGCATAGCCGGTGGATTTTTCGAAGCGTGCTCCTCGGTATCAACAAAGCGACATTCGCAAAATATTCAGGTGCCGCTTTTATCGTTTTATTCTTAAATAAATATTTATGTCATATTAAAATTTATAGATATTAAACAAATAGGATATATGCGTTTATCTCCCTGCCTTTAGCCTTGCGACATATACGCGCTCGGCAAGTAATACTTTTTTTACATACGCTTGCGTCTCGGAAAAACCTATAACCATTTTATTAACGTCACCGCCGGCTTTTTCTATCCATAACGACACGTTTCCCTCTCCCGCATTGTACGCCGCAACAGCCGCCGGTTTACTTCCACCGAATCGCAACATCAAATACGACAAATAGTACGCGCCCAAGCGTAAATTAAAATTCGGTTCGAACAATCTTTCGCTCGAATAATCTTCGCCAATTCTACCCGCGCACCACTCAGCAGTGGACGGCAACAGTTGCATAAGTCCGCATGCGCCTTTTCCGCTAGCCGCAAGAGGGTCAAACGAGCTTTCCGCATTAACGACAGCAAAAATTAGCGCTTCGTCAACGCCGTATTCCTTTGCCGCATGGCGAATTTCTTTCGAAAACGAACACGGAAAAAGCGCAACGCATACGTTTACGGATAAAGTAGCCGCAAAAAGAAGCGTTACGCCGAATATTTTTATTGTCGATTCGATTTTTGTTATAGCGTTTATTTTTCAGTCACCGTTTCCTTGATTCTGCGATAAAAATCAATTACCTTCGCATTAAATTGTTCCAAAGTCCCGTCATTGCGAATAACTTCGTCGGAGCGACGTTCCCTTTCCTCATCGCTCATCTGTGCCGCGACTATCGCACGAGCAACCTCGTCCGTAATCGTATTATTCCGCTTCTTTAGACGTTCTATTCTGTTTTCGCCGCCGGCAGATACGCACGCGACGTAATCGCACAGCCTCGACCACCCTGTTTCAAAAAGTATAGGCGCAACAATAAACACGAGCGAATCCTCGGCTTCGTTCGCAAGACGTTTCATTTCGCTTTCGATTGCGGGATGAGTAATAGCGTTTAACTTTTCAAGCTCTTTACTCGACGAAAACGCACGATTGCGAAGCGCAACGCGATTTAGTTCTCCGCCTTCAAAGCAATCGGGAAACGCAGACATCAGTTGAGGTTTTACAAACTCCTGAGTTTTACGCGACACGACGTCGGCGTCTATAATATATGCGCCCTTTGACGCAAGTATGTCAGTCATAACCGTTTTCCCGCTTGCGATTCCTCCGGTTATTCCGACTATAAATTTCTTCATCGTTAATTCCCTCTTAGCAATCAATCCAGCTTTTACCGATAGCCCAGTCGGCAACAAGCGGCACACGCAGTTTTACGGCGTTTTCCATTTCCTCCACCAAAATATCGCGAACGCGCTCGGCTTCCTCTTCTCTCGCCTCTATAATCAATTCATCGTGGATTTGGAGAATTAAAGCGGAATCGGTACCCTTTAGCCGCCTATGAACCGCCACCATAGCCATTTTGATTATATCGGCGGCACTACCCTGCAAAGGCATATTCATCGCCGCACGCTCACCGAACTGACGCGTCATATAATTGCTTGCGCCAAGTTCGGGAATATATCTTACTCTGCCCATCAAGGTGGTTGTGTACCCGGTTTCCTTTGCACTTGCAACTATATCCGCAAAATACGGCGCTATACTCTTAAATCTTTCGAAATATTTTTCCATATAGCGGCGGGCCTCCCACACGGGACAGCCTAGACTTTCCGACAAACCATAGTCGCTCATTCCATACACTATACCGAAGTTAACCGTCTTTGCCTTGCGCCGCATAGACTCCGTAACCTCGGACAAAGGAACGCCGAATACCTCGGCGGCGGTACGTGAGTGTATATCCTCGCCGTCACGATACAACTTAAGCATTATCTCGTCTCCCGAAAAATGCGCCAAAAGCCTTAATTCTATCTGCGAGTAATCCGCCGACACAAGCGTATAGCCCTTTCTTGCTACAAAAAGGCCTCGAAGAGCCTTGCCCTCCTCGTCGCGAACCGGAATGTTTTGCAAGTTCGGTTCTACCGACGAAAGCCTTCCCGTTGTCGTAAGCATTTGCTTGTACTCAGTGTGAACCACGCCGTTACCATCCAAAAGCTTGCGTATTCCCTCGATATAAGTACTGTTTAGTTTTGCCAAAAAGCGATAACGCAAAACTCGCGGAACTATTTCGTGCTTATCGACAATCTGCGAAAGTACTTCGGCGCTTGTCGAGCGTTTTTTCGTCCTGCCGGGATACGGTATTTTTAACTCGTCGAAAAGCACTTCCGCAAGCTGCTTGGGTGAATTTATATTAAACGTTCTGCCCGCAAGCGCATATATGGCTTGCTCCTCCGCCATCGCTTCCGTAGAATATTTTTTTCCGAGCGAATCGAGCACATCCGTATCTATTTGTACACCGCGCTCCTCCATGTCGTAAAGCACTTCCTCTAACGGCAACTCTATATCCTCGTACAATTTCGTCATTCCCTTGTCGGCAATTTCCTTTTTCAACTCGGAATTTTTTCCTTTTAGCGCACACGCGACTTCCGCGCCATAGCCGTTAAGCTCCGCAAAAGACTCGCAGGAATCGCTCTTTACGCGCATATCAGCCAAAAACTGGCGCAAATGGACGTCATCGTAAGCGTTTAGCGCCACGCCGAAGGACGCAAGTGTTCTTTTAAGTTTCTTTCCGTCGTATACAAATTTTTTGACGGAAGCGCTCTCCAAAACGGACTTAAAAGCTCCGATTGCCTCGACAAGCGTCATCCCCTCGTCGATAAGGGTGCGGTGCACCTTGGCAACGTACTCGCGCTCGCCGTCAAACGAAAAATGCACGTCGTCGCCAAGGTGAAAAGCTACTTCTTTTACTCCGTCAAGAACGGCGGACAATTCGCTTGCCGAAAATATTTCTATCGTTTCGCGCTCCTTTTGTTCGTCTCCGGTAGCAGTATCGAGCGCAAAAATGTCGTCACGCTTGGTCAACGAACGGAAATTGTTTTCGGCAAAAAAGCGTCTGACGTCATCAGAAAACGGAAAATCATATGTAAAATCGTCGAGCTTGAACTCAATCGGCGCATTTACGTCGATAGTTGCAAGAGCAAACGACATACGCGCACTCGCCTCGTTGGCGCGAATACGCTCGCCGAGTTTTCCGCTTATCTCGCTCGCGTGAGAATACACACCGTCGAGGTCACCGTATTTTTCGATTAAAGAAATCGCCGTTTTTTCTCCGACGCCGGGCACTCCCGGAATATTGTCACTACTGTCGCCCGCAAGCGCCTTAAAATCAATGACTCCGCGCGGCGTAAGCGAAAACTCCTCCTTAAGTTTCGCCTCGTCCAAAACAACGGTTTCGGTGATTCCGCGCTTCGTAAGAACTACTCGAATTTTATCGTCTATAAGCTGGAGACTGTCACGGTCACCCGTTATTATAAAAGTTTCGACACCGGAACGTTTTGCTACGGTTCCTATGACGTCGTCTGCCTCATACCCCTCTTTTTCCAAAACGGCAATATTCATAAGCCTAAGCTGACGCTTTAGAAGCGGGATTTGCGAGGCAAGTTCGGGCGGCATTTTTTTTCGCGTCGCCTTATACCCGTCATACATTTTGTGACGAAAGGTAGGCTTCGGCAAATCGAACGCAACGGCTACGTACATAGGCTCGTAACTTTGCATGGTCTTTATCAACATTGTGGTAAATCCGTATACGGCCTGCGTAAATTCGCCTTTAGCGTTCGTTAGCGGAGGAAGCGCGTAATACGCTCTGTTAATAAGACTGTTTCCGTCCACCAAAATCAATATTTCCTTCATACCCACCTCGCAAATATCGGCAGTTATTCCGATTTCTTAAAAATAGTATACTACAATTAAGCTTTTTTATCAATCATTTGCCGTTAAATACTTGCCAACTAAAAAAATTTGTGGTATTATATTCGGGTAATCGAGAGGAAGTCTCTTCTCCCCACGACCGTGCCGGCGTGGTGAAATTGGCAGACGCACGGGACTCAAAATCCCGCGGTAGAGATACCGTGCCGGTTCGACCCCGGCCGCCGGCACCAACAAAAACGTAAGTTGAATCGAAAGATTTGACTTGCGTTTTTTCTTTGCAAAAATTAAAGGCAGGACATAAACCCCGCCCAATAAAAATCTT
>CAYTKK010000066.1:0-8223 GCA_964438355.1 uncultured Lachnospiraceae bacterium | reverse complement strand
GAGCAGTCGCATGATTTCGAGCAACTTCGCGCCGAAGCGGATAAACTTATAAATCAGGGCGTTAAGATGGGTGAAGGCTGGCTGATAACCGCAGAAATGGGGTGTTTGGTTAAGCACGGAGTCAAAAACGTGGTATGTACGCAACCGTTCGGTTGTTTGCCGAATCACATAGTCGCAAAAGGTATGGCGCGTAAGGTCAAGGAAGAATATCCGGACGCGAACATCGTTGCAATCGACTATGATCCGTCGGCAACTAGCGTTAATCAGGAAAACAGGCTAAATCTTATGATAGCTAATATTCGGGGAGTATAATCGTTATTATGAAAATGGACGATCTGGAAAAACTCGACAAAAAGGAGCGCGAGGAAAGTGAGAGACGTGAAGAGCGCGACGCTACCGAGCAACAAAAGCGCCGCACGAACGGCGTGAAATACGGTATAGATTTTTTCAAGAAAAACGCGTTATTTCTTACCGTTGCCGCCGCCGTTGTTTGCGTTATAGTCAACGTGGTTCTTACCAAAGAATCTCTTTGGTCGGCTATTGCCGCACTCTGGCTTTTTGTGGCGTACGTGTGCGTGTTCGACGTGCTTGCCAAGGGCAAGGGCGTAAGCTCGATTCTTCTGCGAATAGCGCTTACCGTTCCTTTGTCGACAATTGCAACCGACCTTATTTTGTGGGCGGACTTCGGGAAGTACTATGTTTTCGGATTGTCGCTTTCGTTTGTTGCGCCCGTTATTATAGTCGGACTATTGGTGACTGTAGACGTAA
Source organism: uncultured Lachnospiraceae bacterium (assembly GCA_964438355.1). Taxonomy (GTDB): domain Bacteria; phylum Bacillota; class Clostridia; order Christensenellales; family Pumilibacteraceae; genus UBA10677. The sequence goes on along the minus strand of CAYTKK010000066.1, from coordinate 7,455 downwards.
TGAGCGCGATAAAAGGCGCCGAAAAGTATGCTGCGCATTTGCTGGTTCTTACCGTGCTTTCGCTTGCTGTGCAAACGGTTGTTTGGATATGCAGAGAGACGTTTTTTTCGTACGTCAGCTTAGGAGCTTTCGTTTTTGCGGTGATAAATTGCGCAGTAATGCTGGTATTGTTTCGCCGCTCGATATATGACGGAATCAAAAAAATCTTTAAGAAGAAGGATTAGCGACGTTTGCCTCGCTTAAATCGAATCGGAGGAATTTTGCTTGGATAAAAGGAATACACGAAATAAAATATGTCCTTTTTGTCAGACGACGGAGAATGAATTTTTAGCGACCGGCTACCTCGGGTGCGAAAAATGCTACGATACGTTTATGGACGCACTGGCGCGGCGCTTTGCCCGCGTACAAAAGGGAAATACGTACATTGCTCCTGTAGTGTCCGAGACGGACGCGATAGAGCAATACGAGAATTTGCAAAACCTTTTGAAGGACGCGGTTGCACGCGACGATTTAACTAGGGTAAGCGAGATAGGCGCCAAACTGCGTAGGCTTCGCAACGGAGGCTTCGAATGAGAGAAATAATGCTCGATTCCGTTGTTTCTACGAGAGTGCGTTTGGCGCGAAATCTAGAAGGCGTCAGATTCCCGCGCAAGATGAGCGAGAGCGAGGCGATGGGGGTTATAGACGCCGTAATTTCCGCTTTGGGCGGAGAGTATAAATTATATGACAAGACTTCGCTGGGCGAGGGCGAGATAGGCGCGCTGATAGAGCGTCATTTAATATCGAAGGAATTGCCGGACAAGCCTTACGGAGCGGTAGCCATTCACGACGACGAAACGTTGTCCGTAATGATAAACGAGGAGGATCACGTGCGCATTCAGGCGATTCTGAGCGGATTGAGACTTCGCGAAGCGTTACTGCTTGCCGGGCGTGCAGACGAGGCTATCGGCGAGAGCGCTTGTTACGCAAAGACGCAAGAACTCGGATATTTGACAGCGTGTCCGACTAACACGGGGACGGGACTGCGCGTTTCGGTTATGCTGTTTTTGCCTGCGCTTACGGCGTTGGGCGGAGTAAGGAGCGTGTTACCCGACATCACTGTTCGCGGCGTGTACGGCGAGGGCAGTCGCGCGGAAGGAAGCGTTTATCAAATTTCAAACACTTATACCTTGGGAGTGTCGGTTGCCGACGCACTTTCGCTTGTGCAAGAGCAAACGATAAGGCTTTTGGAAAGCGAGGACAAAGCGCGGCAAGCTTTGCTTCGAAAAAGGGGAACCGCGCTCGAGGACGAGATTATGCGCGCATACGGAGTGGCGAGGTACGCGCGTATAATAACTCACGACGAGCTACTATCCGTAGCGTCCAAACTAAAGCTCGGAGCGTATTACGGAATGATACGCATAAAAAGCGTGGAAGCGCTCGACGAGGCGGTTACCACCCTTGCGCCGTTCTCGCTTCGAGAAACTTTGACTCGCGGAGCAAATCCCGACGAAGCGCGTGCGGCGGCTGTAAGAAAATTCGTAATAAACAACGTCAAGTAATTTAGAAAAATCGCCTGTGTCGGACGGAGGAAGAATGAAGTATTCGATAACTGTTAATTTGGATAAAGCGTTAAAGGAAGCTGGGGCAGCGGCAAAGCGTTACTCTAATCCCAGTGTGGGAACCGAGCACGTTTTGTACGGACTTATTAAAATGGAGGACAGCGCCGCCGGCAGACTTTTGCGTCGTTACGGAGTGGACGATTCGTTTGCCGAGCGTGTTCTCGGCGGCGGGACTCACGTTGCTATGCGCGGCGAACCTACTTTTACCGCGCGAGTAAGTTCTATGTTTTCCACGGCGTGGGGAATAGCTCAAGACGTCGGAAAAGAGGACATAGGTACCGAACACTATTTATATTGTATGCTACTTGACCAAACTTCGATAGCGTCGCATATTTTGCGCGAAATTTTCGGAGTTCCCGTCAGCGATATGATGCGTGATCTTAAGTCTATTATCGACAGCGGTAAATCTAGCGACGAGCCTAGCGCCGACAAAAACGCCGCAGTGTTGCCCGCTTCGCTGGAAGGACTTGGAATAGACGTAACGAAAAAAGCTCGAGAAAACAAGATAGACCCTATTATCGGTAGAACGAACGAAATAGAAAGGATTATCCAAATACTTTGTCGTAAGACGAAAAACAATCCAGTACTCATCGGCGAACCCGGTGTAGGCAAGAGTGCGGTTGTCGAGGGACTTGCGTTGGCGATAGTCGAAGGCAGAGTCCCCGAGCTTTTGAAGAACAAAATAATTTTCTCGCTTGACATGGCAAGTCTTGTTGCCGGCACTATGTATCGAGGCGCGATGGAGGAAAAACTAAAGCGCGCAATCGACGAAGTTCGCGCTAGCGGAAATATAATTTTATTTATCGACGAACTCCACACTCTTGCTCAGGCCGGAGGAAAGGAGGGTGAGGTATCGCCCTCGGATATTCTAAAGCCGTATTTAGCGCGCGGAGAACTTCAAACGGTGGGCGCCACGACTACGGAGGAGTATGCAAAGTACATCGAAAAGGATAAGGCCCTAGAACGCAGATTCCAGCCTGTTACGATAGAGCCGCCTTCCGTGGAAGAAACCATTCGTATACTCAAGGGACTTAAGGAAAATTATGAAAGTTTCCACAAGGTCAGTCTTTCGGACGAAGCGATAGAAGCGGCGGCAAGGCTTTCGGATCGTTATATAACGGATAGATTTTTGCCGGATAAGGCAATCGACCTAATCGACGAGGCGATGAGTAAGGCAAAGGTCAGCGGAAATACGGCGCCCGCGTCGCAACGCGAGTTGGAGCAAAAACTTGCCGAAGCGCAGAAGCGTCGTCGGGACGCGCTTTCTTGCGGACAGACCGACGCTGCCGACAGATATGACCGAGAGTGCGACGATATTCGTAGTCGTATCGACGAGACTAGGATGAACTGGTATCGCACTGGAGAGCATACTCCGCGCGTTATAACTGCGGAAGATGTTGCGGAGATTGTATCGAAGTGGACGAACATTCCGGTTACAAGGTTGTCCGCGGACGAAAAGGAGCGGCTTATCGGTTTAGAAGAAGCGCTACAAAAACGCGTAATAGGTCAAGACGACGCCGTAAGGACGGTGGCAAAGGCGATACGCAGGGCGCGAGCGGGACTAAAGGATCCGTCGCGTCCGATAGGTTCGTTTTTGTTTTTAGGACCTACGGGCGTTGGAAAGACGGAACTTACGAAGGCGCTTTCTGCAGTGCTTTTCGACGATGAAAACGCCGTAATCCGCATTGATATGAGCGAATATATGGAGGCGCATTCCGTTTCCAAACTGATAGGCGCTCCTCCCGGGTATTCCGGTTTCGAGGAAGGCGGTCAGCTTACCGACGCCGTTCGTCGCCGTCCGTATTCCGTAGTGCTTTTCGATGAGCTTGAAAAAGGACATTCCGACGTTTATAATTTATTGCTTCAATTACTCGACGACGGCAGACTTACCGATTCGCAGGGCAGAGTGGTAAGTTTTAAGAATACGGTAATAATTATGACGAGTAACGTCGGCGCTAGCGAAATAGCTCGCTCTTCCGAGCCTATGGGATTTTACGGAAGCGAGGAGGATGAGGCGCGTAGGGCGGAAAAGACGATGCAGGCGGCGCTCCGCAGACATTTTAAGCCTGAATTTATAAACAGAATCGACTCGGTGTGCTATTTTAAGTCGCTTAGTCGGAGAAGCATCGGCAGAATCGCGGGAATAATGTTGGATAAATTCGAAAAAAATCTTCGCGAAAAAGGTATGAGTCTGGATATAACTCCCGACGCGTTGGATTTGATTGTCGAAAAGGGATACGATTCCGAATACGGCGCTCGTCCGCTTCGTCGAGTAATCGAACGCGAGATTGAGGACGAGATTGCCGAGGGACTTATTTCGGGTAGATTAAAGGAGAACTCGACTGTTACGGTTACCGTTTGCGGCGGAGAAATTCGCGTTCGGTAGGCGGCAGTAAAGCGATTGTCGGCACATTTTGTCCGTGGTAGCGACGCAGCGAAAAACTTGACGAGAATTTGGCGAAAACCTATTTACAAACAAAGCCGGCTGTGCTATAATTAAAGTATAAATACTACGTAAGGGGGCTTTAATTATGAGAATTGAATTTTTGTGCAGGAACTATGTCGCGAGCGAGAAGCTAAAAGACATCATTACGCGCAAGGTGGACAAACTCGACAAGTTTTTCGATGAAGACACCAAGGCGAAAATCGTACTTAAGGAAAGCAAAGATATTAAAACGCTTGAAATTACCGTTGCCGTTAAAAACGGAATCGCACGTGCCGAGGTTGTCGGCGACAATATGTACGACCTAATTGACCTTGCGATTCCTAAACTGGAAAAACAGATTATCCGTCATCACGGCAAGATGAAGGATAAAAAGTTCAAGGTTAAGGATTTGGACTTTGCGTCGCCCGATGTTGAAGCAATCGCAAAGGAGCCTGCAAAAAAAGTGGTTCGCGAAAAATCTTACGTGCTCGTGCCTATGACGGTAGAGGACGCGATGGAAGAGATGGAGTTGGTCGGACACGACTTTTACGTCTTTGCGAACAAAGCAACCGGCAAGATAAACGTGCTGTATGTGCGTGTTGACGGCGATTACGGTCTTATCGAGGCGCGTTGACGCCTGTTTAAGACGCGGATAACTTAATAAAAAGGGGGCGAGTGACGTTGTATGGCGTCACCGCCCGTTTTTATGCGCTTGTCGCACGTGGCGGCGGCAAGGGGAAGGCGGCATCGTTTTTAGGTGCGAAATTCCGAAAGAAAAATTATTTTAAGGAGAGAGTTAATAAAATGAAACTCAGACTTGATTACAACAATATGATGACCTCGGCTATCGGCGAAAAGGGAATTTGCCCGTGTGTTTTTGACAAACAGTCCGAGGCTATCGACAAGGCGTTCCGTTCGGTTATGGACAACCGCGGAAAGGGTTGGCAGGAATGGTGCAACCTTCCTTACGTCGACAAAGACTACCTCGACGAGCTTATTTCTTACACGGCGGAGATAGGCAAAGTTGCGGACAGTTTTGTCGTATTCGGTATCGGAGGAAGCGCGTTGGGACCTCTGGCGGTAGCGTCGTCTTTGATTCACCTTCATCACAACGAACTGCCTAGGGAGAAGCGTAACGCCCCCAAACTTTACGTTGAGGACAACGTAGACCCCGAACGTATGGCGGCACTTTTGGACGTTATCGACCTTAAGACGGCGTACTTCAACGTCGTTACGAAGAGCGGTGAGACCAGCGAAACTCTTTCGCAGTTCCTTATTCTTTATGCAATGTTGAAGGCGGAACTCGGTGAAGAAGAGGCAAAGAAGCATATTATAGTCACCACCACGATCGGCAAAGGAACGCTATACAACGTAGCGGCAAAAGAAGGCTTCAAGGTTTACGGCGTCGGCGCCGGCGTCGGCGGAAGATTCTCGGTACTTTGCCCAGTAGGACTCGTTACGTTCGGCGTAATGGGTTTCGATATTCGTGCGATGTTAAAAGGCGCTGCGGCTATGGCTGACCAAAGCGCGGTTGCCGATATCAAAAAGAATCCCGCTCTTATGTCCGCATTATTACAGGTCGAATCTATGAAAAAGGGATACAACGTAAGCGTTCTTATGCCGTATGCGGACAGCTTGAAGTTTATGGCGGACTTCTACTGCCAGATTTGGGCGGAGTCGCTCGGTAAGGCAGTCGACCTCGACGGTAAGACGATTAATGCGGGACAGACCCCCGCAAAATCGCTGGGCGTAACCGACCAACATTCTCAGGTTCAGTTGTATACCGAGGGTCCGTTCGACAAGGTTGTAACCTTCCTTGCCGTCGACAAGTATCGTCAAAGCGTACTTATCCCCGACGACAAGAACGTGGCTTGTTGCGATTTCCTTAAGGGACATACTATGGACGAACTTATCAACGCGGAAAGAAAGGCTACCGAGTTTGCTTTGCGCAAGGCTCAGCGTGCTAATTTTACGCTTTACCTGCCTGAAGTTAACGAGGAAACGATTGGCGAACTTTTGATGTACTTTATGTATGAAACCGCCTTTGCCGGTGCTCTTCTCAACGTCGATACCTTTAACCAACCCGGCGTAGAGGAAGGCAAAAAGGCAACGTTCGCTATGTTTAATCGTCCTGGATACGAGGCAAAACTTGCCGAGGTTAATGCGGTCGTTAAGTCCGATGAGTATATTATAAAATAATTCGGACGATTCCAGCGTAAATTTTAGTAAAGTAAATATAAAGAAAAAAGTAATATATAAGTAAATAACATAATTAAACAAATATCCATTGACAATAGGTCGGTGGATATTTGTTTGTTTTGTTTGACTATGTTTTTTTAATTTAGATAGTTTAGAAATTTTCGTTATGCCCAAACGAGTATTGTTGCTTTGCTTTGTTTTTTGAGTATTGTGGTTAAAAACACACTTCGGCAATTTGGAAAATTTGCTTTTAGAGACGAATGTTTTTGTGCGTTTTAAGCTTTGCATTACCCAAATGCGCTTGTCGCTAGCGGATACTGCGATTGCGTTTTTATCGCCGTTAGTACTGATGGTAATAAACTAGCGCACTTTTGCAATTCATAAATTGTTTTTGTAGCCGAATTTATGATAAATGAGCTTTATCGGGAAATGCTTGATGTGTAAAAAAATCCCAAAAAATTTTCTAAAAAATATTTTAGTTAAAATGCTTGACAAAAAACGTAAAAAGGCTATATAATTTTATAATGACATATTATGCGGTTTTGTAATTTTTTTGCAAAAAGTCATAAAACCGATTAAAATTGTGAGAAAAATAACAAGTTTTAAGGAGAACAGAATGTCCGACAGAACTATCAGAAAGGTAAAGTACGGCAACACCGAAAGGCGTTCGTTCGCGCAAGTCAGGGAAGTGTGCGAAATGCCTTACCTCGTCGAGGTGCAGAAGAATTCGTATTTCGATTTCCTCGACAACGGAATAGGCGAAGTTTTTAAGGATTTTTCGCCGATTCGCGACACCAGCGGCAAGATGGAACTTTATTTCCTAGATCACCATTTGGAAATGAAGCCCAAGTACACCGAGAAAGAGTGTAAGGATTGTGACGCAACGTATGCGGTCCCGCTAAAGGTCAAGGTTCGTCTTGTCAACACCGAGACGGGCGAAATCAGCGAGCAAGAAGTTTTTATGGGCGACATGCCTCTTATGACGCCGAACGGTTCGTTTATAATTAACGGAGCTGAGCGCGTAGTCGTATCGCAGCTTGTCAGAAGTCCAAGCGTATACTTCGATTCCAACGCAGACATCAGAACGGGCGAGAAGTATTACGGAGCGACGAATATTCCTTCTCGCGGTGCTTGGCTTGAATTTCAAGAGGACGATAAGGGAGTACTTTGGGTCCACGTAGATCGTCAACGTAAGGTACAGGCGACGGTGCTTTTGAGGTCGTTGTCCGC
>CAYTKK010000065.1:0-8313 GCA_964438355.1 uncultured Lachnospiraceae bacterium | reverse complement strand
TGTTCAAACAAACTGGAAAGATGGTCAAAAACACCGGGCATGAATCCCCACATGTTCACGGCGACGATCTCACCGCCGGTCAGCGGAACCTGAGTCCCGTTTTCTTCCGTGAAAAACGCACCGCCTCTGCCATCGGGAACAATATTGGTGCGTTCCGTAACCTCTTTCAGGAACCCTTCCGGATCGCAGCAGCAGACGCCGCGTGCAACGGAACCGTTTTCGGAAAGCGTGTTCCGGAGTGTGAATCCGACCATGAAATGGCGTTTTGCCGGATTCGTATTTCCTGCAAAACTGTCTGCGAGCAGAGCATATCCGCTCCGCCCGTAGAAATCATCCGCGTTGATTGCGGCGAACGGTTCGGAGATTTTTTCCGAGGCACACAGAATCGCGTGCCCCGTTCCCCACGGCTTGGTGCGTCCTTCCGGAACCCGGAACGGAGCGGGGAGCTTGTCCAGTTCCTGGAAAGCGTATTCCACCTGGACTTTATTTTCCCATTTCGCGCCGATGTGCTCGCGGAACGCCTGTTCGATGTCGTGACGGATCACGAAAACGACTTTGCCGAATCCGCTTTTGAGCGCATCGTAAATGGAATAGTCCAGAATGATCTCGCCGGACGGCCCGACAGGGTCAATTTGCTTGAGTCCGCCGTAACGGCTTCCCATTCCGGCGGCGAGCACCAGCAGTGCAGGTTTCATAGAAAAAACTCCGTTTTCGCACTTCAGATGACGGGAAGACTTGCCGCTGCGACAGCCTGTCCGTGGCGGCGTCCTTTTTCATCCGGAATTCTGAACTCGACCTTGCCGGAGAGTTCCGGGAACTCGGCTTTGAGCACTTCCGCCGCTTTCGCGAGGATAATGTCACCGCCTTTTCCGGTCGTGACGCGTCCGAGGATGAGGAGCTTTTCCATATCATAGAATTCGCAGTATCTTGCAATGGTATAACCGAAACAGACGCCGATGCTTTCATAGATCTTCGCAGCACGTTCGTCGCCGGCTTCCATGAGCTTCTGGACCTCTTTGAGCTGTTCCGCGAATTTCATATCTTTCGGAAGCTCAATTCCCGCAAGCGGGACGAGTCTTGCGACACCCTGCTGGCAGAAGTACTGAACCGCGCATCCGAGGTCGCCGGACCACTCATCGGCAGGTGCGCCTTCCCGGTAGTCAACCGGAACGAAAGCGAGCTCGTTCAGCCAGTCTGTGATATTGCCTTCGCGGTTGACGTAGCCGCCCGCAACGCTGGTGCCCATGGAGATGCCGAGCACGCAGTTTGCATTCATTTCCATGGACCCTGCAAGCGCAGTGACTTCGCCGTCGTTGACGACTTCAAACGGAACGCCCCACTCTTTGCCGAGCTCGATGAACAGGTCTTTGACCTTGGTTTCAAACTGATCTTCGGGAACGCCGCGGAACAGGGATGCGAGGCGGACGCGGTTGTTCACATAAACTCCGGCGGAGCTTCCGCCGATTGCATCCACGCGCGGAAGATGCGCCGCCGCACGCTTGAGCGTGTCATTGATGCCGTCGCGATGATACTGCGGGTCTTTCTCGAAGTAGGGGTCCCAGGGAACTTCCTCACTGAAAACGAGTTTGCCGTCGATGGTCGCGGCGCATTTTCTGTCGGAGCCGCCGAGGTCGAAACCGATTCTGCATCCGTCAAGGTGCCTGCCGAGCGGCATGGAGGGCTCTTTCGCTTTCGGAGCGTCCGCATAGGCGCAGGATACGATCTGCATCCTGTTGCTGTAAATGCGTCCCATCATGGCGTAATCGAAAGAGCGTTCGCCTTCGGGAGAATAGATTTTCGCAAGTTCTTCGGCAATTTTCGCATCTCCGGCGATTGTGACCTTCCAGCCGCCTCTCATCCAGAGAAGCCCTTTCACGAGACGTTCGACGTGCCTGACGTTCGCCGCCATTTCGGAGGCGTCGGCGTTGTCGAATACGACGGTCGGATAAATACTGACGCTTTCGGGATTGCGTTCAACGGCGATAACGATATCCTTGCTTTTGCCGGAGGCTTTGACCGCCTTGCGGAACTCTCTGTCCCAGAGGGTCGCAGGAACGAAATCTTTGTCGAGACACGGGATCATTGCACATGAAACCGCTTTAGTAATTTTATCCAGCATTCTTGTTCTCCTTTAGAAAAATGCTAATTTTTTTATAAAAAATGACGAAATAAAATACTTCCGTTTTGACGGATTGTCAAGTATGGAAACCACGAATAAGAAGTTATCTGGCAAATATTTGCAATGGATTACAGAGGACAGGCATGGCGCAAATGCCTGTCTCCGCCCGGAGAAAAAAAGTTTTTTTCCCGGAAAGACCTTGCCCGGCGGTGATTTGTGTGGCATATTACCGTATCATCCAACGAAACCTGAACAGAGAGGGGGATCCTGATGAAAAAAGATGTGATCATTATCGGAGGCGGCGCCGCCGGGCTGACCGCTGCAATCTATGCCTCTAGGGCAAATTTGAATCCGGTGGTTCTTGCCGGGCCGCTTCCCGGCGGGTTGCTGACCCAGACCACGGACGTTGAAAACTTTCCCGGTTTTCCCGATGCGGTCAATGGATATGAACTGATGTTCAAGTTCCAGCAGCAGGCGGAAAAGTTCGGCGCGAAGATTGTCAATGAAACCGTGCAGAGTGTCAAATTGGCGGAGGGGGGGCCGCACGAACTGGTGCTCGGAAGCGGCGAAATTGCGGAATGCCGCGCGTTGATCATTGCAACGGGCTCCACGCCCCGCTGGCTCGGGCTTCCCTCCGAAGAAAAGTTCCTGAACAAAGGCGTGTCCGCCTGCGCGACCTGCGACGGCGCATTCTACCGCAATGTTCCCGTTGTTGTCGTGGGCGGCGGCGACAGCGCCATGGAGGAAGCCACGTTCCTGACTCATTTTGCCAGTGAAGTGCATCTGGTGCACCGCCGCGATGCGTTCCGCGCCTCTAAAATCATGGCGGAACGCGTAAAGGCGAATCCGAAAATCAAGATCCACTGGAACTCTTCCGTAGTCGAAATCTTCGGCAATACGGAAGTGGACGGCGTGGAGATTCGGAATATCGTCACCGGCGAACAGACGCAGATTCCATGCAAAGGATATTTTGCGGCTCTCGGGCATATCCCGAATACGGGGCTTTTCAAAGGGCAGCTTGCCATGAATGAGGCGGGATACATTGAGCTGAAGGGGGCGAGTTCCTATACGAGCATGGCAGGCGTATTCTGCGCCGGAGACTGTGCGGATCATGTGTACCGTCAGGCGATCACTGCCGCCGGAATGGGTGCGCGCGCCGCAATCGATGCGGAACGCTGGCTTGCGGAATAAGCCGGAGTCCGGCGAAGATCAGGAATCCGGGAAAAGGGCAGTCCTCTTTTTCCGGATTTTTCATGTCTGGATTACGAGCGGTTATGTTTACGGAATGCGGCAGGGGAGATTTTGCGGTATTTCGTGAAGATTCGCGTGAAATAGTAGCGGTTGCAGAATCCGCAGCGTTCCGCGATGCCGTCGATGGATTCGCTGCTCTGCAGCAGATACAATGCGGCGAGATCCAGTTTCTTATCCAGAATGAAACGCTGTGGCGTAATCCCGAAACTGCTGTAGAATTTTTTGATGAATACTCCAAGGCTCATATGCGCCATCGAAGCCAGTTTCCGGTTGGTATAGTTCTGAGTCGGATCGCGTTTGATCAGGCGCCAGACCGCCAGCATCTGCGATTCGATATTGTTATGTGTGATCAGGTATTCCCTCGGCAGCTGTTCCAGCGCCAGATTGACCAATGCTCCGGCAAGATGTTTCAGGGAATCTCCTGCCTGACGGCCGGCGAGCATGCCGCTGAGCTGGTCAATGACCGCATGCAGTGCCGTGGAACCCGGCAGTTCGATCATGAAATCGGAACAGTCCGCATAAGGGCCTCCCGCGGTAAAATGGATGTAGAACTTCTCGATCCGCCCTCCTCTGGTGCAGGAAGTAAACGCGGTGTCCGGTGCAATCAGATATATTTTTCCCGCCTGAAGCTGAATCTCCTGTTCTTTGATTCTGATGTAACCGAACGAGTTTTCCGGGCGGTATAAACGCCAGTAGGGCATAACCAGTTCCGAGGCGTCAAGATTCCACTCCTGAATCACGTCATACCGGGCGAAAAGAATGTCAACGGGGAATGGTGTGAGTGAAAAAGCTTCATGGTTTGCCATAGGAAACTCCTGCCGCAGAGATTTGTTTTTGATCTTCCTATATTATACAGCAAAAACGGGAGAAGGCAAGCGGAAAAAATGGAAGAAAGAAACGATAAGATACAAAAAAGTTGATTTTGTGCATTCCGGAAACAGGAAAAACCGAGTATAATAAATAGAAAAACAAGATCGGAAAATCTATGATTCCGGAAAAAGAGAGGTATGCAATGAAGCAAAAGAAAATATTCGTTGGAATAGCGTCCATGCTGGCGTGTTCCTGTCTTGCCGCCGACCTGCCCGCCCTGATCGGGCATTATGATTTGAATGAGGGTTCCGGTTCTGTTGTCCATAACCGTCAGGGGCGTGCCGGAGACGGGACATTCCGCGGCCCGGTGGCATGGGCGCCGGCCCTTCAGGGCAGCGGCATTCTGCTGGACGGCGCAACAAATTCGGTGCTCTGCGGGCTGATGCCGGAAATGGATGAAGCAAAGGGTATGACTTTGCTTGTCTGGTTTAAATCCACGCATCCGATGGGACTGCGTATCATCGCGAGTGCAGAGAATCCCGCAACCGGAGAAGGATGGAGGTTCGGCGTGGACAACAATAAACTTGTATCCGTTCTGCCCCGCGATACTGCCGGTGATGACTGGTCGGACGGGTTGTGGCATCTTGGTGCACTGGTGATCCGCGGAAATGAAGCCAGTGAGTATGTTGATGGAAAAATTACCCGGAACATGAAACTTCCGAAACCTGTAAAACTGAATGCCGGAGCCACACTTGCGATCGGTTCTTTGAGCGGCAAAGACCTTGGCGGTTTTCATGGTGTGATTGATGATGTGAAGATTTACAATGCGGTGTTATCCGCCGCTGAAATCGAGAATGAGTTCAAACGCCTGATCAAGACTCCCCAGAACAATCCGGAGCTGGAATTCCGCCGGAACATGATCGTCAAAATGCTGGCTCCCGCCAGGGGACAGGCAGACAGGCTTCCGGGGAAACTGAAACAGAATTATGAAAAAATATCCTCCTGTCTGTCGGCTGTCCCGCTGGCTGTTCGCGGAACGGAGCTCCGGAAGTCGATGCGGACATTGGAAACGCTGTCTGCGGAAGCGAAAGTTTTCCGCAATGAGCTGGATAAGGAACGTCTGCGCAGAATCAACAGGAGTGCGGATGCGAGACAGCCGCTTGTCTGGGGGGCGACGGCGCTTGACAATATATTCAACGACCAGCTTCTGCCGGACGGCGATGTTACCGGAAAAATCCGCCTGGATGCCTGCCGTAACGAGTATGAGCCGGGACAGTTCGTGATCAGTTCTCTTGAATACCGAGGCCCTGTCCGCATCAAGCTCAATCCCTTGGTTCATGAATCCGATCCCGCGGCGCGCCTGACGGAACTTTCTTCTTACTTTGTGAAAGAAATCTATGCCTCGCAGAATACCGCCCGTTTCTACCGCAATCCGAAGAGCCCGCTTCTGCGTATGGCGCCCGCAACTTTCCCTGATCTGCTGAGCCCCGACGAGAAAACGATGCTGGAACCGGGAAAATCGCAGCCTGTCTGGCTGACGGTCCGTATCCCGGCGGATGCAAAGGCGGGGATCTACCGTGGCAAAGTTGAGGTCCAGACCATGTTCGGCACTTTGCCGCTGGAGGTGGAGATGCGGGTTTATGATGCGGTCTTGCCGGAAGTTCCGGTGTTCCGTCTCGGTTCCTGGGGTTCCGCACAGCCGCTGGCGAACCTGGCGGGATTCACAAGACAGCCCGGCTTCAAAGATCCGCGCTACTGGGGGCTTTTTGAAAAAATCCTGCGTAATATGAAGGAGCATCGCGCGTATAATTTCGGAGATCCCTCCTTATGGGAAATCCGCAACCGCATCCGCATTGTCGATGACGGCAAAGGAGGCGTTGAAATTGATTACTCCACTTTCGACCGTTTCCCGGAACTTCTGGACAAGGTCTACGGCAAAGGCAACTGGCGCGTGATGTCCGCCGATATTCCCCTGGATGCACCGCTTTACGGGCGTGACGGCAAGGTCAGGTATGATCCATACGGAAAGACCGCCGATCTGCGCAAACGTTACTGGAATCTGGACGATCCTGAATTTCACGCATTTGCGGTCAAAGTCCTGCGCAGCCTTGTGAACCATCTGAAGGAGAAGGGATGGATCGGGCAATTCCAGTTCATTTACCGTGATGAACCCGATCCGGTGATGTTCGCCAATGGAAAGGAAGTTTACAAACACCTCAGGAAAATTGCGCCGGAACTGATCTATATGAATACTCTGACCCATACGGGCTTGATCGAACAGTATCCGGATGTGGAGATCGCGGTTCCCGGATGGACCGCCAATGAAGGGATGGATGCCGCAATCCGCAAAGCCACGGCACAGGGACGCCGCGTTATCATCTATAATAATTTTTCAAGCTATCTTGACCGTTCCCTGCTGTGCACGCGCACGATGGGGGCGATCTGTTACAACCTCGGCTGTGAAGGTTTCAACCAATGGTCATGGGCCTGGGCGTGGGATAAGAAAAACAATCCCTATCAGGATTCTTTTGTGGACGGCTATGGCCCCGGCGAAGGCTTTCAGATTTATTTTGACCCTGATACGACCGAAATCATCAGTTCCATGCGCTGGGAGCAGTCCCGCGAGATCGCCGAGGATTTCGATGCATTCAAACTTTATGAAAAACTCGGTGGCGATGCCCGCAGATATACAGAGCGCCTTGCCCGTGACATGGTGAATTTTGAGACCGATCCCCGGCGTTTTCTGGAAATCCGGCGGGAGTTTCTTGCCGAACTTGAAAAACGTGCCACTGCACAGCGTATCGCGAAATAAGGAGCTGATTTTTCATGGAACAGAACTTGACAGCCGGCGGAGTTCCCCCCATGCCGGAACCCGATCCTGCGCGTCCTTACACCGTAGGAACATTGCGCTATTCTCTGCTGGGAGTGATTGGAGTCAGCTTCTGGCTGATCCTCGGTGGAAGCTGTTTCGGGTTGCTGGCGTGGATGATGGTGCCGACGGTGCTGCCGCTCTCACTTTCGCAGTTCGATGCTTCCGGGGCAACAATCGGGTTGATCGTCGGGAGCATTCCTTCCGCAATGAATTTCATAATGAATCCGATTCTTTCGACGACCAGTGACCGGACACGCACACGGTGGGGCAGGAGGATTCCGTTTCTTGTGACGGCGACCCCGTTCGTAGCCGGATTCGTGATTCTGCTTGGGTGGACGCCTCAGATTGCGAAATGCCTGCATGGCGCCGGCTTCCTGCCGTCGGTCAGGCTCCAGACGCTCGGCATTCTGCTGCTTGCATTCTGTGCCATTCTTTTTCAGTTCTTCAACCTGATTGTCGGTTCGATTTATTATTATATCTTTGCCGATGTGATTCCGCATCGTTTCATCGGGCGCTATATGGCGGCAATGAATATCGGGGGAATGGTTACGCAGCTGGTATTCAATCTCTGGGTGATGCCTTCGGTGACGGATCATCTGCCGTGGGTCTATACCGTGGTGGGGATTGCCTATTTTGTGACGTTCATGCTGATGTGCATTTTTGTGAAGGAGGGGGAATATCCTCCGGCGGAACGTCCTGAAAACGGAGGACTGCCTCTCTGGCTCCGCATTTACAACTGGGTTGCGCTCTATTTCCGGCAGTGTTACCGTCACCCTTTTTTCATTTTTCTGTTTCTTGGAACGGCGCTCAACAATGCATCAACGGCATGCCGCCAGGTATTCAATCTGTTGTTTGCCACCAGGGAACTGGGCATGGACGCGGCGCAGTACGGCAAAGTGATGGCTGTCGGGGCGTTTATTTCCATGGGAGTCATCATGTTTACCGGCTGGATCATGGACAAGATTCATCCTTTGCGGGTGTTTCTTGCCAGCGGCGTCATTGTGATTCTTGCAAATATCTGGGGATATTATTTTGTATTTGACTATCACTCTTTCTTTACGGTCGGCATTGCGATTATTGCCGTTTATGCGATTCAGAATGTCAGCAACGGTCCTGTGTTCGTCGCATTGTTCCCGCCGGAGAAATACGGACAGTTCTGCAGTGCGAATGCAATATTGAATTCCGCCTTGCTGATCTTTGCGAATTATCTGGGCGGGATTGCGATTGATCTTTTCGGCTACCGTTTTATTTTTGTCTGGGA
>CAYTKK010000064.1:0-8329 GCA_964438355.1 uncultured Lachnospiraceae bacterium | reverse complement strand
GGTGCTGATATTTATTGTGAATCAGCATCACAAATGTTTCATGTACCAGTAGAAAAACATGGTGTTAACTCGCACCTTAGACAAAAAGGAAAAATTGCAGAATTAGCTTTAGGTTATGGTGGTGGAGTTGGTGCTTTAACTTCGATGGGTGCTCTTGATATGGGACTTAAGGAAGAAGAACTACAACCACTTGTTACTGCTTGGCGTAATGCATCTCCTAAAATTGTTGAATTTTGGTGGAGTGTCGATAAAACATCAAAAAAAGCAATAAAGAATAAAACAATTACTCATACTCATGGACTTACCTTCGAGTATAAAAGTGGAATGCTTTTTATCATGCTTCCAAGTGGTAGGAAGTTATCCTATGTTAAACCACGAATCGATATTAATAAATTTGGAACTGAGTGTATTACATATGAAGGAATTGGCTCAACTAAAAAGTGGGAACGTATAGAAACATATGGACCAAAACTTGTTGAAAATATAGTACAAGCAACAGCTCGTGATATTCTTTGTCATTCTATGAAGGTATTAAGAGATTACAAAATAGTAGCACATGTACACGATGAATTAATTATTGAAGTTCCATTTGATGAAACAGTAGAACACATATCAACTTTAATGGCAACAAGACCTAGTTGGTGTAGTGATTTGGTTTTAAGAGCAGATGGATATGAATGTATGTTTTATAAAAAAGATTAGGAGGAAAGCAAATGTTTACAATATATGATTCACATTATATAAACAATCCAGGAAATTGCTCATATCCTAACAAAATAGATGTTATAGATATTGAGTCTTTAAAACGAGCAGTAAGTAATGATTACGTATGTGCTCAATATAAAAATAATTATCGTAGTAATGATAACTTTTTAAGTTCTAATTGCTTACCAGTAGACTGCGATAATGAACATTCAGATGAAGAAAGTGAATGGGTAAGTGTAGATGATATAAAAGAAGTTTTTAAAGATGTTACATTTGCTGTACACTATTCACGAAATCATATGAAAGAAAAACATGGTAAGAAAGCTAGACCAAGATTTCATATTTTATTTCCAATTACAACTATTTATGATACTGTCGAATATTCAAATTTGAAGGTAAAAATTAATAGTATATTTCCATATTTTGATAAAGGTGCACTTGACTCTGGTAGATTTTTCTTTGGAACTAAAAATGCAAATGTTGAAATTATTGAAGGAAGTATTAATTTAACTGATTTTTTAGAAGTTGAAGAGTTTGATTCTTGTTTTGATGTTATAAAAGATGGAACAAGAAACAATACGTTATCAAATTTTGCTGGAAAAATCATTAAACGTTATGGAGATACCGATGAAGCATATCAACGATTATTGAAAGAAGCAGAAAAATGTGAAACTCCAATGGAAGAAAGAGAATTAAATTCTATATGGAATAGTGCAAAAACTTTTTTGAAAAAAATCCTAAAAGATCCTTCATACATTCCACCCGAAGAATATAACGACACAACTTCATATAAACCTGATGACTATACAGATGTAGGACAAGCAGAAATTTTATCAAAACATTTCCAAAATGAAATAAGATACTCTCCTGCAACACACTTTATTAGATATCGTGGTAATTACTGGCAAGAAACTGAACCAGGAGCACAAAGCGTAGTTCATGAATTAACTAGTAGACAACTAAAAGAAGTTAACCTTAAAATCCATAATTTAACAGAAAAACTAAAGCTAAAAGGTATAAGTGATGTAATGGGTGGTAAGCTTCCATCTAAAGTACTAGAAAATTTAAATAATGAAACCTTGGAAGTTTATAAAGAACTTCAAGATGCATATGCTTATAGAAGTTTTGTTTTAAATAGACGCCAATCAAAATACATAACAGCAACATTAAAAGAAGTTAGACCAATGATTGAAATTGATACTAAACTTTTAAATAGTGATGCTTATTTATTAAACACACCTTTAGCAACTTATGATTTAAGATATGGACTTGCAGGTGCAAAAGAACATAATCCAGATGATTTTATTACCAAAATAACTGCAGTATCGCCAAGTGAAAAAGGCAAAGATATATGGCTAGAATGTATAAATAAAATCTTTAAATATGATCAAGAACTTATAGATTATGTTCAAATGATATGTGGACTTGCATCAATAGGTAAAGTATTTATTGAAGCAATGATTATAGCATATGGCGAAGGTGGAAATGGTAAATCGACATTTTGGAATTCAATATTTAGAGTATTAGGTTTATATTCAGGAAAAATATCAGCTGATACTTTAACAGTAGGTTGTAAACGAAACATAAAACCAGAAATGGCTGAAATGAATGGTAGAAGATTACTTATTGCAAGCGAATCACAAGAAGGTGCAAGACTTAATGATTCTATTGTAAAACAGTTATGTTCAACTGATGAGGTGTTTGCTGAAAAGAAATATAAAGATCCATTTTACTTTACTCCATGTCACACACTAGTTCTTTATACAAATCATCTACCAAGGGTGTCTGGTAATGACGATGGAATTTGGCGACGTTTGATTGTTATCCCTTTTACCAACAAATTAACTGGTAGTGGAGATGTTAAGAATTATGCTGATTATTTATACGAAAATGCTGGGGAGTATATTTTATCTTGGATAATTGAAGGTGCAAAAAAAGTAATTGATAAAAATTTTAATATTCCAGTTCCTAAAATTGTAGAAGAAGCGATAAGTGAATATCGTGAACAAAATGACTGGTTTCATCACTTTCTTGATGATTGCTGTGATGTTGATGATAAATTGATAGAATCATCAAATGATTTATATAAAGCATATTGCAAGTACTGTGATGAGACAAATGAATATACACGTAATGCACCCGACTTTTATAACGCTTTAGAATCTAATGGTTTTAAAAGAACTGTTAAAAAAAGAAGAAAATACATCATTGGTCTTAAATTAAAAGAAGTTAATGAGTTCGAGGACTTCCTTACATAGTAAGGAAAATTCCAAAATGACATAGGTCCTCATAGGTCTAGTATAAAGTTTTCTATATAGGTATAAAAAAATATTATAAGAAAAAGTTTATATATCATATAGGGGGACCTATGCACCTTTGATGAAAAAAGGAATTTTTAGTGGAAGAAAAAAGAATAGAAAAAGCGTTAATAAAAGAGGTTAAAGCTCGTGGTGGATTAGCACTTAAATTTCTAAGTCCTGGATTTGATGGAGTTCCAGATAGACTTATATTATTGGCACTTGGTAAAGTTGCATTTGTTGAAGTAAAAGCACCAAATAAAAAACCAAGAAAATTACAAATCTTAAGACATAAACAATTAAGAGCGTTAGGATTAAAAGTTTATGTTTTGGATGATGAAAAAGATATAGGAGGAATCATTGATGAAATACAATCCACATAGTTATCAAAGTTATGCAACAAGATTTGTTGAAGAGCATAATGAATCAGCACTGTTACTTGATTGTGGACTTGGTAAAACGATTATAACTCTAACGGCTTTAAATAATTTATTATTTGATTCCTTTGATGTAAGTAAGATTTTAGTAATAGCTCCTTTAAGAGTAGCAAGAACTACTTGGAAAGATGAAATTGAAAAATGGGATCATTTGAAAAATCTAAAATATTCTATTGTTGTAGGTAGTGTTGATGAAAGAATAAAGGCTTTAAAAGAAAAAGCTGATATTTATATAATCAACAGGGAAAACGTGCAGTGGCTTGTAGAAGAAAGTCATCAAAGATTTATATTCGATATGATTATAATTGATGAATTATCTTCATTTAAAAATGCTAAATCAAAAAGATTTCAAAGTCTTATGAAAGTTAGACCACTTGCAAAAAGAATCGTAGGACTTACTGGTACACCTGCATCAAATGGTTTAATGGATTTATGGAGTGAATATAAAATTCTTGATTATGGAAAAAGACTAGGTCGTTTTATTACTCATTATCGAAATGAATATTTTACACCAGATAAAAGAAATGGAGCGATAGTTTATTCTTATAAGCCTTTAGCATTTGCTGAAGAAGTTATATACGATAAAATATCTGATATTACAATTTCTATGACTTCAACTGATTATCTTGATATGCCAGATTTAATAAAAAATGAAGTTAAAGTAAAAATGTCAGATGATGAAAAATGTGTATATGATGAACTAAAGAATGATTTAGTTTTAAGTTTAGATGATGAAGATATCAGTGCTAGTAGTGCTGGAGTCCTTTCTAACAAACTGTCACAAATGGCTAATGGAGCAATATATACTGATGAGCATAAAGTGATAGAAATTCATAATCGTAAACTTGATGCATTAGAAGATTTAATAGAGGCATCGTATGGTAAACCTGTACTTGTGGCTTATTGGTTCAAACACGATTTAGAAAGAATTATAAATAGACTAAAAGAACTAAAAGTTGGTTATGAAGAAATAAAAACAGAAGATGCAATTAAAAGATGGAATGAAGGTAAAGTTATTGTCGGTTTGATTCATCCAGCATCTGCAGGACATGGACTTAACCTTCAAAGTGGTGGTTCAACACTTATTTGGTTTGGGCTTACTTGGAGTTTAGAACTTTATGAACAAACAAATGCTAGACTTTATAGGCAGGGACAAAAATCAAATACTGTTGTAATAGAACATATAATCACTGAAGGTACTATTGATGAAGAAATCTTAAAAGCACTTGAAAGAAAAGATTGTATTCAATCATCTTTAATAAATGCAGTTAAAGTTAGTTTAGGAGGTGGTGCAAAATGAAAGTACAAGTTAAAATAGTTGATGAAATTAATAAACAAAGAAAACTTATAGAAAACCAAAAAAATTTAATAAACTATTATGAAACAATGTCATATTCACTTGGTGGAATTGATTATTCTAAAGAGCCTATTGATTGCACTAAAAATCTTGAAGCACCATTTGTTAAGTGGATTCATAAAAAAATTGAAGCTGAACAAGTGTTAAGACGATTTGAAAAAGAACTAGAACAAATGTTAGTTAAGTTTAGTTTAGAATTAGAATCTTTAGAAGAACTTGAACATAGAAGAATTTTGAGTTATAGATATGTTTTAAATAAGAGTTGGGATGAAATACCTGCGATTATGCATTATTCAAAAAGTAATGCTTATAAACTGCATAGAGAAGCATTAATTCTACTTGAAAAGAGTGTAGTTCAAAATAGTTGATAATAGTTTGAAATAATTTTACTTGTGATATAATAGGAATGTAGAAATACGTCAA
Organism: uncultured Lachnospiraceae bacterium; assembly: GCA_964438355.1. Classification (GTDB taxonomy): domain Bacteria; phylum Bacillota; class Clostridia; order Christensenellales; family Pumilibacteraceae; genus UBA10677. Next base: position 3,110 of record CAYTKK010000064.1, on the reverse strand, counting down.
AAAATCATTTATAGCTCATAGGATTAAATTCTTATGGGCTTTTTTCATGCAAAAAAGTGAGGTGAGAAAAATGGAAAAGAAAGAAAGACATCGTAGCGACTCTTATGATGAATGGGTAAGAACTGGAAGACTTGAAGAAATCTTGAATTTCATAAGAACAAGCGTTCAAAGATTAGCTACAAAAACTGAAATTGCAAAAGCACTAGATTTGACACCACAAGCATTAATCATTTTAAGAAAAAAGCATAAAGAAATAGATGAAGCATTTATTTTATCAAAAATGGATTTAAAAAAAGATTTGATTGATTCAATGTTAAAACTTGCTTTAGGTTATGAAGAAATTACTGAAACTCAAGATATTACTGATACTGGAGTTCCAGGAGGACAAAAGAAAAAAGTAAATCGAGTTAAGAAACAAGTCGGACCTAATTATAAAGCAGTTGTCTATATGCTTACTAAGCACTTTGGAAAAGAGTTTAGTGATAAATATGATGAACTTAAAATAATGGAAAGAAGATTAGCACAACAAAAGGAGGAATGGTTAAATGAGTCAACAAATACAAGTGATTCAAATGAAACTGAAGGATTTGATTCCGTATGAAAATAATCCGAGAATTAATGATGATGCAATAGATGTAGTTGCTAAATCAATTAGTGAATTTGGTTTTAAGAATCCTATCATTGTAGATAAAAACAATGTAATCGTATGTGGTCATACAAGAAGACTTGCATCTCTTAAGTTAGGACTTGAAGTAGTACCAGTTATTGTTGCTTCTGATTTAACTGAAGACCAAATCAATGCCTTTAGAGTTGCTGACAATAAATCAAGTGAACTTTCAACTTGGGATTTTGAGAAGTTAAAAACCGAATTATTAAACATAGAACTTAATATGGCAGATTTTGGCTTTGAAGATTTGTTAGATAAAATGCAAGAGTTACCAGAAGATGATGAATTTGATGCTGATACAGAACTTGATAAAGAAGCATTTGTTAAACGTGGTGATGTTTGGAGACTTGGAAGACACAAACTAATGTGTGGCGATTCAACTTCAAATGATGTCGAAGTTTTAATGGAAGGAAAGTATGCTGACCTTTGTATTACTGATGCACCTTATAATGTTGATTATGAAGGTGGAACTGGAATGAAGATTCAAAACGATAATATGAGTAGCGAAGATTTCTATAATTTCTTAGATAAAGTGTTTAAGAATATGAATAAATCATTAAAGCCAGGTGCTTGTTATTATGAGTTCTTTGCAACAAGAGAACATGTCAACTTTGAAAATGCTTTAAAATCAAATGGACTTCAACCTAGACAAGAACTTATATGGAGTAAGAACGGACAGTTCACGTTAGGTCGTCAAGATTATCAGTGGGACTTCGAGCCGATCCATTATGGTTGGCGTGATGGAGGAAGTCATAACTGGTATGGCGATAGAAAACAAAAATGTGTTATTAATTTTGATAAGCCAAAGAAGAATGAACTTCATCCAACTCAAAAGCCTGTACCTTTAATTTCATATTTGATGAAAAACTCATCAAGACCTAAGGATTTAGTAATTGATTTCTTTGGTGGAAGTGGAACTACACTTATATCAGCTGAAGAATGTGATAGAGTGTGTTTCACGATGGAAATTGATGAAAAGTATGCTTCAGCAATTGTTCGTAGATATGTAAAAACTAAAGGTAATCCAAATGATGTAATTTGCATACGTGATGGTGTTGAATATAAAGGAACTGACATCTATGATTTTGAAAATGAAAATATACTTTTATAAAATTTCAACGATTAAAAATTGAAAAAACTAGTTAATTTTATAGTCTTAAAGATTATATCTTTAAAGGTAAGGCTCACATTTTGGCTGTGTGGGCTTTTTATTTTAAATGCCAATAAGTTTAAAAGAAAATAATAAAAAGCAAACGTTGAGGCTTTAAAAGGGCTAACGATTTAAATCAAAGGAGAAATGATATTTATGTTTGAAAAAGTTAATCCAAGTCACCCAGATAAAGAGGTGGATAGAATTGCAGGAGCAATTGTTGATTTAGCGTATAAGCAAGTTAAAAATCCTAGAATAGCAGTAGAGGTTTTACTAGGTCATGGTGTTTGTCATATTATCGCTGAATCAAGTGTTCCAATTAGTTTATATGATGTTGAAAGTGTAGTTCATAGAATTGTTGATGATTCGATAAAAGTTGATTTTGTTTTGGTGGCTCAAGATGAACATTTATCTAAAAATCAAAAAGATAAAATTAGATGTGGTGATAATGGAATATTTAAAGGAGTACCTGTTACAAAAGAACAAAAGTTACTTACTAAAATTGCTAAAGATATTTATAAAAAGTATTCGTTTGATGGAAAATACATTCTTGATGGTAAAAGACTAATTATTTGTCAAAGTAATGTTGAAACTGAAGTATTAAAAAAAGAATATCCAACAGCATTGATTAATCCTATTGGTTATTGGACAGGTGGATCAAATGTCGATACAGGAGCAACTAATCGTAAACTTGGTTCTGATATGGCTGATTCAGTTACGGGTGGTGGACTTCATGGTAAAGACCTATCTAAAGCTGACGTGTCAGTTAATATTTATGCATTCTTAAAAGCACAAAAAGAAAATAGAGTTATTGAATTATCGTGTGCTATTGGTGATGATTTTATTGATGGTAAACCTTATGGTGAGATAGTAGAAATTGCTAGAAATTATATTGACTCAATTGGTGGATTTGAGGAGTTTGCTAAATGGGGACTAGTACGATAAAAACTAAACCTAAAAGAAAACACACTAAAATAGAAAAGTTTTATAAATCGGATAGGTGGCACAGTGCAAGAAGTATTGTAATTGCAAGAGCAAATGGGTTATGTGAAGAATGTGGTAAAGTTGGTACTGAAGTGCACCACATCATTCACTTAACACCTGCTAATGTTGATGAACCTAGTATTGCTACAAATCCTGATAACTTAAAACTTTTATGTAATGAATGCCACAATAAAGTTCATGGTAGGTTTGAAGGTAAAAGAGATTACTATTTTGATGATGATGGGAATATGATTAAAAGATAAAAAGTTCTAGTTGATATAAAAGTTTTCTTGTGGTTATATGTGTGAC
>CAYTKK010000063.1:3591-8594 GCA_964438355.1 uncultured Lachnospiraceae bacterium | reverse complement strand
CTTCCTCGGCGGCAGAAACATGAACGGTCTTGTTTCCGCATTCAGCGCGGGCGCGTCGGATATGAGCGCATGGGTGCTGATGGGATTACCCGGCTCTATCTTCCTGTACGGAATGGGTCAGGTATGGATATCAATTGGATTACTAATCGGTACCGTTTGCGCTTGGGTGTTTATCGCCCCCAAACTTCGCCGTTACGCCATCATAGCGGGCGATTCAATCACCGTCCCCGAGTTTTTGTCCAACCGCTTTAAGGCTAGTTCCCCCGTGCTTCGCGTAACCTGCGCGGTTATCTTTATGATAGGCTACTGCGTGTATGCCGCGTCTTCCGTATTTGCGTGCGGACAGCTCTTTTCCACACTGATGCCTGCAATTCCGCAGGACGTCGCAATGATAATTTCGGCGGCGGTCATACTCGTCTACACCCTGTTGGGCGGCTTTAACGCAGTTTGCTGGACGGACTTTTTCCAAGGACTATTGATGCTTGCGGCGCTTATGATAGTCCCCATCGTCACGGCGGTTATGCTGGGCGTAAGCGGACCGGTTGGCACCGTAACGACTCCCGAAAACTACTGGAATCTTCTCTCCTCCGGCAAACTCGACTGGGCAAGCGTCGCAACCATAATAACGGGACTCGGATGGGGACTCGGATATATGGGTATGCCTCACATACTCGTGCGTTATATGGCAATTAAATCCGAAAAAGAAATGAAAAAATCCCAAATCATCGGTTGCGTTTGGATTTTCATTATTCTCCTTATGGCTACGCTCGTAGCGCTTATCGCGCACGTTTATTTGGGAGACTCGCTGGCAGCCGAAAACAAAAACCTCGTATTCGTTCAACTCGTACGCAACATCTTCGGTTGGGGCGGACTCGCTCTTATCGGCGGACTTTTGATATCGGCTATCGTGGCGGCGTCAATGTCCACAGCCGACTCGCAACTGCTTGCATCTTCATCATCGTTCGCTTCCGATATATATAAAACCGTAATAAACAAAAAATCGACCGACAAACAAATGCTTAACGTCGGGCGCATCGCAACAATCGGAGTAACCGTAATCGCCACCATACTTGCGCTTTTGGTATACTACTTCAAACTCGGCGGAATTATGGAACTCGTATCCGCCGCTTGGTCGATTTTCGGCGCGGCGTTCGGTCCTATCGTTTTGTTGTCGCTTTACTGGAAACGTCTCACCTACAGAGGCGCGTGCACCGGAATCATTACGGGCGCCGCTGTTTCCATACTTTGGATGGTACTGTTCAACCTCGAAAATTACGGCTTTACCAGTCTGATTGTAGCCACCGGAATTTACGAAATAGTACCCGGCTTCCTTATCGGACTTATAGTCGCCGTAATAGTTTCGCTCTCTACCCCGGCGCCCGACAAGGAAATAGTCGACGAGTTCGAATCAATCGCTTTCTACACCGAGGACGAGAACGGCACGCCCTCCGTATCTATGCCTGCCGACAAGCAATCAACGGCTACGGCGGACAGCGAAAATAACTGACACGCAAAGCGTAAGCTAACGCGACTTATTTTAGAATCAAACCATTAAACTACTCATACATAAACTTTCGACCATAGAATAAGATTACAAATAAAGAACGGACAAGTGCAAAAAAGCTCTCGTTCGTTCTTTTGTTTTGCAAATTATTTACTTCAAAATTATCTTTTCGTATTTTGCTTTAATTTATAATTCAAATTATTTTTTATATTACGCTCCTTATAGTAATAGCAACTATATCCGAGTCTACGGTATAATTCTTCATCGACTTAACCGCCACAAAAAGCTCACATTGCAAATTAGCGCTTCAACATTTTCTTTATGACGGGGACTACTTTTTGCGCGTAATACGCAAAACCATCGTCCGTCGGATGAAGTCCGTCGGGAGAAAAATATTCGGTCGCGTGCGGAACAAAGTCCATTCCGTCCACTACCTCCAAACCGCTATTAAAAGCGTATGACGCAATCGCGCGCGAGGCTTCAACCAACGTTCCGACAGGCTTTTTTGCATTCGAGTCAGCGCACCAAATCGGCAAAAAGACGGTAATAGGCTTACTCTTTTGCGCGGCGGCAAGTTCACTGAAAAATTTTTGCATAGTGGAATTAAACTCTTTTGCCGACTTAAAAACCCAATCGTTTACGCCGTACGCGACAATCACGGCGTCGCAAGCAATGTTTTCAATCGCCGCATGCTCGACGCACGAGCCGCCTATACCGAAGTTTATAATTTCGACGTCAAGTTCTCTTGCCACGCGATTAATGTACGAATTAGCCGACAGATGAGCGTCATAGCCTTGCGTTATGGAATCTCCGTACGCCAAAATTCGCGGTCTTTCGGGCAGATACTCGATTTCTCCGTTTGCTTGTACGTCCCAGACTCCTGCTCCGTACAGCGAAGGAAACGTAACCGTAACTCGATGTCGTCCGCCGGAAAGGTTTACGACAACCTCTCCCGTCTCTTCGTCGAGAGCGTTCGACGCAACACCTATACTGTCCGTAATTTCTCCGTCGACAAGCACGGTAAAATCAAAGAATCGTCGCGACGATGCCCTAAAAGCGTCGTAAGAAAACGAAAATCGCGTTGCCGTAGTATAAAGGTCGAAGCACACGCCCGCCGTCGAAAGCGTCTTTATTCCGAATCCCTCTTTGCTTTCGTCAAAACGTTTGCGCATAGAACTTGTCATTCTATAAAAATTTATTTTACCGCTCGCCTCTTCCATATAGAGCGCGCCGAAAGTCATTCTCTTTATTTCGTCAAACGAAAGTCGCATCGTTTCTTCTCCTCTTCACTTAAAATATCGGCAATAACTGTTTTCCGCTACAATTATAATCTATCTGCATTTTATTGTAAAACGTTTTGACGTCGAATTTGTCGCACACTCGATTTAATCTACTTTTCTTTAGCAAATTCTTCATATTTCGTTCGTTATTTTAAGTATTATTTTTGAAAAAATTGTCGTAATAACTCGAAAATCGCAAGTTTACAGGCAAAACTATTCAATTTATTACTCTGTCCGTATTGACAAATTTCGACGCCTATGCTAAAATTGTCTTGTTGCTTTTCTTTGTCACGAATAAAAGCACGCTACTCTAGTCAAAGAGCAAAAGAGGTTTTAATATGATTTACATAATTTTTAACCGTTTGTCAAGCAACAGCGAGGGATACTCGTGTGCAATGCCCATTTCGGAAAAATTCATAGGTCAGCCGCTAACGTTCGTGGATATAACCACGTTGGATGACGTAAACGAATTTATAGCGAAAGTTACCGATAGCGACAAAATTATCGTTTGCGGCGGCGACGGAACACTGAACAAACTTGCAAACAGCCTTAACGCCGCTTCGCTTACGCACGACATTTATTATTTTCCGACCGGCACAGGCAACGACTTTTTTACCGACGTAAAATACAAGTCCGAAGACGGATTGGTAAAACTAAACGACTACGTCGTCGACCTTCCCTCCGTAACGGTAGGCGGAAAAACGCTTCGATTCCTTAACGGTATCGGATTCGGTATCGACGGATATTGTTGCGAAGAGGGCGATAATATCCGCGCAGAAGACCCTAGCGCTGCAATTAATTACACGAGCATCGCAATAGGCGGACTTATGGGTAAATATAAACCCCGCAACGCCGTAATAACCGTAGACGGCGTCAAAAAATCTTTCCGTAAGGTTTGGCTTGCCCCCACGATGAACGGGAGGTACTACGGCGGAGGAATGATGGTGGCTCCCGACCAAGACAGGCTTAATAACGACGGCAAATTGTCGCTTGTCGTTATGCACGGCACCGGAAAACTTAAGACCCTTATCGTATTCCCCTCGATATTCAAGGGCGAACACGTAAAACACAAGGAAATGGTTGAAGTTTTGACGGGTCACGAAATAACCGTCACCTTCGATTCGCCTTGCGCGCTTCAAGTGGACGGCGAGACGTTTAAGGGCGTTACCTCGTACACCGCAAAATCGAGTAAAGTCGCCAAGTAGTTTTCTTTGTCCGGACGCAAATTGCTTGTTTTTAAGATGAATTTCTTTTTGCGCGAAACAGTACCGTATTTGACTTGGGCGGCGCGTAATTTATTGCAAAAATATACGTGATTTATCGCAAAAACAAAAATCATCAGGCTCTTTTTTAAGTGCGAAACAAATTTTGTTCTCGTTGCCGCAAAAGAGCTTTTTTTTACTAATTTTTAATGCGTTGCTTTAGTTTACGACGCGTTGCTTTTTTCTTGACTTAAAATAAAAATAGTGATATCATTCTCTCGTCGCCGAAAACCATAACTTTTGCATAAAACGCATTGCATAAGCACAAATTGCCGAAGCAAAGTCCCCTCTTTTCGGAAAAATTACTTTTACGCAAAAACACAAGACGATCGGGAGCCGTTTATGGAAAAATCTAAACAATCATCAACCCTTAAAAAGAAAAACCGTCAGGACTTCTTGTTGATTTTATTGTGCTCGCTTATCTACTTTACCAGCTACGTTACAAGAAAGACCTGCCAAACGGCGCAACAAAACATAGTCGAAAACACCGCAATAACGTCCGAAACGATGGGAATAGTTCTTGCGGCGCTAATGTTTTCGTACGGATTCGGACAAATAATAAGCGGAATACTCGGCGACAAATTTCGCCCGCAAAACCTTATCCTGTGCGGACTGCTGATTACGATTTGTTGCAACTGCGTTTTTCCGTTTCTCGGCGATAACACCGTTCTTCTTGCCGTAGTTTGGGCGATTAACGGCTTTGCTCAAGCCATGTTTTGGCCTCCGATGGTGCGCATAATAACGCAAAAACTCTCGCCGGAACGCACTCTTACCGCAATGTTTTGGGTGCTGACGGCAAGCCATATGGCAACGGTTGCCATATACCTCATCGTACCGATGATAATTTCGATATCGTCGTGGCAGTTCGTTTTCTTCTCTGCGGCAGTGTTTGCAATCATCGTCGCTGGAATATGGCTGGCGTACTGCATTTCGATGCGCAGAAGCGAAAACGACGCA
>CAYTKK010000063.1:0-3491 GCA_964438355.1 uncultured Lachnospiraceae bacterium | reverse complement strand
ACTTGGATGCCTACGTATTTAAGTTCCGTATTCGGACTCGATTCCGAAGTGTCGATATTGATGTCGGTAATACTGCCGCTTGTATCCATTGCGGGAAGCTATTTATACACCGAATTATTTAAGCGCGTGCTTAAAAACGAAGTGCTCGGCTCTCTTATTTTCTTTAGTATAGGCGCCGTTCTTCTGCTCGTTTTATGGCAATTTTACGCTACTAACGTCGTACTTTCCTTGATACTGGCAGCTCTCGCTTCATCGCTTATGCACGGAATAAATATGATGCTCATCTCTTACCTCCCAACGCGATTTACGTACACGGGCAAAGTTTCCACCGTGTCGGGAATCACCAACGCATGTACATACGTAGGAAGCACGGTCGCAATGTTCCTCAACCCGATAATCGCCACGGCGTTCGGCTGGCGCGGAGCATTGCTCGTTTGGTTAATAATCGCGGTTGTCGGCGTTGTAGTTTGCGCGATTACGCTTAAACGTTGGACAGCTTTCGTTAAATCAACGCCTGAAAGGTCTTCGACGAATCCCGAAACAAAACCGAAAGAAACAGCTAAAGAATCAACCGAAGAATAAATCGCTTTTTGCACAAAAAATCTGAGTCTAGAATTTATTAAGACTCGGATTTTTTTACTTATTACAAGCTATTTTTATACTCTTTTCACAGGATTGCTCAAAAGGTGACGGAGGCGGTCTGACGAGTAATATTTTGCGTTAGACAAGAAAAACGCATAGACGGCTGTATCCAAACATACTGCCTCTATGCTCTTTTCACAGGACTGTACGAAAGATGACAGAAGCGGTCTGACGAGTAAAATTTTGCGTTAGACAAGAAAAACGCATAGACGGCTGTATCCGGACATACTGCCTCTATGCGTTTTTCGCAGAATTACACAAAATTTTGCCGTCAGAGGGTGGCTGCCATAACGGCTTTAATAGTATGCATACGGTTTTCCGCTTCGTCAAAGACTATCGAAGCCTCGGATTCGAATACCTCGTCCTCCACTTCCATACAATCAATACCGAATTTATCGTAAACGGATTTACCTATTTTTGTTTTTAGGTCATGAAAAGCCGGCAGACAGTGCATAAACTTACACTGCGCTCCCGCGTTTTGCATTACCTTTGTCGTTACGCGATAAGGCGTAAGGTCGGCGATACGCTCTGCCCAAACGTCGTCCGCCTCGCCCATAGATACCCAGACGTCCGTATAAATAACGTCGGCGTTTTTAGTAGCTTCCGTGACGTCCTCGCAAAACGTAAGCGTTGCTCCGCTCTCCTTTGCGATAGTACGACACTCTTCGATTAACTTCGCGTCCGGGAAATACTTCTTCGGAGCGCATGCGACAAAATGCATTCCCATTTTTGCGCAACCTACCATCAACGAATTTCCCATATTGTATCGAGCGTCGCCCATATACACCAGTTTACGACCCTTAAGCGAACCGAAATGCTCTTTTATCGTCATAAAATCGGCAAGAATCTGCGTAGGATGAAATTCGTTGGTAAGTCCGTTCCAGACGGGAACGCCTGCGTTTTTCGCAAGTTCTTCCACTATCTCCTGACCATATCCGCGATATTCGATGCCGTCGAACATTCTGCCTAGTACGCGAGCCGTATCAGCAATACTCTCCTTTTTACCTATTTGGCTTCCGCTCGGATCCAAATACACCGGATGCATTCCAAGGTCCGCAGCGGCAACTTCGAACGCACAACGAGTACGCGTACTCGTCTTTTCGAAAATCAGCGCGATATTTTTACCCGCGCAAAGTTTATGCGCGATACCGTTTTTTTTCTCCTCTTTAAGACGGAGAGCTAAATCCAACAAATACTCTATCTCCTCAGTGGAAAAATCAAGTAACTTCAGAAAATGTTTACCCTTAAGATTTACCATAGTTCACCTCTTTTATTCGCTTGCAGCGACAGATTTTATAACGTTTATTGCCTTTTCTAAAAGATCAAAGGGGATATTCAGCGCCGGCAAAAGACGAAGCTTATCCTTCGCCGTCAAGCACAGCACGCCCTTTTCCATACATTCTTTTACCACGTCGGACGCGGGACGCTCGGTTTTGACGCCTATCATAAGTCCCATTCCGCTAACCGATTGTATTCCCTTTGCTCCGCTAAGCGCGTCAAACACGTATTTCGATTTTTCACGAACGCCCGACAAAAGTTCGTCGTCTATCCTTTCGAGTACGGAAATCGCACCTGCCGCCGCCACGGGATTTGCTCCGAACGTCGAGCCGTGCTCGCCCGCGCACAAAACGCCTTGCGTGCGCTCGTTCATCATGCACGCTCCTATCGGAAGTCCGTTTCCTAATCCCTTTGCGGTCGTGACCACGTCGGGACCGACTCCGAAATTCTGATAAGCGTACAACGCTCCCGTCCTTCCGTTACCGGTTTGAACCTCGTCGATCATCAAAAGAATATCGCGCTCGCGGCAAAGTTTTTCCACGCCTAAGACAAACTCGGCGGTAAGAGCGTTTACCCCGCCCTCGCCTTGGACGCACTCGACCATTATAGCCGCAACTTCGCTCGGGTCAGCCGCCGCCTTAAGCGCGTCTAAATCGTTCGCATTAACGTGCATAAATCCGTCCGTAAGCGGCAAAAACAGCGTATGAAATTTATCTTGACCGGTTGCCGCCAAAGTGGTTATCGTTCTTCCGTGAAAGCTGTTTACCAAAGTAATAATCTTGTGGCACTTCGCGCCGCGCTTTTCGCTTCCGTACTTTCGCGCTATTTTAATCGCACACTCGTTTGCCTCGGCTCCGGAGTTCCCGAAAAACACCTTTTTCATGCCTGTACGCTTACACAGCATCTCCGCAAGCCTTGCTCCGGGCGCAGTGTAATACAGATTCGAAGAATGTTGAATTTTATGAAGTTGCTCGGTTACCGCCGCTACCCATTTTTCATCGGCAACACCGAAGGTATTAACGGCAATGCCCGTACCCATGTCTATGTATTCCTTGCCCTTTTCGTCGATTACGACGCTTCCTTTGCCGCCCGCAAGCTCGACGTCGAAACGCGCGTACGTAGGAGCAACATACAATTTATCCCTTTCCTTTGTCGTCATCATTGTTCGTCTCCCACAACCATTGTTCCGGCGCCTTCGTCGGTAAGTATCTCCGTAAGAATAGAGTGCGGAACTCTGCCATCCATTATAATTACGCTTTTAACGCCCTTTGAAATGGCTTCTATACAACAGTCGATTTTCGGAATCATTCCGCCCGAAATAATACCCTCTTTTTTCAGAACTTGCGCCTCGCTTACCGTTATGTTTGGGATAAGCGTACCGACGTCGTCTATATCGCGCAAAAGTCCCGCTATATCCGTCATCATTATAAGTCGCTCTGCCCCCAAAGCACCGGCTATGTACGCCGCGGCGGTATCGCCGTTAATGTTATACGTATTACCCTCTTCATCGCAACCGAGCGTGGATATGACCGGAATATAACCGCTATCCAGCAGTTGAAGTACGGGGTCGA
>CAYTKK010000062.1:4708-8825 GCA_964438355.1 uncultured Lachnospiraceae bacterium | reverse complement strand
AAACAAAAGAGCGGGAATTGCTTGCGCGTTTTTGCCGAAATTGTTCGGATACAGATTATTTGCTCCATGATAAGGCTTTTTTGTCGTTTATCGAAACAGCTATACGCGGAAAGGAAAGGCTTGAAGAAACTTTATTAAAAACGGTCTCGTTGCGATTAGTGCGTCGCGGACTATAAAAGGAAAAGGCTTCCCGATAAAAGAAAGCCTTAGCATGATAACAAAAGTAACAAAAAAGTTCACTAGGAAGCGTAACGGTTAAGCATTTTCCTTGCTTGCGGAAAGATAGAGTTCAAGCACTTCGGAATCGGTTTTACCGAATTTTTCCGCAAGCGCGTGCAGCGAACGGCGCAAAACCTTGCTGCGAGTTTCGAAGTCTTCATGCTCTTTAAGCGTTTCGATGAGCTGAAGAATTTCTGTTTCGATATTCATTTTTTATCCTCCTAAATGAAATAGTGCGTTGACCGAAGCCAACGCACCGAAGAACGCAGACTTCGATTGTCGCCAAACAAATCAACCGTTTATTAAAGCAACCATGTTTAGGTTTCAATGCAATAATATATGAACAGGAAGGAAGTCTACGTTAATCGCGTAGGGGATTCCCGTTCTTTATATTATTCACGAAAAAGCCAAAACAAATCACATTATTCATAATGGATTTTGCTTGAACACAGAGGTTGAACTTGTTTGGCACGATTAGTATAGCACACAAAAAAATATTTATCAAGAAATTTATCAAGAAAAATTAGTTCAATCCCTGCAATGCAGTAATTATGTCGTTTCTATGTAGAAAACATAGTTCTGACGAGTGAAGATATGCGCATATATATAGTTTATGAAAAAGAAAGTGCTTATTGTGTGCATATTTGCTTTCGCGGCAATGTTACTTTGCGGTTGCGACAGCCTTCTCGAGAAACGTTCGGCGATAATATCCGAACTGCGTGACGTTGTTATGTGCGCTTCGGGGAAAGCGTGGAACGTAGAACTAATATCGGGAACAAGAGAAGAGCCTTTCGATATAGACGGCATATCCGGCGAAAAAACGAATTTCACCGTCGTCACCCTGACTCCCGAAAGCGATGAAAACGCGGAGTACTCGTACGAACTTCGTTACGGCGAAAGCGTCTACCGCGGCGAATTTTCTCAGCACCCGTTCAAGAACACGTTTTCGTTCGAAATACCGTTGCGAGTGGAGGGGAACGCGGCGCTTGCGGTGATGTCGTCCACGGGCGAAGCGGAAACGTTTGCGCTTTGCGAAGTCCGCGGCGAGGACGAAATAAGCGCCACGGTCGCGCTCGAAATTGCCGAAATTCGGCTAAAGGACAGCTTGCGTTCGTTTACTTCCGGCGGCAATATGAACTGCGAAATATTTTTGCGTTACATAAAGAATCCGATAAACGGCGACGGCGGGTACTACTGGTACGTCGCATTCGTGCCCGAGCGATACGTCGTATACGCGGTGCTTATCGACCCGGTGACGAAAGAGGTGGTCGCGGTAAGGGAGTAGTTCGGGTATTTATGTTTGCGATATTAGGTTAACAGACAAGTAATAAACAGCCTTTACGAAAAATTTTTGAAAAATCTGCGTAAAGGCTTTTGACTTTTTGCCGAATTATGGTATAATATCAAAAATATACTCTCGGAGGCATACGATGCAAAACGAAGAAAGGGTAGAAATTACCGACGGCACCGGCGTTATCGTTGCGACGATATTTAGGACGCTTGCATGCTTGTTGGTCATTTTGCCCTTGACGTTTTATGCGTTGACGCTTTGCTTTCCTTTGTCCGCGGCTGAGTTGTACTCTAGCGTCGGTAACAAGCAAAAGGCGTATTCGTACTATTCGGTAGAGTATTCGCGCTCGGGAAGTGCGGATTCGCTGGTTCGTTGCATATCGTTATCGTCGTCGCTGTTTTCGGTTAATTCCGAGTTCGCCGGCGAACTTGAAAAAAACACTCGAGCGTTTGTGACTGCGGATTTTAGCGAACAAAAGGCGGCGTGGTTGGACGCATTGGCTAAAGTCAGTCTCCCGCGTTCCACGCAGGCAAACGAGTATTCGTACCTAGACTACGTTTACTGTCGCAATGTGGCGGCAAGTATGGCGACGGGCGAGGAAAAGATACTTCTTTCGGACGGAACGAAAGCGACGTTTGACGAGTTTGTAAAGTCGGCGACGTTTTCCGCTCTTACGGTCGAGGAAGTAAGCGTGCTGTCGAGGGTGTCGACGTTTATCGAGAAAAAAAGCGGCGCGGAGTTTTTTTCGAACGAAAGGCGTAGTGCGTTGAAAGAACTCGCGAGCAAATATAAAGCGGCACTTTCGTCGTATGTGGCGCCTTCTGCTTTGGACGAGTTGTACAGGTACAAGGCGCTGGAAAAGTTGGCGGTGCGTTGTAAGGCAAGTGGAGCGTTTTCGGAAGCGGAGCTTGCCGAGCTTTGTGCGGTAACGAGAAACGGCACCGAAAGCGATATAACCGAGCTTTACAGGACAATGCTCGCGGAATATATAGGATAGAAGACGTAGGTACAAACAGAATAAAATTAAGGAGAGATATATGAACAGAATCGTAAAGGAAGGACTTACTTTTGACGACGTACTGCTGATTCCGGGCGAGTCGCACGTATTGCCGAAGGACGTGGATTTAAGCACTCGCTTATCCAAGAACATCAAGCTTAATATACCGCTCTTGTCTGCGGCAATGGACACGGTAACCGAGTCGCGTTTGGCGATAGCAATCGCGCGCGAGGGCGGTATCGGCATTATCCATAAGAATATGAGCATCGACGCGCAGGCGGAGAACATCGACAGAGTAAAGAGAAGCGAACATGGCGTAATTACCGACCCGTTCTATCTTTCGCCCGAGCATTTGCTTTCGGACGCGTTAAACCTCATGAATAAGTATCGTATCAGCGGCGTGCCGATTACGGTAGAGGGGAAACTCGTCGGAATACTTACCAACCGCGACATGAGATTCGAGACGAATTTCTCGCGTCCCATCAGCGAGGTAATGACGAAGCATAACCTTATCACCGCGCCCGTGGGAACGACGCTTGCAGAGGCTCAAAAGATTTTGGGCGCTCACCGTATCGAAAAGCTTCCCATCGTGGACGAAGAAGGCTACCTTAAGGGACTTATCACCATAAAGGACATCGAAAAGAGCATTCAGTATCCCAATTCCGCGCGTGATAAAAACGGCAGACTGCTTGTAGGTGCGGCAATCAGCAACGGAGCAGGTTACCTCGACAGAGCGAAGGCTTTGGTGGGCGCAGGCGCGGATTGCTTGGTAATGGACTCGGCGCACGGTCACCATATCGGCGTTCTCGAGGCGGTCGAAAAGGTAAGAGAAGCTTGCCCGGATGTAACGCTTGTTGCCGGCAACGTGGCTACCGCGGAGGCGGCGGAAGCGCTTTATAAGCGCGGTGCGGACGTTGTCAAGGTCGGTATCGGACCCGGCTCGATTTGCACCACGAGAGTTGTAGCAGGTATCGGCGTTCCGCAAATCACCGCGATTATGGACTGCGGCGAGGTTGCGGACAAGTGGGGCAGAACGATTATAGCCGACGGCGGTATTAAGTACAGCGGCGACATTACCAAGGCTTTGGCGGCAGGCGCTCACGCATGTATGATAGGCTCGCTTCTTGCAGGCTCCGAGGAAAGTCCCGGAGAACTCGAAATATATCAGGGCAGAAGCTACAAGACGTACCGCGGAATGGGCAGTCTCGGCGCTATGGCACTCGGCAGCAAAGACAGATATTTCCAAAACGACGCGAAGAAGCTTGTTCCCGAGGGAGTAGAGGGAAGAGTTCCTTATGCAGGCACGCTTGGCGACATCGTATTCCAGCTTATCGGCGGACTGCGCGCTGGTATGGGTTATGTAGGTCAGCCTACTATAGGAGAGCTTCGTACGAAGGCAAGATTCGTAAAGATTACTTCGGCATCGCTTGTCGAAAGCCACCCGCACGACATTTCCATCACCAAGGAAAGTCCCAACTATTCGCTTAAGCACTGATAGAAAGCTCGGCTAGGGAAAGCGTGTGTTAAAACATGCTTTTCGCGGGCAAGTACGCATCATATATAACATATAGAATACGGCGAGTCGCAAAACGTTTTGCGGCTCGCTTTTT
>CAYTKK010000062.1:0-4608 GCA_964438355.1 uncultured Lachnospiraceae bacterium | reverse complement strand
AAAAGCCTTGACACCGGGGGGGGGGCAGGCTTATAATAGATACAAGTCGGCGTGTATAACTTACGCGTCACAAAAAAATAATCAGGAGGTTATGATGAAGAAAAAAATATTCGCGGTTTTGCTTGTCGCGATAATGGTTCTTTCACTAGGAATTTTCGTAGGCTGTACGCCTGATTCCGACGACAAAACCGATTACGGCACGCTTAACATAGCAGACGTATCCGTGGAGGTGGGTAAGACGGCAAATATTTATCCGTTGTTCTCGCTCTCTCCAGAAACGATTACTTATACGTTTGACGGAAACAAGATTAGTATAGCGGGTAACTCCGTAACGGGACTTGAAGCCGGCACCGTAACGGTAACGGCAACCACCGCTCACCATACAAAGACGTTTACGGTAACGGTAACGCCTGTTGATTACGGTACGCTTACTATTGACAACGTAACGATTAACGCAGAGGGCGGCACGGCACTTTTGAACATCGACTGGTCACGTCCCGGTGTATCGCAGGATTTGCCCATCAATTACGCGTTCGACAGCGACGAAATCAGCATCAAAAACAACGTGGTAACGGCAAACAGTCCTAATCTTACGCAAAACAAAACTATTACGGTAACGGCAACCACCGCTCACCATTCGACTACGTTTACGGTAACGCTTACGTCGGTTAACTTCGGCACCCTCATGCTCGAGGATACTTACACCGTTGCGCTTGGCAAAACGGTTACGATAACGCCCTCGTTCTCTATCCCCGAGAAGAAAGCAGACGTTACGCTTACTTACGATCAAACCAAAATCTCGATAGAGAAGAGCGGCGATTCGTTCATCGTTACTCCGCTTGTCGCAAGAGAGGCGGTTACGGTAACGGCTTCCACGCAGTATCATGCGCCCGTCACCTTTACGGTACAGACGACCGGCGTTCAGCTCGTATATGATTCCGCAGCCGTTAATACGATTTACGCAGGCTTCGGCGCGTATAAGCTCGGCGGATTCGATTACGCTTCCGACGTAGCGGCTGCTTCTAAGTCCGGCGAAATAACCTTCGGCGTAGACGGAACGTTGCCCTCGGGCGTAACCTACGACGCGGCAAACAATACGCTTACCGCAGACAACACCATAACTAGCGATACTTTCGTTACGCTTAAGGCTCAATCTACCACCGGCGACGGCACCGTTAAGATTACGGTTAAGGCGGACGCCCCGAATACTTACATCAAAAAGAGCGAACTTACTACCAGAGTAAACAACCTTAAGGCTGATTTGGCAACGCGCCTTTCAAACGCGGGCAAAACCGAAGTCGATACCTTGTTTGTGGGCGACTCGTTCTTCAACCCCATGGCTAACGGTACCTCCGGCGCTTGGTGGTCCAATTTCTATACCGACGTAGCAGGCTACGACGCATATACGGTAGGTATTTCGTCCGCGCAGGTATGCGATTGGGAAGCTCTTTTGTTCGAGCTTGTAGCGCGTTATAATCCGAAGAACATCGTTCTCCATATCGGTACCAACGACATCTTCGACGGCGGCAAAACCGCTCAGGTTGCGTACGACGGACTCGTTGCGTTTGTCGAAAGAGTTCATTACTATATGCCCGACACGCAGATTTACTACTACTCGATCGAGCCGCGCGTAAATCAGTCTTTGGATAAGGTAGTGGCTGCCAATAACCTGTTCAAGACCTGGTGCGACTCTAAAGACTATATCACTTGGATGGATTCGTTCAGCAAGTGCTTCAACGAAGGAGCAGAGCAAACGACCGCTAACGTCAACGCTTCGTTCTTCAAGTCCTGCGGTATCCACCCGGCAGACGCTAATTACGTCAACGTATATCTGCCCCTCTTGGCTGAGGCAGGTCACACGCTCAAACCGCTCGATATCAGTACGTGGAAGGTATCCGACGTAACTACGACCGTCAGCAATAACCTGAACGCAGGAGCAGGCGGATTTACCGTAAGTTACGGAACCACCAACCTTACTACCGATTATATTCTTACCGGTAAGATTACCATAGGCGAGACAAGTACTAATCCGCACTTCCAGTTCGGTTTTGACGGAAGCACGAATAGCAGATTGTACCTTTGCGATAACGACGGAGACGGCACGTTCGGCGTTTCCGGTTCTAACTGGAACGCGGCTTCGTCGAACAACTACGAGATAGCGGCTGCAAAATCGACGAACGGCTCGGTATTCTACTTTGAACTTTGGATGGACGGACAGTGCGCATATCTGTTTATCGGTGAAACTGCCGAGACGTGCTCTTTTGTAGGCGCTATGGTCGGCAAGGGCGGAAACCTTTACATCGGCTCGATGAACTGCGCTACCGCTTGGACGGATATGAAAGCCGTTACCAAGAAGTATAGCGAGGCCGAGTATACCGAAGCTATCAAGAAGTACGCAGACATTACTAAGGTTACCGGCTTTAACAGCGCGTTCCGTTTCGGCGATACCGCCGCTTCCGGTATAGTTTGCAACGCAACCGGAGAAAGCAACGTTATGTATAGCAACAACGGTAAAACGCATTTCAGCGGAGACTTCGCATTCTCTTGCGACGTAGAACTTTTGAAGAACGGTGCGTCCTTCAGCGTTGACGGCGTAACCGCCAACGCTAGCAACTACTTCAGCGCTCTTATCGTAACTTCGAGTTCTGCTCTTAACAATACATGGAATGTTTGGAACGATAAGTCGTATCATTTGATTTACAGACTTAAAGGCGGCGCAACTCACTTTAATATAAGCTGGGGTACCAGCGGCGGCGAACTTGCAGACGGAGCAAATCTTACGGCAACCTCTTATAAAATGTACGTTGTAAGAAAGGGCAACACGATTTATATGGCTTACGTTGCAGGCGGTCAGGTGTTCTGTAAGGAAGAAACTACTAACGTTGCTACCGACGATACGTATTGCTTTGGCTTGTGGAATTGTGCTGTTCAGTGCAAAATAACCAACGATACTTTCTCGCAGACGGCTTCCGGCGTTACCGCCGCTCTTACCGCACTCGGCAAGAACGCGTAGTAGGGAACAACGAAAAAACAATCGGCTAAAAACCGATTAACGGAAACGGACTTAGGTTAACTGCCTAAGTCCGTTTCTATTTTTATTTGTCGTTATTGCGATTTTGTTTTTATGCGCTCGAATAATAACGTATCGTGCAACGCGTAAAGTTTTAATGAGGTATGGGGACGTCTGTGTTGTCATTTGCCGTCGCAGTGTCGGTGGGTAACGATTGATTTTTTAATGTATAGGGACGTTTGCGGAGGCAGTTGCCGACGTAGTGTGCGGAATGCGTAAGGTCTTAATGAGGTATATAGGCGTAGACAAAAAAAGAGTAACGAAGAATAATGGAAACAAACAAATAGCGGCACTCCGATTTGATTTCGGTGTACCGCTATTTGTCTTGTATACTTGTACGAGTAAACTATTATATAAGTAATTTGCTTGTATTAGTACTTTAATTTATCTTCTAGATATGCGTCAAGCTCGTCTATAGAAATGCGGATTTGCTCCATACTGTCGCGCTCGCGCACCGTTACGCAATTGTCCTCCAATGTATCGAAGTCGACGGTTACGCAGTACGGCGTGCCGATTTCGTCTTGGCGACGGTAGCGCTTCCCGATTGAACCGGCTTCGTCGTAGTCGGCTGCGTATTTTTTGCACAGCTCGTCGTATAGTTCGAGTGCTTTTTCGCCTAGCTTTTTCGAAAGCGGAAGCACGGCAACCTTGATGGGTGCGATTGCGGGGTGGAAGTGCATTACCACGCGAACGTCGCCCTTGGCTTCGTCAACGACTTCCTCGTCGTACGCGTTGCAAAGAAGAGCAAGCACGCAACGTTCCACGCCCAAACTGGGTTCGACGACGTATGGGATATATCTTTCGTTGGTCTCGGGGTCGAAATACGTCAAGTCCTTACCCGATGTGTTCTGGTGCTGGGTCAGGTCGTAGTCGGTGCGGTCCGCGATTCCCCACAGCTCGCCCCAGCCGAACGGGAATAGAAACTCGAAGTCGGTCGTAGCCTTGCTGTAGAAGCACAGCTCTTCGGGGTTGTGGTCGCGCAGTCTGAGGTTTTCCTCTTTGATGCCTAAGCCGAGCAGCCAATCGCGGCAGAACGAACGCCAGTACGAGAACCATTCGAGGTCTGTGCCGGGTTTGCAGAAGAACTCAAGCTCCATTTGCTCGAACTCGCGCACGCGGAAGATGAAGTTGCCGGGCGTAATTTCGTTACGGAAAGATTTTCCTATCTGCGCTATGCCGAACGGAAGTTTGCGGCGCGCGGACCTTTGGACGCTTACGAAGTTGGTAAAAATTCCCTGTGCCGTTTCGGGGCGGAGGTAAACGGTGCTTTTCGCGTCCTCCGTAACGCCTTGAAAGGTCTTAAACATCAGGTTAAACTGACGAATATCGGTAAAGTTGTGTTTTTTGCACGTGGGGCAGGGAATGCTGTGCTCTTCGATAAACGCTTTCATCTCGGGTTGAGTGAACGCGTCGATAGGCTTATCCAGCGTAAAGTCGTTTTCCGCGCACCAGTCCTCGATGAGCTTGTCCGCGCGAAAACGCTCGTGGCACTCTCTGCAGTCGAGAAGGGGGTCCGAAAATCCGCTTAGGTGACCGCT
>CAYTKK010000061.1:4584-8875 GCA_964438355.1 uncultured Lachnospiraceae bacterium | reverse complement strand
CGGGGCATTTTTTCTGGTCGGAACGGTTAAGTATAATCGCAATAATAGGTATACTTTCGGCAATTGTTTCTATCGTATTGTTAAAAGACAATAAAGGCGAAAAGAAAGGTTTCGACAAAATAGGAATTGTTTGCGGCGTTGTGGTGTTCGTAGCAAGCGGCGGCATTATGATCGTGCAAAAGTTGATGGGTATTTATTTTTACGAACAAAGCGTCAGCACCTATAATTTTTATTCCTTTGTCGTAGCTTTTTTCATTCTTTGCTTTTTTCCGAAACCGCAAAAACAATCGAATACTAATTCGAAGTGTATTTATATTTCAGCCGCAATAAGCGCCGTTTCCCTTTCCGTCATCAGTTTGCTTATGACAAGCCTTGCGGGGAACGTTCCGTCCGTTATCCTTTTCCCGTTATTTAACGGATTGGGAATTATATTCGTATGTATTGGTTCTGCTGTCGCGTTTAAGGAAAAACTAACGACGAAAAAGATATTGGGTTTGATTCTTGGCGTTTTTGGACTGTGTCTTACGAATTTTTAGTAAACGTTATAAATTTTTTGTGCGTTTAGGGTAAAATCTACCGCTACTTCGATTAAACGGAGGTTCGTTTTTTGCGTCGAACTTCCGTTTTTACAAAAATTTGTTTTTAAGACGTGCCTTAAGCCTTTTTTCGAGAAAGGTGTTAATATCGCATAAATCGCAAAAGAGAAAAAATAACGGCGGCGTTATGCGTAAGAATAGAGGTTTTCTTGCCGAGAACAACGTTTCGGCTTTTAAGAAAAAGAAACGAATTTTTCGCATATAAAAGCATAAGAACGTGCAAAACGGATAACGTCGACTTTCTTGACTATTGCCGCCGGTTATGTTATACTAACGCACGAGAAAAGACATAGTTAAGTTTGCTTTTAGGTCGTTGTTTTTGTTTGTTTGGAGGGAAGCGTATGTACGATACTTTTATCAGCTATCGCCGCGTCGGCGGCGGACATATTGCGGCGAGAGTTTATGATTATCTTCGTTTGAAGGGATTTTCGCCTTTTTATGATATCAGCGGTATGAGTTCGGGGCGTTTCGACGAACAAATTTCGCGGCATTTGAAAGGGGCGCTTAATTATCTTTTGATTCTTTCGAAAGGAGCGCTCGATCGTTGTCAGGACGAAAACGACTGGGTTCGCAAGGAGATTTTGTGCGCTCTCGAGTATAACTTAAATATCGTCGTGCTTGTCGAAGAGGGTTTTGTTTATCCCGAAAATTTATGCGAGGAACTCCTCCCTATTAAGATGTTTCAGGCGATAGAATATTCCGAGCAAACGCTTTCGGCGCGGCTGGAACTTTTGAACGGAATGCTTCAGCGCGTATATGTAGGGAAAGACGCTCCCGTTTACGGTGCAAAAAATAAAAAGCATTTTAAGATTTCGGACGAATATATGTCATACTACGAGGACGTCGAGGACGGACGCGTGGTTATGCGACGCGCTCCGGTCGTTTTGAAAAATTTTTTCGGGCACATCACGGGTAAAACGTGGTTTAGTTCGGCACAAGCATGGGATATTCGCGCAAAAATGTACGATAAAAAGAGGCTTATCGGCACATATTTCGCGAAATCGGATATTGACAACGGTATCGGAAATTTCTTCTTAAACGTGGTGGACGAAAACACTTTGGAGGGTTTTTGGTCCGGGTTTGACAACGTAAACAACACCATAACCACCGGGAAGTATATTTTTAAGCGTAAATACAGAAGTTACACCGTTCGCAGGGCGACGGTAAAAGATTTTGCCGGCGTGATTAGCATAAGCGATAAAAGGCTCGGAGAGGGATATTTGACTCGAGATAAGCTTGAGAAAGTTTTGGACAAGACGCAAAGCGACGATATGCTTGTCGCGGAGGAAAACGCTACGAAAAGCATTATTGCGTTTAGCCTCTTTAAGCATATTACGTATGAAGAGGCGAAGAGTCTCGGTGGCGGCAATGAGTTTAGAACGCTGATGTTTTCGGACGAAATCGGCTACATAGCCACGGTCGCGACAAAAGAAGGTTATGAAGGATTCGGCGTTGCGAGCGAACTTGTTTCAAGAAGTATGGCATTGATGTCGCAAAAAGGAGTCAACGTGTTCTTTAGCACAGCCTGGAAACATCAAGGAATCATCAACATCGGTTCCGTGCTTTCGAATTTAGGCTTCAAAAAAGAGTTGGAAATTCCCAAATATTGGTATGAATCTAGTTTGCGAGAAGGATATTTGTGCCCTCAATGCGGGAATCCTTGCGTTTGCAGTTGCGTAATATTCGTAAAGGATTAGTTGGCTTACTTTTATCGGGTTAGTTTGCGTAAATAAATTCGAATCGGAGAAAGGAAAATCGAATGAAAAGAATCATTTTGGATACGGATTTGGGAGCGGATAGCGACGATGCGGTTGCGTTGGCTTTGGTACTGGCGGCGGAAAGAGAAAAACTTTGCGAAATACTTGCCGTAACCGTATCTACGACGCGCGACGGAGCGTGTGAGGTCGTGAACGCTTTTTCGGATTTTTACAACGGGAAAAGATACCCCGCGGGAAAGATGGTCCGCCCGCTCGACTGCGACAAACGCGACTTTTATGTGGACAAGATAAGAAAGCTCTACGCCGCCGACGCGGACAGAAAAAACGCTGTGGACGTTATGCGGCGCGCTCTTGCCGACAGCGAAGGAAAGGTTACGGTTGTGGCAATCGGTCCGTTAAGGAATGTAAGCAACTTGCTTGAAAGCGAGCCGGACGAATATTCGCCTTTGAGCGGAAGAGAACTGTTCGCCGAAAAAGCGGAAAAGCTTTATATTATGGGTGGTTCGTTTAAGGATAACGTGCCCGGCGGAGCAAAATACATAGGTTGCGAGTGGAATATCGTGCAGGATATAAGAAGCGCTAAAAAAGTCGTTGAGTTATGTCCCGCGGACATTGTTTTTTCGCCGTTCGAAGTTGGTTTCGAGATTATTTCGGTATATTCGAAGCGCGATACGCCGCTATGGCATTGTATGAAAATTTTCGCAGAGGAAACGGGTGCCGAGTGCGATGAAGAAGTTTCGCGCTATTCTTGGGATCCCGTTACCGTTATGGCGGCTATGGAAACGAACGAATGGCAATTTGTTTATTCCGACGTCGGCAACGTCGTCATAACAGATGAAGGAGAAACCTTGTTCGTTCCGTGCGAAAAAGGAAAGTGCAGGTATATTTCCTCGGAATCGAACTTGCGCGATATAGAACGTAAGCTTAACGACTTTATAAAGGAATGATAAGAGCGTAAAAATCGGCTAGAAAGAAAAATCGCGACGGCTTCGATTGGCGGCAATCGCTTTTGCGGTGCCGAGAAAATCTTGTTGTCGCCGGTGTAGATAACGAAAAATTAAGGAGGAAACGTCAAATGGGACAGAAGGTTTATCAGGGAACGGAACCTTACGTGTTTGTTTCGTATTCGCACAAGGATAAGGAAGTGGTTTTGAAAATCATCGGTGACCTTATGCTGTGCGCGTGTAACATTTGGTACGATACGGGCGTTCATTCGGGCAATGATTGGAACGACGAAATTGCGGAGCGTTTATTTAACGCCGAGTGCGTATTGTTTATGGTTACTCAAAATTCCGTTCAGTCAGATTACGTCAAGGACGAACTGAATTTTGCAAAGGCTAAGCGCAAAAAAATCTATCCGATATATTTGGAAAAAGTTACTCTTCCCCTTTCGCTGGAGCTGTTACTGGGAAGGACGCAGGCAATAGGCTACTCGGACGACGACGTCGAAGAAAGCAGATTCAAGTTAAGGGAAAAAATTAAAAAGAGTCTTCCCGGCAACGTTTTTCAAATTATATCCGATCCGTTTTACGCGGGCGAACGCAATAACTTTTATTTGGAAAACACGTCCGTTGTTTTTTCCGAGGATGAGTATTTTGCCGGGCAGGAGCACAATTCGTTCGAAATTAACGTCGTAGACTTGAGGACAGGGATAAAAACTCGCGCATACCGCTTGCAGGCTCGTCCCGCATACGATATGAAGTATTCCCTTAATAGCGTGGCTGTTTTCGATGACCCGTATTTTTGTAGCGACGACTCCTCTAGCGTGTTGTTTTTGTCGCTTGCGATAGTCTTTATGGCGAAATATCCGACTAGTTGGCCTGATTTCGATATGGTTTTGACCGTCGCTGTCTCTCGTCTGGAGGAAAGCGTTCCGCGCGTTACGTTGGTCGATTATAAATGCATCGGCGACTATTCGGATAAAGAGCGTGAGTTTATCGACGGCGTGATTCGCGAGGTGGAACAATCTTTTTTAGG
>CAYTKK010000061.1:0-4484 GCA_964438355.1 uncultured Lachnospiraceae bacterium | reverse complement strand
GACAGAATTTTGCCGGAAGATTTGCCGCTATTGCAGGCAAAGCTCGAGGACGCGAGCGATCGTGCGTATGACGCTATGATTGCCGCTAAGTCGAAAACTTACGACCCGAGGCTAACGAAATTCCTCTCCTCCGTTTTCGCGCTTATCGGTGCCGACCGCTTTTATATAGGCGACTATGCAATCGGGGTGGCAAAACTTTGCCGTTGCTGGATAACGCTGGGCGCTTGGTGGGTTGCAGATATTATTTTGTGCTTTAGGAAAATGGCGAAAAAGAACTTGTCTAAGCTTTTGGACGCGCTTTACGAGAGCGGTGCGGCGCGGTGTTAGTCGAATAGGCATTTTTTTTGAGCGGGTATGTTTTTTGATTTGCTCGGCATAGTTAGGAAATTTCGCGAGCCTTGAGAAAAAACGTCGCGCTCGAGCGCGTTTTTGCGGCGCAAAAAAAAGCGTTTATCCTGCCGCGCGAATTGCTACGAATGCTTTTTGTTATAAATTGACGTTTTCGGTTCAGACGCATTTACAAACGTATCCGAACCGAGTTTTTTATTATCATTAACGCGTGTAAGCGATATTTATTTTTTGAATAAAGGTTTGAGTGGCGACGCAAAACATGCAGTAATATAAAAGACGTGGCGGCGCACGAAAAACAACCTCGGATAGGACTACCTACCCGAGGAATTTTTTGCTCGTTCGTTGTTGAGTCGAGCAAAAGCTGTTGTGATGAGTTTTTGTTTGTGAGTTCGGTTTGCGTCCGACAATCGAAGCTTGCCAGTTTTTGCTGTCGGTACCGAAGTTAAAACGGATATTTCGTAAGTTGAAATATAGTTCGTATACAAAATTGGCGTTGCTTCTTTTTTTGCGCACGAACTACTTTTGAATGTGCGAATTACTATTGGACATGCGAATTACCATTGGATATCCGAACTACCCTTTTATTGCGTTTTGCGGCGAAAATCGCTTGTTTTTATTTGATACCGTAATGTTCGATGATGTAGTCCATATCCTTGTCGCCGCGTCCGGAGAGGTTGATAAGGATGGAGCCGGTTTTCATTTGCTTTGCAAGCTTCATCGCATAAGCTACGGCATGAGAGCTTTCTATTGCGGGGATAATTCCTTCCATTCTCGAAAGTTTGAAGAACGCGTCTATTGTCTCGTCGTCGCCGATAACGTCGTATTTGACCCTGCCGAGGTCGCGTAAAAATGCGTGTTCGGGACCCGACGAGGGATAATCCAGTCCGCTTGCAACCGAATAAACGGGAGCAGGTTCGCCGTTTTCGTCTTTAAGCATAATGCTGTTAAAGCCGTGCATAATTCCCTCCGTGCCGTACTTCAGCGAAGCGGCGTGGTCGCCCAGCGTCGAGCCTCTTCCTAGCGGCTCTACTCCGTAAATATCCACCGGGTCGTTTAGAAAACCCGAGAAAATTCCCATAGCGTTCGAGCCGCCGCCCACGCATGCTACGACCGCGTCGGGGAGTTCGCCCGTCATATCTAGGAATTGTTCTCTCGCCTCGATTCCCACTACGCTTTGGAAGTCGCGTACCATCATCGGGAACGGGTGCGGACCTAAAACCGAACCGATGCAGTAAATGCAGTCCTTATATTCGCGAGCATACGCCTCGAAAGCGGCGTCGACCGCCTCTTTCAGCGTCGCGAGTCCGTGCTTGACTTCGACTACGTTTGCGCCGAGGATTTTCATTCTGGCTACATTGGGAGCCTGCTTCTTTATGTCTACCGACCCCATATAAATGTCGCATTCGAGTCCGAAGTACGCCGCCGCCGTGGCAAGCGCAACGCCGTGTTGACCGGCTCCCGTCTCGGCGATGACCTTTTTCTTTCCCATATATTTTGCGAGAAGCGCCTCGCCCATGCAGTGGTTAAGCTTGTGAGCGCCCGTGTGATTGAGGTCCTCGCGCTTTACGTAAAGCTGGACGTTGCCGAGCGTACCGGAAAGACGTTCGAGGTACGAAATCGGTGTGGGACGGCCTTGAAATTCTTTTCTGATTTTGCGCAATTCGCCGACAAATTTGCTTGATTTGCATATCGTAAAGTAAGCGTCGTTAATTTCAGCCATTGCCTTTTTCAGGTCGTCGGAGATAAACGCTCCGCCGTAATTGCCGTAAAAGCCGTTTTTATCGGGATAATTCTTAAAATACGTATCGAAATCGACTCCGTTAAATTTCATTATATTTTTCTCCTTTTTAATTCGATTTTTTCCTTGCGTTTCGTGCAAACGCCTGCCGACGGCAGTATTTTGACGATTATTTGCGAGAGCGAGCAAACGCAAGTTGTAGATGTTTGTGGTTTTCCGCGTAAAAAAACAATTTCTTTATCGGCGCCATCGTTTTGTGAGTAAGAAGATTGACATAAACAAAAAGTCCTCGGCAAAATTTATTTGCCAAGGACGAACTGACTTGTTCGCGGTGCCACCTTGCTTCGCTTTAATAAGCGCACTTTGCGGAATACAAACATATTCCCGACAACTGACGCGTGTCCTTGCGTTGCAGAATACTCTGCGCGTTTCGGTGCGTTGGATTGCACCGTTTTGCGCATTTGACTGCACCCTCCGCGGTCCATTTGATAGCCTGTTTTTTACCCGACTCTCAGCGTCGCGGGCTCTCTGTGAAGGCATTGCTACCGTTATCTCCGCATCTACGGTTTGATTATGCGAGTAGTCTAACACTAAATTTCGGCGTTGTCAAGCATTTTTCGGCTTTTTTGTCAGTTGCGCTGTAGACTTTTTTGTCCTACGCGCTTTTGTGGTCATGCAAATTTTATTATCTGTAACGCTGAGTGCCTAGGTTGGTGTCGCCGCTGTATAAAGATACGCTGAAATCGTTTAGGTTTAGGTAATAAGTTATACCTATCCGACTGTTCTGGTCGAAATTCGCTATTTGAACCATATAAGGATAACCTGCGAAAAGTTCAAAGAAAACGCCGTTTTTTTTGCCGCCGGAAAAGTTGCCGAATGTCAGACCGCCGTCGGCAAAGCATACGACTGCGTTGCCCGAAATTTTGTCGTTGTAAAATTTACCCAGTAGCGTTTGACCTTCCGAGAATTTATAGCACCCGATTCCCGAGCGAGAGCCGGCTATGTATTCGCCGAAATATCTGTCGCCGTCTTCCCATCTGCATATTCCGTAGCCGTTTGCTTCGTCGCCGATGACCTGAATGCTGGATACGTAGTTGCGATGATGCGCGACGCGAACGTTTTGTACGTCTCTATTCTTATCGAACGGCATCATAAACATTCTGCACGTAGTAAAAGCCAGTTCGCTACCTACGTGAAATTTAGTCAGATAGCTTTGGATATTTACGTTACCGTCGAGCGTTACAAACGACATATAACCGTCTTTGTAATAAAGTCCTTTTCCGCAGCATACGTCGTTGTCGATGCGTGTTATCACGTAAGAGCCGTCATACCAAACGTGACAGAAAAAGCCGTTCATTCGTCCGTTCGAGCAGGTGTTAAATTCGATGTATTTTTCATACACGAAGCGCATATTCGGTCCGGTAAGTTTGCCGTTTCGAAAGCAAGCCACTCCGCTGTGCTCGGTGCGGTAATCTTTACTTCTGTGAAGTATGTATCCGTCGTAATTGCCGTCCGCGTGGTTTTCGGTCATAAAAAACGAACTGTCCGGCTTTACGTGAATACCCGTGCCGACAAGACTGTAATAGTTGTCGCGCGTGTTAACGGCTTCTCCCCAATAAATATCGTCGTTATTCGTTTTTATTATATGTGTACAAATATCCTTTAGCATTAAACGCCGCCACCCCTAGGTAATATTTATAGTTACGCCCCATTGTTTTGCTTGTCGAGTGCGCTTTGCTCCCTTTGTTGTAAGGGCGGGTAGTCATTTTGCTGTGTATTTTGCGAGGACGCGCATACGGTGCTTTATGAAAGAACTACTACGGTAGATTTTCGGGCAAAACGACAATAGTAAATGAAAATTTTCAAGTGCCGAGCGTAATTGTATTGTAATTTCCGTAAGACTTATTCTACTATTAAATCGCTTTGTTTGTCAACCTTTTCGGCGTTTATCGTAAAGTTTGTTGCCTTGTTTGACTATCCCTATTCAAACATTACGTAGTGTATAAATTGCGCTTGTACAGAGATGAGGCGTTTAATTTTATTGGGAAAAAGAAAAGTCTTTTCGTCTGAGTCGTATTGCCGACAGTTTCAGTTTATTCTCGCGTTTTTTACCACTCTACGACGTTGCCGCTTTCGTCATAGTGCCAGTAATTGCCGCTTTCCGTCGGTTGATTCTCGCTATAATAATACCTCGTCGCGGAAGTTAATTCGGAGTTGCTCGAACTGATGATTATTTCGTCCCATTCGGAAGCAGTTCCGTTATAGTATACTTTTTTAAGGCTATTGCATCCAGAAAACGCATTATCACCGATACTCGTTACGTTTTTGCCGATTGTTACGCTTGTTAGGGTAGTGCTTCCGAAGAATGCGCATTTGCAAATAGCATAACTTTTGC
>CAYTKK010000060.1:0-9258 GCA_964438355.1 uncultured Lachnospiraceae bacterium | reverse complement strand
CAACTTGCGTTGCCTTCGGGTTATACTCGCTACGCTCGTGCTTACGTAGGAGCCTCGATGAGCTACTTAGCTTCTCTATCCCGCGTCACTAACTTGTTTCTAGCACGACCTTTTACAACTTGCGTTGCCTTCGGGTTATACTCGCTACGCTCGTGCTTACGTAGGAGCCTCGATGAGCTACTTAGCTTCTCTATCCCGCGTCACTAACTTGTTTCTAGCACGACCTTTTACAACTTGCGTTGCCTTCGGTTACAAATAAAGAACTTCGTATCCGTTATAATCTACGCACCGAACGCTTTATAAAGAACCGAGTCCCCAAAAGTTAAACGAAAAGCCGTCCTATCCCAGATAGGAACATTATTATAACTCACATAATGATTTTTGTCAAGAGTTTTTTCAAAAAAACTTGCTTTTTTTTTATTTCTTTCGTTCTACAATAGGCAAAAAACGTTATTTTGGGGCGATTTATGTCGATTTTTATTAAGTTTTGAAATAAATTCACGGCAAAACAGCAATAATTTTTTATAGACCAAGTCGTCTAACAATTATTTAATCAGACAAGCTTAAGCAATCGACGACGTTTGAGCTAAAATCTCGGCGGCGTGTTTTTTCTTAAGACGTTTGTAGAATACCGAGAAAAGTATAGCTTCGCCGGAGGCAGTCATGACCCAGCTTATCGGCATGGAAATATACAAAAACAAAAGCGACGGATACACCGGAAAAATTACCATCGTCCACAAAATTCTAAAACCGCAAACGCCGATAAGCGACACCACCATCGTGAGCGTCGAATAGCCTATTCCGCGCAAACTTCCGGTAAATATTTCCATTATTCCGCACAAAAAATACATAGGCAGTATCGCGAACAACCTTTCGTAAGCAAAGCCTGCCGCATTTGCATTTTCCGGGATGTAAATATACACCAGTTGAACGCGAATAAGTAACGCTAAAGCGGCGAGTAAAATTCCTATACCGAAAACGATTGCGACGGAAATAAGCACCGTCTTTTTTACTCTTTCAAAATCCTTTGCCCCGAAATTTTGAGAGACAAACGATTGCGAGCCGAGATGGAAACCGTTCATCGCGGTATACACGAAACTCTCGATACTGCTTGCCGCAGCACTGCCTGCCATTACGTCAGAGCCCATAGCGTTAACAGTAGACTGAAGTATAACGTTCGAAAGCGAAAACATCATACTGTTTATACCCGACGGCAAACCTACCTGCAAAATCGCTAAAAATTCAGACTTGTGTATACAAAGTTTAAGCAAACTTACGTGACAATATCCCTTTTGTCTGTAAAGATGTATTACAATCAACAAAGCGGATACGTACTGCGAAATTATAGTGGCTACGGCTACGTCGGCAACATCCATACAAAATACTATTACCAGCAAAAGATTTAACGCGACGTTAAGTACGCCGGCTATCGTTATGTATATTAGAGGCGTTCGCGAATCGCCGTCCGCACGCAATATGTTCGCTCCGAAATTATAAACGAGGTTCGCCGGCGTTCCTATAAAATATATTTTAAGATACAGCGAAGCCTTGTCTATTACGTTTTCCTCGACCTGCGTCAGACGAAGAAGTTGAGCGGAAAACAAAAAGCCGAAAACTCCTATTACTATACCGAAAATAAGCGCTAAAGAAATTGCCGTTCGTGCTACTGCATTCGCGCGCTCGTAGTTTTTTCCGCCGATAAAACGCGCCACAACGATGTTTGTTCCCGCCGAAAACCCGAGAAACAAGTTAAGTATAAGGTTAATAAGCGAAGAATTAGACCCTACCGCCGCTAGCGAATCCGAGCCTGCAAACTGCCCGATAACTATGGTATCCGCGGCGTTAAACAGCATTTGAAGCTCGTTCATAAGTATAATCGGCAGGGAAAATAAAAGTAGCGACGTAAAAATATTGCCTTTCGTTAAATCTCTGCTTGCGCTCTTTCTTTTTATAGTGCCTTCGTTAGACATTTTACTTTTTTTTTCCTTGTTTATCGTTAGACTGCCGTTTTAATTTTTCTCGTCGCGTTTTTTTAATTGATAAGCTAACACGCTTTTTACACCTATATTATAAAGCAATTTAATTTTTTAGCAACTGTTTTCCGTTTACTTCCGACAAAAATAACATATTTATAAAGCGACTACCTACTAATCTTAACAATCAAACCACGTTATAAACTACTAAAAAACGGCGCCTGTAACAAACGATATTTCCGGAAAATCGGTTTTGGAAATATTAAATCGTTTATTACGTAGCGCCGTATTGCGTTTATTTAAGGAGAAAATCTTTTTATTCGATAACCTTGTCGCCGTCGTTCATATAAAGAACGCCTATCGTACCTTTTCCGCAGTGACAAGTAACCGTGCAAGACGCTTCGGTATCGTAAAACTCGACGAACGAAGCTCTTTTCTTTACTTCAGCTTTGATAAGTTCGAGAACTTCCGGGTCGGCGTCGGTGTGAGTAACGAACACTCGCTTTAAGTCCGGGGTGTTAAATTGGTCAAAAATGCTGTTTACGTACTCGACGGCAACCTTAGGCGTTTTGCCGCGGAATTTTTGACCGACCAATATTTTTCCGCCCTTTAACAGCAAACAGGGTTTTATCTTAAAGGCGGACGCAAACAATTTTACAAGACCGGAACACCTACCGCCTTTATGCAGGTAGTCCATTTTCTCGACGTAAAAAGAGGCTTGAACGCTGTCCGTCCTTGCGTTGACCTTGTCAGCTATTTCCTCCGCGGTATACTTGCCGCTGTCGCGAAGGTCACACGCATACAGTATCAAAAGTCCCGTTCCGGTAGAAAGAGATCTGCCGTCGATGACAATGACGTCGCCCACCTCTTCGGCGGCGGCACGAGCGTTGGTATTCGTCACGGATAATTCGGACGAAATGGTAAAATGTATGTGCTTTACGCCGTCCGCTTTATATTTAAGGAAAAACTCTTTGTATTCCTCAACGCTTCTTGCCGCTGTTTTGGGAAGCGTTCCGGTTTTATCCACGAACGCGTAAATATCGTCGGGAGTTACGGTTTCGCCGTCGATAAACGCTTGTCCGCCCAGTACGACGGATAGCGGCATAACTTTTACGTCGCGTTCGGCATATAGTTTTCCAAGATCGGATGTCGAATCAGAACTTATTATTATCATTGTCTTTTCTCCTTATTTTACGAAGTTGTCTCTTTCAAAAACTTTTTAATTAAACGAACTTATTCTTTGTTTTTTTTTATGATTAGTCGTTTATATTCTACTTTTGTATGTTTACGGTTTCTTCGCTTTCTCTTTTATTTTGTATTTAACGATTAACTCGCGGTCTTTTGTAAAAAACAACTTTTGTCTTTTAACTATTTATGTTTAACCGTTCTGCATCGGATAAAACATCAAAAATATCGTGTACAAAATATTCGACCTTTTAAGCCGAGCAAACATAACTCCGTCTATTGACGACAGCTTGTACTCGCCGTCTTTTCTTGAATCGTCCGAATGATTGCGATTGTCGCCTAGCGCTACGAAACAATTATCCGATACCGTAAAATACGTACCGTTTTCCATTTCTTCTACCGACGCGGCGCATTTTATCGCCTTATCGAAATAGTTCGGACTGTATTTCATTTGCTCGTTTATATAATTTTCTTCTTGAAGTACAAAGCCGTTTCCGCTATCTATATAAAGATATACATTGTCGTTCGGAGAATTTCCTTCCTTTACAAAACCTATCTTGTCCCCGCTTACGGCAACGACGCGCTTTATTATCTTTACGCCGTCCTTTCGATTTATGACGACGACGTCGCCGCGATTAACGGACAAATAACACTTATTTATAAGCACCATATCGCTTTGACTCATTGTCGTTTCCATCGACGAGCCGCTTATTACTACAGGCTCGACTATTATATACATAAAGAGAAGCAGCACTAAAATAATCATCATTGCGTTCGAAAGAATAGTACCGAAGTCTTTCCAAAGCATTGTTTTTTCGTCATCGCTACACGGAATATTTAATTTTTCGCGACTTAAATACCTCAACGCTCTCTCCTTATCTATACCTAAAACGCTTTGTTTAATCAAAACCGCTTTTTAATACTTAATTATCCGATTAAAATACCTCGAATACGTATTTTTTATTAAAGCGCTTTCTTATAATTTTCGATTATATCCAAAGCAACGAATTTATAAGCAATTTTCCTTCCGATTCAACGGTAAAACTAATCGCTTTATCGAATCCGTCCATCACTCCCGCTTCGGAACGAAAATCGTCCGCAGACAAGGTTATCTTCGTCCACTCGTCGCAACCGATTTCGTCGCTTTTGAATATGTATTCCTCATATGCGTCGTCATCGTTGCACACTACCTTAAACGTAAGTTTTTGAGCGGAATATGAATATACGAGCAATTGCAAAAGACTGTCACGCTCGCCGCACGTATGCACGTCGCCGATTTTAAGGGTGGTTAGCGAATTAACCGAACTCGTTATTCCGGGTATTTCGTTTCCGCCCAGCACAACCTCAAGCTCGCCGCCGTAGCCTTTTCCTTTAATCATCCAATCGTCTACACCCATATCAGTATCGTAAATAAGACGAGTTTTTACTACGTCCACCTCTTTTATTCCCATAAGATACGGAGTTTTCGTTATTACCGGACTGGATAACATCAATCCGTCAGAATATTTTACGTTAACGAACGCGGCGGTCTCGCGTTTTGCCATATATACGTCCGCGCCGGCGTAATACTCGTATTCGTTGACTCGATGCAACGGAAGCGACGAAAAATTACGATATTCTCCGCCTAAATCTGAGTACGAATACATAAGTTTAATGTTTTTAACAGAGCCTATTTTATCGGTTTTTACGTCGTATATAAGCTTTTTTTCTTCGTTTTTCGCGTCTATTACGGGAGAAGCTGGAATTTTTTCACCGTTACATTTTGCGTCTATAAACCTTAATATACTAAGCTTTTGTTCAAAAGACAGCGTTTCGTTCGCACGCTCTGCTATCATAAAATACCCGCAGTCGTTTGTCGCTGAAAACGTATCGGCTACGCTAAATAACGAATCGTCGGCACTGTTCGAACCTTCTATTATATACGTCGGAACGGTTAAAAACGGAGCGTAAGCTTTGGAATCCAGACAAGACTTAAACATAAATCCTTCGTCTGTTTCTCCCTTAATTTCGATTAGCGAAGCGTTACATCCTATAGCAACCGCGCAAGTTACCTTATCCTCCAATAAAGTAGCGCATTTATATACCTGTTCCGCACCCGTACGAATTCCGAAAAGACATATTTTATCGTATTCGGTTTCGGCGTTAGACTGCAGAAAATAACACGCTCTCATCATAATACAAGCGTATACGTACCAATAAGTTTTTTTCGGATCTACGCTTTTTTTTCCGATTATTCCGTCGCCGTAATTTGCAAACTCGAATCCTCCGGAATAAATAGTGTACTTTCCGTTTTGCCTCTCTCCCGCGTAATCTACAGAAAAAACCTTATAACCGCCGTAAATCAATAAATCCACGTATTCCGTATCGAACGGATTAGTTACGTCGTTCATTAAAACCACGGAAATTCCGTTCGATACGAAAGGAGAATACAGACGAGCGTATATTCTCGTACATCCGTCCTCTCCTTTTTCTCCGTTAAAGTAATAACTCTTTACGGTATAATTTTCACTTTTTTCCTCATTCAGTTGCATAGGACAAAGCGGCTCTATGGTATAATCGTAATCCTTCCACAGCATATGGGGAGTAATAAGCTCCATTTATTAAACCTCTCCTTTAAGGCTTTTATAAAAAATATTTTCTTTTGTTTATATATTTTATATCACTCAGTCGATTTTTACAAGCATTTTATGTAAAAATCGCTTGCATAATAGCCCATTTATTGAAATTAAAACTATTTTATCGGCTTTAATCGCGGTAAATTTTTCCCGCGCGGATATTTTTCGGAAGTTTTCTTTACTTTTCTTATAACTATTACGGTACGTAAGTTATCGCCTACGGTTTCTTCTTTTGCCGTTTCCACTTCTCCGCCCAAAATATCCAAAGCAGTCCTTGCCTCTTCTATTTCCTCTTCGGAAAGAACGCTTTTGTACGCGAGAAAAGCTCCTCCTATCTTTACAAACGGCAATGCATACTCGACCAAAACATTCAATCTTGCCACGGCTCTTGCGGTAACTATATCGAAACTTTCTTTTTCCGTTAAGTCCTCTATTCGCGAATGCACGGCTTTTATTCCGACTAATCCCAATTCATTTATAACAAGGCTTAAAAAATTCACTTTTTTCCCAACGCTGTCCAAAAGTGTAACGTCTAAATCCGGACGAATTATTTTTATCGGAACCCCGGGAAATCCCGCGCCGGAACCTATATCCAGCACTCGAGCGCCGTTAGGAATATATTTTTCTCCGACAAGACTATCGTAAAAATGCTTTGTCCATACTTCTTCTCTTTCGGTTATAGCGGTTAAATTTATTTTTTCGTTCCACTCGGACAAAAGAGAAAAATATTTTTCGAAGCTTTCGGTATATTTTTCAAGCTGCTTTTTCATATCCGTAAAATTATAACACTATTTTTAGTTTCAGTCAAGAAAAGAATTTGAGTAACGAATTTTATGTAAGGAAGCAAACCGCGTTTTTATATATTATTATAATAAGTAAAGAATAGTATAAGTAATATTAGGCTTAAGTTTACAAGTGGACAACCTTTTTAATTTTGAAAAAAACGATATTTATAGTCGAATTAAACGGTAAAAATTGACGATTTATTTTATAAATAGCAGAAAAAAACAAAATAAAAAATGTGGACAAGTTAAAGGAAAACTATGTTGAAAAGCATTTAATGTGTTGATAAAACATAAAATTTCTGTGAATTACCCAAAAAACAAGCTTAAAAAGAAATAAATAAAATAGAATAAAGATGACTTATCCACAAAGTTAACAATATGTGGATAAGTATAAATTGTTAATATGTGAAATATTTTTGACGTATAGCGATTGTTGACAAAATCGAACAAAGAAGGTATACTTCTAAGCATGAACGGCACAAAAAAAACAATAATAGCGATAGCTACTCCTCCCGCGGTGGGAGCGATTGCGATAATACGAATAAGCGGAATCGACGCGTTTAGTGCGGCAAAAAAGGTTTTTCCGCGATTAGATAAAGAAAAACCGCGGTTTATGACATACGGAAAACTTACTGCGGGAGAAATAAACGACGACGTTACAGCCGTATATTATAAGGCTCCGCACTCTTATACGGGTGAGGACGGAGTTGAAATATTTTGCCACGGTTCGTATGCTTTGGCAAACGAAATAGTAACCTTTATGATAGATAATTGCGGCGTCGTTCTTGCCGAAAGAGGAGAATTTACCGCAAGAGCGGTAGCGAACGGAAAAATAGATCTTACGCAAGCGGAAGGAGTGCTCGATATAATAAATTCGGAAACGCAAGCGGAAATGAGAGGCGCTTATTCGCTTGTTTGCGGAAACCTTGCTCGCAGAGTCGAAAGCATTCAGCGTATGATAATACAGACGCGAGTAGGAGTCGAGGCGGCGCTGGATTTTCCGGAAGAAGACATCGAACGAATTACGGCAGATAGCGTTAAAACGGAGCTTTATTCGATAAAAAAAGAAATAGACGCGTTTCTTTCATCGTATCGAGACGGCAGAATAATTAGAGACGGAGTAAAAGTAGCTTTGGTCGGAAAGCCAAACGCGGGAAAGTCTATGCTGATGAACGCTCTTTTAGGTTACGAGCGCGCGATAGTGACTGACGAAAAGGGAACTACAAGAGACACGTTGACCGAAAGTTATATATATAACGGATTAAGGTTTTTGGTTACGGATACTGCCGGAATACGAGAAGCCGAGAGTTTGCCCGAAAAAATGGGAATCGAAAGGGCGGTTAACGCGGCAAAAGAAAGCGACGTAATCGTTATCGTAACCGAAAATCCTAACGATGACGAAGCGATAGCCGAGTTTGAAAATAGCGATAACGTAATAATTTGTGAAAATAAGCTAGATATAAAAGAAAAGGTTCTTCCCTGTTCCGTAGGAATTTCCGCGCTTAAAGGAGACGGAATCGAAGAACTTAAAAAGGAAATATACGCTTTTTGTTCGGACGTATCCCTCTCCTCCGCTTGCATAAACAACGAACGGCAATTTTCTTTGGTTAAAGGAGCAAGCGCCGCAATCGAGCGCGCGATAGAAAATATACGTCCCGAGATGCTCGAACTTACGGGAGCCGATTTAGACGAGGCGTTTACTATTTTAGGCAGAATTACCGGAATAAGCGGTTCGGACGCTTTGGCGGAAGAAATATTTTCTAAATTTTGCGTCGGAAAATAAGAAATGTTCGCAAATAGCGAAAAAGAGGTAAAAATGGCTGTTGAAAAAAAAGTGGTCGCGGTAAATAAAAAAGCGCGATTCGAATATTTTATAGAGGAAACGTTCGAAGCCGGCGTAGTTCTTTCGGGCGCGGAAGTCAAAAGCGCGAAGATGGGACACGTTAATCTGTCGGACAGCTTTTGTTTTATCGAAGGCGGAGAAATAGTCCTTAAAAATTCTTTGATTTCACCCTACGAAAAAGGCTCTTTTTTTAATTTAGAAGCAAAACGCGACAGAAAACTTCTCCTTCATAAAAAAGAAATAATGAGACTTGTCGGTAAAATAAAGGAAAAGGGGTATACCCTTGTTCCGCTTAGGGCGTATTTTTCGGGAAGATATTTCAAAATAGAATTGGGATTAGGAAAAGGCAAACATCTTTTCGATAAAAAACAAACCATTCGCGAACGCGATATAAAGCGTTCGGCGGATCGTGACATTAAAAATATGGGATATTAAAAATAGTACGACGTATTATTATAATAAAAAATCGCTTGTATCCGTTTTTTTGTAAGTGTTTATAATCCTAAACGTTTGACAAAACGTAAAAATTTGGCTATACTGAAACAACGTTTATAAATAAATTTAACAAACAGGGGGAAACCACAAAATGTACGCATGGGAAATGTACGAAGAGATTAAAAAAAGAATGTTGGAAATTATCGACGCCAATGGAAAAGACGAAGCGGTTCGTATTTATGCTAATAAAGTATATAACTTTTTAATAGACGAAGAGAATTTTTATAAGTCCGACGCGTTCGAATGCGTCGTAGGCGCGTTTGCTTGCGTTGCTTGCAACGACGGAAAAATAAGTTATGCCGAATACGACGCTTTTAAGAGAATGTTAAATCCGGGCGATTCTTATTCGTACGACGATTTTT
>CAYTKK010000059.1:0-9299 GCA_964438355.1 uncultured Lachnospiraceae bacterium | reverse complement strand
TCGCAAAGCAGAAATCAATGGTTAAACGAAATGCGAGAGAATATCTCTATTATGTTGGCGGAAGCTTGTAAATGCGTCGGAACGCTGAAAAGCAGGGAATATTACATAGCGCAAAATCAAGTGTTGTTACGTATGAATAGTTCGGAGCCTTTGCATTTAATGTTGACGCAAGAAATCGAAAGATTAGAACAAGACGGTACGGTTAAAGGTTTTCAAATTCATCGCGATAATATTTTGGCAATTTCTGAGAAGTTGTTAAAACGCGAATGGGAACGCGTTAAAAAAGAAGCAAAAGGAGGTAAATAATATGACGTGGGAATGGATTATATTTTCATTGATTATGGCTGTAATGATTTGTGTTATAGTCATCGCAAGTTTGGTTAAATGTTATTATTGTAAAAAACTAAAAACAGAAGAAAATATAAGAAAAAGCGACAAAGAAATAAGCGATTTATTGAAAGAAATAGACGAGCGGTATAGAAATTGCTTTAATAAATAAACGAACAAGCTAGAATCGACTAGAGTAACCTATAATAAGCTTGACTGTGCGGCTTGTCGGGACTACTTGCGAAAAACGCAAAGCAACAGAAACGTGGAAGTCGTGATAAAGATTGAAAAGTCATAAATTTTTTGCGCCGAGCGTGTAATCTTCTTGGGTGGACTTGAATATATAGTAAGTGACGCTTTGGAAAAAATGGCGAGAATGTTTGAAAAAATTGCAAAATAAAGTAAAATAATTGCTAAAAGGCGTACAAAAATCGTTGACAAATTTCGAGGGGGGGGGGTATACTATTCTTGGAATATTTTTTTTGGAGGAAGGATAATAATGGAAAAATTTAGAAAAGTGATTGTGGCGCTAGTTGCCGCGATGTGCGTTGCGATGTCGGCGTTTGTATTCGTCGGCTGCGGTGACGACCCCGCAGAAGGCGACGGATCTGAAAACGCAGTTAAGTGGACCGGCGTAGCGGGTACGGTTCCTACCGCTGTCGAGAACGTAATCGAGATTGAAAACGGCGAGCAGCTTGCGGCGCTTGCTTTGGCTGTACGCGGTGCAAATTCGTTTAAGGGTATTACCGTTAAACTGACCGCCGATATCAACCTCGACAACAAGGCTTGGACGCCGATAGGAGACCTTTCCGCTTATGCGGCTACGACGTTTATGGGCGTATTTGACGGCGACGGACATACCATTTACAATCTTAACGTATCCGACACCACGTCCGGAACTGCCGCCGCAGGCTTGTTCGGTACAGCTGCCGGCACGATTAAGAACCTTACGTTGAAGAACGTAAAGGTAACCAGCGCTCACTATGCAGGCGCTATCGTAGGCTACGCGCACTGGGACGGTTCCGCCACGACGATTGAAAACTGCAAGGTAATCGGCGGTACGATCACTGCGTCTCCCGAACTTATCGGTAACGAGTACGATAACGGCGACAAGGCGGGCGGAATCATTGGCTACGCTAACATGACGACTGTAAAGAATTGCTCGGTTAAGAACGTTACCGTTAACGGTTATCGCGATCTTGGCGGCGTTGTCGGATATGCGAACTCAAACGCGACTGTAATCAACAATACGATTGAGAACGTAAAAATCAGAGTCAACAAGGAGCATAACTACAAGAATTATGCCGATTTGAGCGCTCATGACGCAAACTCTATAATCGGAGAGACTGCTAGCGGCGCCGTAGTCAGCGGCAACGCAGGTTCTGCGGACATCGCATTCGCAGGCTAATAAAACAAGTTATTTGACGATAATCAAAAACTCCGTTCGGGGATTATTCGAACGGAGTTTTTGTGTTTTTTAGATTTACCCCTAAAAATCCCCGTGCGTTGTGCGCGGAGAATGCGAGCGAAAACATTGTCGTTATTTGCTCTGTTCTTTTATCGAGCCGGGAGTAACGCCATAACGCGCTTTGAATCTGCGAATAAAATTTGGGTAATCGGAAAATCCGCTTTCGGAGCAGACTTGGCTGACGGATAGTTCCGAGTAATCCAGTAGCTTTTTTGCGTATTCGAATCTAAGATTGTCGGAATAGGCTTTGTATGTAATACCGGTATCGCGTTTGAATATCGCAGAGAAGTATGTGGGGGTAAATCCCGCGTGTGAAGCGACTTCCGCAAGCGACGGATTTTCGCGGAAGTGTTGCAGTAAATACAACAAGCCGTTTGATATCGTGGGCGAACTTGTTTCGTCCGCTTTGCGTAGTTGAGACGCTTTCCCGAGTATAGAGCCTAAAAGCGCGGTACGATAAGCCGAGTCCGATAGGTTTGTCGCCAGTTCGTGAAATACGGAC
Organism: uncultured Lachnospiraceae bacterium; assembly: GCA_964438355.1. Lineage (GTDB taxonomy): Bacteria > Bacillota > Clostridia > Christensenellales > Pumilibacteraceae > UBA10677. Next base: position 7,002 of record CAYTKK010000059.1, on the reverse strand, counting down.
ATAAAGAATGCGCGGTCTTCGTTTTTTGTTTCGAGTATCGTTGCGTCGTTATGCGATAAAAGTCGAGCGAGCAACGAAAAGTCCGCGGCGCCTTCCGAAAACATAACGTTGTATGCGTGACAGTTTGCGGCGTTAACCGAATGAAAGTTAAGCGGCGTCATAAGAAAAAGCATACCGGGAGCTATGCGGTGATTTGCTCCGTCCACCATGTAGTCGCCATCGCCGTCGACAAAAAATTCTATTTCGTAAAAATCGTGTCGATGAGTGGCGTATTTGCCCTCGATTGTCTTGAACGAAGCTGTTACAGGCGTATTTGCTCCGATTGATTCTTCGCGCGTTTTTCGTTCCATTTTCGTTTCCTTTATTGTTTGTCGTTGTGACTAGTATAAACTAAATCGTAAGAAAAAGCAATAACCTCGCAAAAAAATATACTGCGCTTTTGCCGCTCGACGTGGTATAATTATTAAAAATCAGGCAAACGGAGAGAAAAATGAAAAAGCAACTGTACTACATAGGAAATTCTCATATCGACCCGGTGTGGCTATGGCGCTGGCAAGACGGCTACGCCGAGGTTTTAGCGTCGTTTAGAAGCGCGTTGGACAGAATGAAGGAGTACGACGATTTTAAGTATACGTCCGCGTGTATGGCATACTATCGCTGGGTGCAGAAAACCGACCCGGAAATGTTCGAGGAAATTAAGATGCGCGTCAAGGAAGGACGGTGGAATATAGTTGGCGGCTGGCTGATTCAGCCGGATTGCAACATTCCTTCGGGCGAAAGCTTTGCTCGTCATTCGCTGGTGTCGCAACGGTATTTTAAGGAAAATTTCGATGTTATCGCGCATACCGGGTATAATGTCGATTCGTTCGGACACAACGCTGCGCTTCCGAAAATTTTGCGCGCTTCGGGTATGAGTCGCTATGTATTTATGCGTCCGTCCGAGTCGGAAAAAGCTATTGGTGCGGACCGATTCTTGTGGAAGAGCGACGATGGGAGCGCGGTGGACGCTTTTCGTATTCACAAAAGTTACGGAATTACGATAGACAGATTCGAGTATCTTGACGAAATAGCGGAAAGCGTAAAGCGCGACGGAATTGCACGTATGGCTTTTTACGGCGTGGGCAATCACGGCGGCGGTCCGACCGTGGAACTTATCGACGCTATCAAGGCACGTGGCGACGAAGACGCGATTTTTGCTACCGTGGACGAATACTTCGACGGCGAAGAAATTGAAAATTTGCAAATTGTCGAGGGTGAACTGCAACATCACGCTCGCGGCTGTTATAGTGCGAACGCGCGCATAAAATTTCTGAATCGCAGGGGCGAGGAAGGCTTGCTTGCGGCGGAAAGACTGTGTCTTATGGCAAATAGATTAGTCGGCTACGAATATCCGAAAAATCGACTGAAAACCGCATGGGAAAGACTGCTTTTTAATCAATTTCACGATATTTTGGCAGGGTGCTCGATAGAGAGCGCTTATACCGACGCGTTTTATCAGCTCGGCGAGGCGATAAGCGTTGCCGAACAGGCTAGCGTGGAGGCGATGTTGGCGATTTGTCGCAAAATAGATACCGGCGACGATTCGTGCGCGGCGGTAAAGAAAAAGGAACATCGTTACGTTTGGGAGCACGAGAAACTCGGGACTCCGCTTGTCGTGTTCAACCCGCACTTTTTCGAGGTTAAAACTACCGTTTCTATGAGAATCGACGCCGCTGTTATAACCGACGAGGACGGAAACGAAATTCCGTCGCAACTTACTCGCGGAGAGCAAACCAATCATAACGGAGATATTTATGTTGTCACGTTCCCCGTTGAGGTTCCCGCACTCGGATACAGGGTATATCGCGCGTTCTTTAATAAAGAAAAGGAGAGTGCTCTTCGCCCTACGAATCGGATAATTATAAGCGATACGCTACTTGAAAACGACGCCTTAAGGGTAGAGTTTAGTCCCGAAAGCGGCGAAATCGAAAGAATTACCGACAAACGCAGCGGGCGCGTCGTGGCAAACGGCGGAATGCGTGCCGTCGTTACCGATGAAACAGATTGCGATACCTGGGCGCACGACAAATTCGACTTGGGGTGCGAGTGCGGCCAATTCTCACTTAAGGAGATGAAGGTAATCGAACGCGGCGACGTTTGCGCTACGCTTAGGGTCACAAGCGTGTATAATCGCTCCGAACTTATTCGCGACTACACTTTAACGGCGGACGGAAGCGAGCTTACGGTGTGCGGCGAGGTTGATTTTAGTGAAGAGCACCGCGCGTTAAAGCTGACTTTCCCCGCTAACGATAAGGTTGTTTGCGAGATTCCGTTCGGTTCGGTGGAGCGTAAACTTTGTTTGGGCGAAGAGCCGTTCGGTAAGTGGTTTGCAAGCGGCGAGCTGGGCGTTGCCAACGATTGCAAGCATGGTTATGATTCCACCGACGATTCCGTGCGTATGACCGTCCTTAGAGGCGCCGTTTTTGCGGATCATTTCGGCGAACGCGACGACCGTTGTCGCTTCTTGGACCGTGGACCGCATAAATTCGCGTATTCGATTTTTCCGTATTGCGGAAAGGCAGACGCGCACCGCAAAGCGGCGATTTTGAATATGCCGCTTCGCGCGGTTTGCGAAACGTTCCATCGCGGACCGTTGCCGCTTGCGTTTTCCGGATTTTCCTCCGCTTGCGGAAACGCGATATTTACTGCCGCGAAAATGGCTGAAGACAGCGACTCTGCCGTCGTTCGGTTTTTCGAATCGGAGGGTAAAGAGTCTAATGTAGATATGCGTTTGTTCGGCAAGCGAATAAAAACAACGGTTGTTCCTTACGCCGTCAAGACGGTGGACGAGGACGGGCAGAGCCTTGACTTTATGGAATGGGAGGGCGCAAAGTGAACGAGTATATAGGCGTAGACATCGGCGGGACGAAGATATCCGTCGTAAAGGGTGACGATGGCGGAGAAATTCGAAGCAAGGTTAAATTTCTTAACGACCGTTCGCCGAACGAAATTATGGAGCGCATACTTGTCGAAGTCGAAAAATTGTTGCCGGCGACTGCGGTGGGCGTAAGCTGCGGAGGTCCGTTAGACGATAAACGCGGAATTATTCTCTCTCCGCCTAATTTGCCGGGATGGGACAACGTGCCCGTTGTGCGACTATTGGAAGAGAGGACGCATATCCCGGCGTTCTTGCAAAACGACGCGAACGCGTGCGCTCTTGCCGAATGGAAACTGGGCGCCGGGCGAGGCTCGGAAAATATGATTTTTTTAACGTTCGGCACCGGAATGGGCGCGGGACTGATACTTGGCGGCAGGTTGTATGGCGGAGCGTGCGGCAACGCGGGCGAGGCGGGACATATTCGCCTTGAAAACGACGGACCGAAGGGTTACGGCAAAGCGGGTTCGTTCGAAGGCTTTGTAAGCGGCGGCGGTATCGCTTGTGCGGCGAGGAAGGCGGCGCAGGAGTTGCTAGAGGGCGGCAAGGATTGTGCGTTTTGTTCTGGATTGGATTCTGTGAATTTAATTACGGCGGAGTCCGTCGCGCAAGCGGCGCGTCGCGGCGACAGGTGCGCGTTGGATTTGTATCGCAACTGCGGAAGAATGCTCGGACGAGGAATCTCGATGCTTATAGATTTGCTGAATCCCGAATGTGTGGTCGTAGGAAGCATTTATGCTCGGGCGCGCGATTTGTTGGATGTGTCGATGCGCGAAGAGCTTGAAAAAGAGACATTAAGCGATTCGCTGGCGGCGTGTAAAATACTGCCGGCAATGCTTGGGGAAAGTCTTGGCGACGTTGCCGCGCTTATGGTTGCGGCAAACGGAACGATAAACGGGAGGCAATAAGGTAATATGGAAAAATTATTGAAGCGCTACCCGGCGCTCGAAAAATGTAAAAACGATATGCTCTCTGCGGCGAGCGCATGTGTCGAGTGCTTTGTCGGCGGCGGCAAACTTTTGCTTTGCGGTAATGGCGGAAGCTCGGCAGACTGTGACCATATGGCGGGAGAACTTCTTAAAGGCTTTTTGCTAAAACGCGAAATTGCAGACAAACGCATTCCGTCTGAAATGAGTGATAAACTTCAGGGCGCGTTGCCGGCTATTTCGTTGCATTCGGCGTCGGCGGCGCTTACTGCAAGCCTTAACGACCTCGACCCGAATTTTGCGTACGCGCAACTGTTGTACGGTCTGGGAAAATCCGGTGACGCGCTGATTGCCGTTTCCACTTCGGGTAATGCGGCGAACGTATGTAACGCCGCGACTTTGGCAAAAGCAATGGGAATTAAGGTGATTGCGCTTACGGGGGCCGACGGCGGAAGGCTTGGGGCGATTGCGGATATAAGCATTCACGTTCCCGAGAGCGAGACGTATTTAGTGCAGGAATTGCATTTGCCCGTCTACCACTGGGTTTGCGCAGAGGTTGAAAAGCGTATATTCGGCTAAGACTTTGTGTGGGCTTGCTAATTAAGCTGTATTATAGATAAAAAGCCGTCTGAAATGATAGAATCGCAGGCGGCTTTTTATGTATTTAAGGCGGGCGCGGCGATTTTTTGAGTTTTGATTGATTAAGTATGTAAGGGCGGAAAAGATGCGCGCAAAAAAGAGAAGTTCGGGCAAAACGATGACGGCGGCGTAAGGAAGAGTATGTAAAAAGCGAGGCTATACTTATCGCAATTACCACTGCCGTTGCGGGCGTCGCGATAATTTGAATAGAGATTATAAAACGTAATGTCGTTTACTGTTGTTGCCGCCCAAGCGTACAATCGCCGCAAGAGTCGTGGTAATCGGAAAAGAAAAATCGCAAGATATAAGGTTGGGTTTCGGACGATTAGTGTTCCTCTACGTCGTTTATTTTTCCGTCGCGTAACGTAAAGACGAGGCTTTTTGCTTTTCCGGTTTTGTCTGTTGCTGTATATTCCGAGTCGTTTGCGACCAGATCGTTATAGTCGTCGAAAAACGATGATAGCGTTTCGTCGTCGACCGCAGACGAAAGTTCCTCGGTCATCAGCGCTCGAGCGCCGTTTAGGTCGCCTGATTTTACGGCGAAGAAGAATTTTTCGCGTATGTCCGTTACGTGCGCGTCGGTTTCGTTTTTCGGCGCGCAACGGTAGACGTAGTTATAGCGTGGTAAAAAAGTAATCGTCCTTCCGCGCGGGGTGTCGGATACGCGACAGAACTCTTTAGGCGCAACGACCGAACCGCCGCATATTTTTACCGTGTACGAAAGAAGCGCGGGTGAAAGCGGCAACACGGTGACGTAGACTACCTCGTCGCTTTTTACTGTTATCCGCGAAAAGCGCTCGATGAAAGTGCCGTTCACCAAATAAACGGCGGAACATTCCGATTTTACTTGTAATATTATTTGCATATTTTATCGTATTCGCTTATCCTTATATATATGCGCGCGCGAGGGGACCGGATTTTGTTGCGTTTTTTGAAACGACGTTTCGGAAAGAAAATAGTTGAAAATTACCTGAAAAACGCTTGACATATTAGTCGGTTGTGTTTATAATAAAAAGGCTGTACTGGTGAGTATGGCGTTTTCGTGAGCGTTTGTAGGAATGATGCCGGAGATTGCCCTTGCAAAATTAAGTAGGGTGAGGGATAACTCAGGTTGACCGAGTGCGAGAAATTCGTGCGATGCAATGCCGCTTCGATGAGCCTATTTGACGGGCTCATAAAAAAGCTCACGATTTGACACACACGAACGCGGTGTTGTAAGTACTTAAAAAGGAGAAGAAAAATGGCAAGTCAAAAGATTCGTATCAAACTGAAAGCGTACGACCACGAGCTTATAGATCAGTCGGCGGCGCGCATAGTTGAAACGGCAAAGAAGACGGGAACAAAGGTAAGCGGTCCTATTCCGCTTCCGACCGAGAAAGAGATAGTTACTATCTTGCGTGCGGTTCACAAGTATAAGGACAGCAGAGAGCAGTTCGAAATCCGCACTCACAAGAGATTGATTGATATCTACAGTCCCTCAGCAAAGACGGTTGATTCGCTTATGAAACTCGACCTCCCCGCAGGCGTAGACATTCAAATCAAGTTATAAGTTGATGCGGAGGTAATTACGATTATGAAAAAAGCGATTTTAGGTAAGAAACTCGGCATGACGCAAATTTTCGACGAAACCGGACTTATGGTTCCGGTGACCGTAGTTGAAGCTGGTCCTATGACCGTCCTCAGAAGCAAGACTGTGGAGCGCGACGGCTATGCGGCGACTGTCGTTGCTTTCGAAGAGAGAAAAGAGAATCTTGTAAACAAGCCTCGTCAGGGCGAGTTCAAGAAAGCGTGCGTTTCCCCGAAGAAGTATGTAAAAGAATTTAAGTATGACGACTCGTACGAAGTCGGTGCTCAGATTAAGTGCGATATGTTCGCGGCAGGCGACATTGTCGATGTAAGCGGCGTAACCAAGGGTCACGGCTTCAGCGGCGCAATCAAAAGATGGAATCAGCACAGACTTAAGATGACTCACGGTACCGGTCCTGTTCATCGCCAGCGCGGTTCTTTGGGAGAACTCAACTCCGCAAAGGTTATTAAGGGACTTCATATGGCAGGTCAGTACGGACACGAGAACGTGACCATTCAGAACCTGGTAGTCGTTAAGGTTGACGTAGAGCGCAACGTTCTGCTTATCCGCGGCGCGATTCCCGGCCCCAAGGGTGGACTCGTTACCGTAAAGCAGGCTGTTAAGTCTACGAAATAACGGAGGTTACTATGGCAGAAATTAAGGTATTGAAACAAACCGGCGAGGAAGCCGGCGTTATGCAGCTGAACGACAGCGTATTCGGCGTAGAATTTAACGAAGCGCTCGTTCATCAGGTAGTAGTAGCACAGCAGAACAACGCTCGTCAGGGAACGAAGAGTACGCTTACGAGAACCGAGGTTCGCGGCGGCGGTATCAAACCCTGGAGACAGAAGGGAACGGGCAGAGCGCGTCAAGGCTCTATTCGTTCGCCCCAGTGGGTCGGTGGCGGCGTCGTATTCGCGCCTAAGCCCAGAGACTTCTCTCAGAAGATTAACAAG
>CAYTKK010000058.1:0-9316 GCA_964438355.1 uncultured Lachnospiraceae bacterium | reverse complement strand
TATGCTGTCGTCGCCCGTGTGCGAAAAAACTCCGTCCAGTATAACTGAAATATCTTTTTCTTTTGCCGAGTCGAGAAGTCTGACAAGCGCCGCTTCGCCGCCGAAATCCGCGTCCACCTTCGAATAGTCAGCCGTATCGTACTTATGGTTCGACGCCGCCTCGAATACGGGATTTAGGTAAATACACTTTACACCCAAACTTTTCAAATAGTCTAGTTTCTCTCTAACTCCGTCAAGATTGCCGCCGAACATATCCGTATTCCTTACGATTCCTCTTTCGTCCGGCAAAAATGTGGGCGTTCCGCCCCAATCGTCGCGATAAATCGAACGCGATTTGCTTCTAATTCGCTCGCCGCCGATTGCAAAACGGTCGGTCATTATCTGATAAATAATTCCGCCATCGAAGCAAGTAGGCGTATCGTAAATACTTTGCGACGCCGTAAGTTGCCATTCGCTTCCGACAAAATCCGCCGTCAAATCGTCGCTTGCGTAAAATCTTGTCTCCTCCCCAAACGCGCGAACAACAAAGTAATAAAAGTAAAGTCCCGGCGTAGTAACGCACATATTAAGCGTATAACGCGTCCATTCGCCGCACACCTCGAAAAAATCCATAGGATACCAAACCGGCGTTTCTTCATCCTTAGTAAGAACGAAATACACTTCGTCGGCTTTAAGAGAAAGGTCGAACGCGATAGTAAAATCGCTGTTCGCCTCTACTCCTCCGATAGGTTTTTTATATTTCTCGTCGCACGGGAAATATCTTGCCTGAATCATATTGTCTCCTACGGCTTAATCGGTTACGGTAAGAACCGGTTTAAGACCCCAAATATTGTCCGCATACTCGCGAATGCTACGATCGGAAGCAAACACGCCTGCCTTTGCGACGTTATTTAGCGCCATCTTATTCCAGCGCTCGCTATCGTGATACGCCGCGTCGAGTTCGCCCGCTGCGCGCAAATAATCGTCAAAATCCTTTAAGCACCTATACGGATCCGCAAGATAGTTCGTGCCAATCGTAAGATAATCCGCAATATCGCCGAAAGACTGACCGTTAAAGCCTATTCTCAGCGCGTCGACCACTCTTCGTATCTGCGGATTGGACGAATAGATTCCGGACACATTGTAGCCTTTTTTCCATTCTTCTTCCACCTGCTCGGCACGCAAACCGAAGAAGAAAATATTATTTTCCCCAACCTGTTCGCCAATCTCGACGTTAGCTCCGTCCACGGTACCTAGCGTAATCGCGCCGTTAAGCATAAACTTCATATTGCTCGTACCCGACGCCTCTTTGCCGGCAAGCGAAATCTGCTCGGAAACCTCTGCCGCGGGAATAAGACGCTCTGCTTTCGTAACGTTGTAGTTTTCTAGAAACATTACGTCCACCTTGCTTTTGACGGCAGGATTCTTCTGAATCTCCGCACTTAAGCAATTTATAAGCGAAATTATGCGTTTTGCGTGGTAGTACCCGCCCGCAGCCTTCGCTCCGAAAATAAACGTTTCGGGCGTTACGTCAATCGACGGATTGTCCATGACGTCAATATACTTTTTAATTATTTTAAGAACGTTAAGCAGTTGCCGCTTGTATTCGTGTAACCTCTTTATCTGAACGTCGAAACGCGAATCGGGATTTAGTAAAAATCCGCTTTCTTCGCGCGCGTAAGCGGCAAAACCGACCTTGTTTGCGCGTTTAATATCGGCAAGCCGCGCAAGAACTCTTTTATCGTCCTCATATTTCATAAGGTCAATAAGTTTTGACGCGTCCTTTTTGTAACCGTCGCCTATAAGCTCGTCGATAAGAGCGGCAAGCTGCGGATTCGACTGGTTAAGCCATCTGCGGTGCGCGATACCGTTAGTTACGTTTGTAAAACGCTCGGGCAAAATAGTATAGAAGTCATGAAATACGCTTTGCTTGATTATCTCGCTGTGAAGCGCCGCAACTCCGTTTACCGAATGCGAGCCTATTACGGCAAGATTAGCCATACGAACCTGACCGTTACCCAATATGCACATTCTGTTTATCTTGTCAAAATCGCACTCGCGGTGTTCGCCGCAGAATCGCTGGTCAATTTCCTTTATTATCTGATAGATACGCGGCAATCTCATTCGAACGAGGTCCTCGTTCCACTTTTCAAGCGCTTCGGCCATTACCGTGTGGTTGGTATACGCTACCGTGTTAACCGTGATATACCAAGCTCTCTCCCACGAAAAACCGTACTCGTCCATAAGCAGTCTCATAAGTTCCGGAACGGCAAGAGCCGGATGCGTATCGTTAATATGAATAGCGACCTTTTTGTGCAAATTATTTAGCGACGGATAGTTCTTTAGGTGGTCTTTAATTATGGATTGAAGCGACGCGCTTACGAGGAAATACTCCTGCGAAAGGCGCAGCTGCTTACCCTCGAAATGGTCATCGGACGGATAAAGCACTTTGCTTATAAGTTCGGCTTCGTTGTCGCCGCGCATCGCCGCATAATAATCGCCCTGAGTAAAGGACTTCATATCGAATGTCGAAGGCGCGGTCGCCCTCCACAATCGCAGTACGGAAACGCCCTTTCCGTCATATCCGCTTACCATCACGTCATACGGGATTGCCTCGACAAGGCTTGCCCCGACATGATTCGTCTTTAGCGAACCGCTTGACCAATCTTCCTCTATTCTACCGCCGAGCTTAATAGTAAAACTCTTGTCGGAACGCGGCATCATCCATACCTCGCCGCTGTCCAGCCAGCTATCCGGAAGTTCTACCTGCGTGTTTTCCACTATCTTTTGCTTGAATAGTCCGTACTCGTATCGAATCGAAAATCCCATCGCAGGATACGATTCGGTCGCCAAAGCGTCCATAAAGCACGCCGCAAGTCTGCCTAGTCCGCCGTTACCCAATCCTGCGTCCGCTTCGAGTTCGTAAAGTTCGTTAAGCTCGAATCCAAAACTCTTAAGCGCGGAACGAAGCGGTTTTTCAAGTCCGAGGTTGTACACGTTATTCCGCATAGACCGACCCAAAAGGAACTCCATACACAGGTAATAAACCTTCTTTGCCTTTACCTTGTTTGCTTCGGCGTTAAAGCGTTGCTTTTTCAAAAGCAACATATCGCGTATAACGAGTGCGACAGCCTTATACATTTGAACTTGTGTTGCCGTTTTATAAGACGTCGCGAAATATTTATCCAGTTTTTCGCTTATCAGTTGTTTTACGTTAGTTGATGATATATCCATTATTGTCCTCCGAAAGTGTCAATGCGAGCAAAATTACATTATCCGGGCATAATAACGCGCATATTCGTCCGCGCTCTTCTCCCAAGAAAAATCACTCAGCATGGCACGTTTGCGGAGTGCAATCCATTTGTCCTTATAGTCACGATACAGTCCGACCGCGCGATCGAAAGCGTGGCGAAGCGCACCTACGTTGTAATCGTCGAAAACGAATCCGTTACCGTCGTCGCCGTTGCCGCAATCCGCAACTGAATCCTTAAGTCCGCCCGTTGCCCTTACGATGGGTACGGTGCCGTAACGCATAGCCATCATCTGAGACAAGCCGCACGGCTCAGACTTCGAGGGCATCAAAAATATGTCCGCACTCGCATAAAGTTTTTGCGCCATATCCTTATTAAAAGCGATAATCGCACGTACTCTGTCGCCGTACATATTCTGCATGTGACGGAAGAAGTTTTCGTGATCGGCGTCACCTGTGCCCAAAACGACGAATTGGACAGAACTGTTCATCATATCGTTAAACGCGCTTCTTACGATATCCACGCCCTTGTGGTTTACAAGTCTGGTAATCATGGCAACCATGGGCACGTTTTCGTCCACAGGGAGACCTAGCATAGCCTGAAGTTCCTTTTTGTTCTCTTTTTTGCGCTCGTCAACCGTGTCGACATCGTAATTTACAAACAACGCCGGATTAGTCGACGGATTATAAGTATCGACGTCGATTCCGTTAAGTATTCCCTGCAATTTGTAAGAATTTTTGATAAGTACGTTTTCCAATCCGTGAGCGTACGCCGAACTCATAATTTCGCGCGAATACGTCTCCGAAACCGTGGAAACGCTGTCGGCGTAATCAATCGCTCCTTTCATAAGGTTTATGCACCCGAAATATTCGATGGACATATACTCGCGATGCGGGATACCGAACAAATCCTCGATAACGTCCGCCGAAAACTGCCCCTGATACTCGATGTTATGAATGGTGAAAATGGTTTTTATACCGCCAAATCCCGCCTTATATTGATAGAACAATTTATAATAAATCGGCACGAGCGCAGTATGCCAATCGTGACAATGGAGAATATCCACTCGCCACCCGAGCACCGGCAAAAGCTCGAGCACGGCGCGAGAAAGAAAAGCAAATCTTTCGCCGTCGTCGCCATATCCGTAAAGCGAACTACGCTTGAAATAGTATTCGTTGTCGATAAAATAGAACTTTACGTTGTTATAATCGAGTTCGAAAAGTCCGCAATATTGATTTCTCCACGCCAGCGGAACGTAAATCGAACAAACAAATTTCATATCCTTGCGATAACCAGCGTCTATTCCCTCGTAAAGCGGAAGAATTACTCTTGCCTCGATATCATTTCGCTCGTTAAGAGCGCGCGGAAGAGAACCGATAACCTCGCCCAATCCGCCCGTTCCGGCAAACGGCCAAGCTTCGCTCGCCGCAAAAAGAACGTGCTTCTTTTCGTCGCCGACTTTTTTGGAAGCGCTCGTTTTAACCGCCGCCTTTTCGCCGGAAACGTTTGCCGCTCTTGCGGTTTTTTTCGCGGTTGTTTTTTTCTTATCTCCGGGCTTCTTTTCTTCTTTCAAAACTTGCGCCTTTTCTTCCTTCTTCTCTTTCATAGCAGTTTTTTTACTTGCCATATATATCTCCTTACTAGTCGCGACGAGTTCGGCGCGACAAAATTGAATTCCGCTTTATTATTTTATAACTTCTAAGTTCGCATTACAACATCTAAATTCGCCCGATTAAATTACACGGTAGTTTTTCTAGGCAAATAGTACGGACGAGTCTGATGACCGGATAGCACTCTTTCTCCCAGCACATGACAATATGTATCGGCAATTACGCAATTAAGCGAACTTCCGGCGTCGATAATCGTATCGGCAAACACTATCGAGTTGGTTATTTTTGCTCCCTTTCCAACCTTAACGTTACGGAACAGAATGCTGTTTTCCACCTCGCCCTCGATGATGCACCCGTCGGCAATCATACTGTTTTTCACGCTGCCGCTTTCTTCTATACAGCACGGCGCGCTGTCGCGAACCTTCGTATAAACCGCCGCCTCGCCTCGGAACAGTTCGTCTCGCGAACTCTTATCGAGAAGCCTCATAGAATAAGCATAGTAATTCGCAATGCTGTCGATGCTGGCAAGATACCCCTTATGCTCGTACGAATAAATATTATAATCGGTCGCGCCTTTAATCAACACATCGTGCGAAAAACTCGTATAGCCGAGTTCGTCCGCTCCGTCGATAATGGAGAGCAAAAACGTCCTGTTTATAACCAAAATATTTGCATAAGCGTTAATTTCGCCGCTGTGCTTGTTGCCGGTAACGACTTTCTTTACTCTGCCGTTATCATCCAGCGAGAATGCGGTATGCTCCTTTCCGTCGCCTTCCGTCACGGTTTGCTTGTGATAAACCACCGTAATATCGGCGTCCTTTTCGGCATGAGTCGCGATAACTTCGTTGAAGTCGATGCTACACACGTTGTCGCAGTCGGACATCACGACGTACGCCGCGTCCGAGTCGCGCAAAAAATACGCGCAGTTACGAATCGCCTCGAAACGAGAAGAATAAACAGCCGACTCTTTTTTCCCGAACGGAGGTAAAATCGTCAGTCCTCCGTTTTTCCTCGACAAATCCCAGCTTTTTCCGCTACCGACGTGTTCCATAAGCGACTGGTAATTGTATTTGGTAATTACTCCGACGTCATAAATACCGCTGTTTACCATGTTGGAAAGAACGAAGTCAATGAGGCGATATCTACCGCCGAAGGGCACGGACGCAAGCGTTCTCGTAGCAGTAAGTTCGCTTACCTCTTTGTCGTGAATATTAGAAAATATTATTCCCAAGGTTTTCATTGTCTCTTCCCCCTACCTCTCGATTATGTCGCCGCTTTTGACGCGCTCGCCCTCGGCTATTATGCTACCTCTGCCGATAAGAGCGATATTATATTTGTCGCTGTTTTCGTCGCCGATAACTGCTCCGTTTTTTACCGTAACGTTTTCGTCGAGTATTCCGTAATTAACGGTAACGTTCTCGCCGATGACCGTGCCTCTCATAATGACGCTGTTTCGAATAACGCTACCCTTCCCCACGGTGACATCCTCACCGAGCACGGAGTTTATTACCGTGCCGTCGATTTCGCAACCAGCAGTGAACACCGAATTTTTAACCGAACCGTTAAAGCCTATAAAACTGGGCGGGAGCGGTTCGTTACGCGAATAAATTTTCATCACGGAATCGTTAAGATTGAGTTCCGGATTATTGCCGAGAAGGTCCATATTCGCTTCCCACAGCGAAGTTACGGTGCCTACGTCCTTCCAATAACCGGAAAACGCGTACGCATATAACTTCATTCCGCTGTCAAGCATATAAGGAATAATGTTTTTACCGAAATCGTTGGACGAGTTCTCGTCAGCTTCGTCGCGCACGAGTTGGGATACCAAAGCCTCTTTTTTGAATATGTAAACACCCATCGACGCATGATTGCTGGACGGCTTTTCGGGTTTTTCCTCGAAAAGCGTAATTCGTTTGTCCGCGTCGTAGCTCATAATTCCGAAACGGCTCGCTTCCTCCATAGGAACGTCAAATACGGCAATCGTGCAATCGGCGTCGTTAGCGATATGCTCGGCAAGCATATTTGAATAATCCATCTTGTAAATATGGTCGCCGCTTAAAATAAGAACGTGTTCGCAATCGTACTTATCCAAAAAGTGAATGTTTTGATAGATTGCGTTCGCCGTGCCTTTGTACCACTTCGCTCCGCCCTTTGCCTGATACGGAGAAAGCACGTGAACTCCGCCGTACGCACGGTCGAGGTCCCAAGGCTTGCCGCTGCCGATATAATCGGCCAAAGCGAGAGGCTCGTACTGCGTTAGCACTCCCACCGTGTCGATACCCGAGTTTGTGCAGTTACTCAACGTGAAATCTATTATACGGTATTTCGAGCCGAAATAGACGGCAGGTTTCGCTATATGACTAGTCAGCGCGTAAAGACGTGTTCCCTGTCCGCCCGCAAGTAGCATTGCTACACATTTTTTCCTCTTCATTTTTCTTCCCCCTGAACTTTTTAACATAATATACGCCGGACATAGGTTCAATATCCATCGTTAGACTGTAATCAAATCCGTGTGACGCAACTTTTTGTGTTTTAATTTTGTTCTTTTCTGTCGAAACGCCCGAAAGCGAGCTTACAAGCGCGGCGGTATACGTACCTTTTTCCGCACCGAAACGGTAGTTTCGATAGCGCACGGGCGAGAAGTTGAACACGCAAAGCACTATATCCCCCGCCCTGTTTTTTCTTGAGTAAATAATTACGTTTTGAGTGTTGTCGTCGACGACGTGCCAACAAAAACCGTCGTAAGTCTCGTCCATTTCCCACATAGGAGAATTTTTAAGGTAAAACTCGTTAAGAGCCGCCGTAAATTCCTGCATTTCCTTGTGCGCGGGATAATCCAACAGTAGCCAATCCAGCTCTTTTTTGTAATCCCACTCGATAAACTGCGCGAACTCGGTCCCCATAAACAACAACTTTTTACCGGGGTGCGCGTACATATTCATAAGATAATTTCTTATACCGGCAAACTTCATATCGTAATCGCCGGGCATCTTGCTTATAAGCGAGCACTTACCGTGCACCACCTCGTCGTGAGAAATAGGTAAGATATAATTTTCGGAAAACGCGTACGTTATCGAAAAAGTCAGATTGTTGTGTAAACCTGCGCGCCACAAAGGATCCGTCCTTACGTATTCCAAAGTATCGTTCATCCAACCCATATTCCACTTGAAATTAAAACCGAGACCGCCGTCGGACACCGGCCCTGTAACCATAGGCCACGCCGTGCTTTCCTCGGCAATCATCAATACGTCCGGATGAGCTGCAAAAACAGCCGTATTCAGTTTTTGTAAAAACGACACCGCCTGTTCGTTTTCTCGCCCGCCAAAGCGATTCGGTTCCCACTCGCCATCCTTGCGCCCGTAGTCAAGATACAACATGCTTGCCACCGCGTCCACTCGCAAGCCGTCCACGTGGTAAAGATCGAACCACATCATCGCGTTCGAACACAAAAACGTTTGAACTTCCGCTCTTCCGTAATCGAAGCAGCACGTCCCCCATTCCTTATGTTCGCTTCTAAATGGACTGCTCGGTTCGTACAGCGGTCCGCCGTCAAACCTATAAAGTCCGTTCGCGTCCTTCGGAAAGTGTCCCGGCACCCAGTCAATAATAAGTCCTATTCCCGCCGAATGCAGCTTTTCCACCAAATAACAGAAGTCCTCGGGCGTTCCGAAACGCGACGTCGGCGCATAATAACCGGTTACCTGATATCCCCACGAACCGTCGAACGGATATTCGGCAACGCCTAAAAGCTCGACGTGTGTATATTTCATCTTTTTTACGTAAGGCACGATTGCGTCTGCAAAATCGCGGTACGAATACGGATTGCCGTCCTCATGCACCCGCCACGACCCCATATGAACCTCGTAAATGTTCATAGGCGATCGATACGGGTCACGTTTAAGTCGCTTTTTAAGGTACTCGTCGTCGTCTACGCGAATGCTCGAAATCGGATACACCTTCGAATTTGTACCCTCTCTCGTTTCCATATGCAAAGCATACGGGTCAGACTTGTAAATCGTTTCACCCGCCGCCGTCTTTATCGCATATTTATAACCGTCGAATTTCTTTACTCCGCGAATTTTAATTTCGAATATTCCGCTACCGATACGACTCATTACCGAGCGCGATTCGTCCCAACCGTTAAAATCGCCCATAACGGACACCGACGCCGCATTGGGCGCCCATACCCTGAAAATCGCACTATTCGATTTATCGGAAAAGGTACAGCCTAAATATCTGTACGCGTCGTATAATTCTCCCTCGCTAAACCTTTGTAGTTGCTCGCCGTTCATCGTATACCCACAATCTCCGTCTAAAAGCGAAAACAACGAAAGTCAAACCATACGACGGACCTTTTTTCTTAAATTATACTATACTTTTGCTTTTCTTTCAAGAGGATATGGAAAATTTATACAATTTTTTTTCGCTTTTTCTCGTCTTTCGACTCAAATCGCTGACTTATAGCGCTTTAACGCG
>CAYTKK010000057.1:0-9339 GCA_964438355.1 uncultured Lachnospiraceae bacterium | reverse complement strand
GTTAACAGTGGTGATGCCATTCTGATTTACAAGTCTAACGGTTGGACACATTATGAGTATTCCGCAGATATAAAGCTGCCCGGTGCTTCGGGTACGGCCGGCGGCAAATCTGTTGGCCTGGTATTCGGCGGCAATGCTGACGGTTCCAGTTACTATTACTTCCGCATTATGTATAATGGCACAGGCTTTTTCAAATATCTGTACAAAGTGACCGATGGAAAATCGGAAACCCTTGTATCCGGACAGTCCATCTCCGGCCTGAAGAAGGATAGCACAGTCAATGTCAGGGCCGTTGTTGAGGGCAACAGTCTAAAGATCTATATTGGCACTCTGGAAGTTTACAGCGCGGATAATTTGGACGGTCTGAATGGTACGGTTGGTGTGTACCTCAGGGGCGACATCCCCAACAATTCCTTTGACAATGTGCTCGTCAGGGAAATCGAGGGTAATGTGACAGCTGAGAACAACAACATCATCTACGAGAACTTTGACAACAAAGTCGTATCTGATTCCTGGACCAAGTATGATACCAGTGCAGTTGTGGATACCGATATATGGTCTGCTGCGGATGGCACATTGAAGTACACAGGAGCATCTACCGGCAACAGCGCATTGCTCTTTGACGATGTCATCAAGGCAGATAACTACGAATTCACCACCCAGATCGTGATGCCCTCTGCCGGTTCCATCGGTTTGGTATTTGCCGCTTCCGAGGATGGCAAGGATATGCACTATTTCCGCATTTTCATATCCGGTACTGCGTATAAACTGTACGCTGGCCGCTTTACAAACGGTATGAAAGAAAGCCTGGATACCAGATATTCCAGGGCAGTCGACAGCAGCGGTAGCGTAGCAAAGCCTTCCGAGATGACGGACGTTGCAAAGAATAAAACTGTGACCCTGAAAGTTGTAGTTGAAGGACAGAACTTCTCCATCTATGCCAATGATAAGCTCTGGCTGTCCGGTACGACTGAGGGTGAGAATCTGCACGGCAGGGTCGGCCTGTTCCTGAGAAACGGTGCCAATGCAACGGGCCACAGCTTCGATAATGTTATGGTTGCTGTGAATAAGACCACTGCTGAATGACCTCCGGACGCGAAACTGAAGTCGCTTCCGATTGAACGGTAGCCGCAGACAGTAAAAGCAATATGCACCCTTGAAGTGTCTAACTTTTGGGGTGCATATCACTTCTACCATGCGGACTCCATGTTTTGATATGAAAAAATTATGAGGTCGCTATTTCGCACTTTAATATTGAATTTCGTCCTGCTTTTAGGTATAATGATTACATTCTGGTTTTTACAGATAGCATATTTTTGCTGTTTTCCACAGATGGGTCATTGCTGCAACCGCTTATGTGCCGTATTGCCTGCTTTTGCACAAAAAGCGGCGCGTTTGTTCATGGAAATGGGAACATGGATATGGTATAGTCGTATTAATGGAAATGGGCACGATTTACAGTGAATTCCGATACAATCATGATCGGGGGCATAAAAATGCATAACTTTGTTGGAAAGTGGATCAGTAATGACGAATTTTTTCGTCTGGAGCCACGAAATGTATTTCATCGCCAGTTAGAAAAGGTGGATATTCCCTGCGATTTACATAGAAACAGACATATTCTCTTTCGCAAAGAGATCATATTACAGAAAGCGGCAGAAAATGCGCGGGTTTTCATTACTGCCGATGACTATTACAAGCTCTACATAAACGGTACTTTCGTTGCGCAGGGACCAGCTCCTTCTTATCATTTTAACTACAATTATAATGAAATTGATGTAACCGGCTATGTGCAGCCCGGAAGAAACGTGATTGCAGCCCACACGCTTTATCAGGGTTTGATAAACAGAGTGTGGCAGAGCGGCGACAACCGCCACGGCTTGATATTCGATCTGGACATTGATGGGAAAACTGTGGCCTGCAGCGACAGTACAGTGAAAACGGATGTTCACAGTGCCTACCGTGAAACCGGTACAGCTGGTTATCAGACACAGTTTATGGAAGAGTATGATACCAACTCCGCACATGTAAATTTTGAAATGCCCGATTATGATGACAGCAGGTGGAAGCAGGCGTCTGTTCATTTGTGCGATGATCATACCCTCATCAAGCAAAAGAGCCATATGCTCGTGTTCGAAAGAATAATGCCCGTCAGCTCTGCGCAGATGGATGACCGGATCGTGTTCGATTTCGGTTCTGTATATGTTGGGTATCTCGATCTGACGGTCAGAGGCACAGAAAGAGATACGGTTATTATCCACTGCGGTCAGGAACGGAATGATGACGGAACGGTTCGTTACCAACTCCGCGCGAACTGCTGCTATGAAGAAAACTGGATATTACGCGAAGGCGAGAACAGGCTGGACTGGTTTGATTATAAAGCTTTTCGCTATGCTGAAATAGTGATGCCCGGTAGTTGCACCGTTGAACAGATTTCTTTCCATGTTCGGCACTACCCTTTTGAATTGAAAGCGGAATTGGCACAGCAATACGCACAGAATCAGAAACTGAAGAGCATATGGGATCTTTGCGTTCATACCCAAAAGTACGGTGTTCAGGAAGTGATCCAGGATTGTATGGAGCGCGAAAAAGGATTCTACCTGGGTGATGGCTGTTATACGGCGTTGACCAATATGATCCTGACGCATGATGACTCCATGGTCCGCAAACTGATTGATGATGCATTCGCGACAACATTTATCACGCCGGGACTTGTGACCTGTATGGATTGCTCCTTTATGCAGGAGATCGCCGAGTATCCTTTCATGCTGGTTTATCTGTGCCTTTGGCATTATCGCCTGACGGGGGATATCGAGTATTTAAAGAGCAACTATCCCAAGGTGACAGCACTGCTGGAGACATACCGCATTTCCTATGAGCAAAATGGCCTTCTTTGCAATCTGGATAAGTGGTGTGTTGTTGAATGGCCAAAGAATTTCCAGGATGGCTATGACGTTGATGTTACAGAGGGCAGGATCTGCGAAGAACCGCATATTTCCCTGAATGCGTACTATATTGAAGCAATCAACACCGCAAATAAGATCGCGGAAGCGGTGGGCGCAGGATATTACCGGAATGCGCAGACAGTAATCGATGCTTTTTACAATGCGTTTTACTGCAAAGAAAGGCACCTGTTCACAGATTCCCTGCGAACAGATCATATCAGCATTATTGGTAATGTGTTTCCGTTCGCTTTCGGACTGTGTCCGGATCGAAAATGTCAGGAACACATCATTGAAATGCTTCAAACAAGAAAAATGAGTTCCCTTTCCCTGTTCTGTGCATTTCTGGCTCTGATGGGCGCAGTCAGATGCGGAAGAAAAGACCTTATTAAAGAACTGATGTTAGATGAAAATGCCTGGCTGAGGATCATCCGCGAGGACAGCAAAACGACGTTTGAAGGTTGGGGTAAAGATACCAAGTGGAATACTTCGCTTTTTCATTTGACGCTTTCTTATGCAGCGATCTTTCTGGCGGATATTGACGTAGATGCGCTGTTTGCATGAGCGTATTCAATGAGATGTTTTGGCTTTGGTCGGCGCAAGGATGCCGCTGCGCAGAACATGGATAAAAGACTGATCCGAAACACTATATAGAAGAATCGGAGACCGGAAAATGGACAATAATTGCTTTGAAATACTGGATGCAGATCTGCGAGCGATCGATATGCTGAGGGATTTTATTCCGTCAAAGGTTTTTGACGCCCATAGCCATTTATATGTTGCCTCAACGATCCCTCAGTTTGCTGGTAAAAGCGAAATTTTCAACCAGAGCGTCAGTACAGCGGAAGATTACGAAAAACATATGCTTCCTTTTCTGCCCAATGCGGATGAAATCAGACTGAATCTGATACCGATGCCCGACCCGGCAATGAAAAACAACGATTTGCGCGAGCTGGCAAATAAGCATATATTCGAACAGTTAAGGAGCCATCCACAACACGTTGGATCGCCGTATGTGCTCATGCAGGATACGGAGCAGGATATTGGTGACCTGATCTCCCACGAGGGCGTTGCCGGGCTGAAATGTTATTGCTATGCGGCAAATACCGGGAATTACAACGATTGCAATGTAAGTGATTTTTTGCCGGAATCGGCATGGGTGGTATCAAACCAGACCGGAATACCGATCATTTTACATTTAATGAAAACGGGGGCATTGTCGGATCCGGATAACCTTTCTTACCTTAAAACGATGACAAAACGCTACCCGGATTCCAGACTGATTCTTGCGCATTGCGCAAGAGGATTTGCGGCGTGGACAGTCATCGATGGGATCAAAAAAATTGCGCAAACAGATAATGTCTGGTTCGATCTTTCTGCAATTTGCGAATCGGCACCAATGGCATCGTGCATTATGCGCACAGCTGGGAAACGGGTCATGTGGGGGAGCGATTACCCGACGTGTATGCACAGAGGTCGCGTCATTTCGCTCAATACCGGATTTACATGGCTGACCAATGAAGCAATTGCGCCATTAAGAGAACACGGCTTACCTGCGTGTTCGGTGGCGGCGGAAAATCTGCTTGCATTCCGTCAGGCATGCATATTGCTGGATCTGGACACAACGCAAATAGAAGACGTTTTTTATAACAATGCAATGCGGATGTTTGGAAGAGGCAGAGAACGGTGATCCCTGCTGTGCCTGAGGCATTCTGATCTGTATCGATAGGAGTAATTTGCTATGTACCAATCTTTTTCTTTAAACGGAACATGGGATATGTTCTATTCGGAAGGACCTTATACCGCAACCGAAAATCCATGGAATGAAAACAATGCGATCGCGATCGAAAATGCAGTTCCCGGTTATTGGGAGGATATGAAAGATGCCTTTGCTCGTGCACCGTTTTTTGGCAGTTTGAAGATCAATCCGGAATACGGCGCGCAAAAATACCCCATCGCCGGTGTCGCACCGGATATGGCGTTGCCCAATATTATGGGAAATTTCTTCTATCGCCGCGTGTTTTGCTGCGAGGGCATTGCGCAACCTGCGGTGCTCCATTTTGGCGGCGTGCAAAACGCCGTATCTGCTTGGGTAAATGATATTTTTATTGGCAGGCATGAGGGTTACAGTACACCTTTTGATATGGAGATCCCTGCGAGCGTGTTACGTAACGGTGAGAACGCCATTGTTTTAAGTATTTCCAATATCGGCCTTACAGGGTATGGCGGTGAACCGGTTTCCGGACTTACCAACCGTGCTGCCTGTCAGTATACGGGCGGTATTACCGGTGATGTGGAACTTCGTGTGTATAACAGTCCGCTTCGGGACGCGTCCGTTGTCATTTCAGAAGACTGTACACAGGCGGCGGTGCTTTTGGAAATGACACATCCGTCATCCGTATGCTGGACGGTATATGATGGAGATCTGCAAGTCCTCTCCGGCGCGGCAGATGGAGATTTTCAGTTCAGTACAGCGCAGCTGTCCATTTGGTCACCCGAGAAACCAAAACTCTACACGTTGGAGATCAGATGCGGTGAAGCGGTTCTTGTCAGACAGTTTGGCGTCCGCCGGTTGACGGTTGACGGTGTTCATTTGCGATTGAACGGAGATCCTGTGTATCTTCGCGGTATCTGCGAACATTGCTATTATCCGGAAACGGTACATCCCAATCATGATATTTCTTTTTACCGCAATGTGATCCGTACGATCAAAAAGCTGGGATTTAATTTTATTCGATTCCACACCCATATCCCTACTGAGGAATATATGCAGGCAGCGGATGAACTGGGTGTTTTAATGGAAGTGGAGAGCCCCAATAACACTTCTCTGGACGAGTGGAAGCAGATCGTAAAATTCTGCCACCGCCATACTGCTGTCGTCATGTACAGTTGCGGAAACGAATTACAGATGGATGATCCGTTTACTGAACATCAAAGACAGTGCGCCGATGCGGTCCATGAAAATACAGACAGCCTGTTTTCTCCCATGAGTGCCATGCGGGGGTTGGAGTATTGCTGGATAGAGGAGGACCAGTTGCCGGAAGTGGTGCACGAGCCATTCACACATCATCCACGCCGCCTGAAAACAGTTGGAGAATTTGCGGATGTGTATAACAGCTATACTCTGGGACTTACCAGCTACGATTCCCTGGATGCCGATACCGAGAAGCTGGACGATTGGAGCCGCGTATACGGAAAGCCGCGACTTTCCCATGAAATATGTATTCAGGGCAGTTATACCGATCTTTCTCTTGCTTGCCGTTATGATGGAACATCTGTTGGGGAAACGGAAATGTTCCGCTCCATCCGTTCCCATTTGAAAGATAAAGGATTGCTTCAGAAAGCTCCGCTTTATTTCAGAAATTCATCAGAATGGCAGCGCAGGCTCCGAAAGCATAATTTTGAGGCGGTTCGTATGTGCCGGAATTTTGCTGGTTTTGATTTCCTTGGTCCTATCGATACCCATTGGCATACCTTTGGCTACGATGTGGGTATGATGAATGAGTTTTACGAACTGAAACCTGGCGAAACATTGCGCAATGTACGTATGTATAATTCTCCTACCGTGCTTTTGACAGATCTGGGAACGGATTTTAATTTTACAGCCGGACAGCAGCTGCGGTGTGGCGTTTACGTATCCCATTACGGACAGGGAACGCTACACAGAGCCGACCTTTGCATCAGACTGACCATGGAGGATCGACTGATATATGCGAAGAAGACGGCTGTTGAAACGGTTAAAGCCGGAACGGTGGACAAGCTGCTTGATCTGGAAATTGCTCTGCCGAATTCCGCAGTTCCCGGGGCTATGCGCCTGTATATGACATTGGAATGTGGGGATACCTATGCGGAAAATGAATGGGAACTGTATTTGTTCCCACAACAGAAGTCGGCGGAAACCGGAGACCTGGTGGTCAGCAATGCCATGACGATCCGGGAGCTTTGCGAGACGCTTCAAGCCGGAAATAATGTCCTGCTACTTGGCTCTGACCCGTTTGCAAGCCTTCCAACCAGCTTCCAGATCGCACTGGCAGGCCGCACGTCGGGAAATCTGGCAACGGTGATAAAGGACCACCCTGCACTGGAAAAGCTGCCACACGAGGGCTTCTGCGGCTGGCAGTTCCGCCGGTTGCTTGAGGGCGGAAGTGCGGTCTGCTTTGAAACGGATAAGGTCCCGTTCGATCCGATCGTTGATGTGGTATCTACCCATAAGTTCGCGATCCGCCAGTCTGCGCTGTTTGAATTCAACGCATTGGGCGGTAAACTTCTGGTTTGCAGTTTCCACTTCTCGGATTCTGACCCTGCTGCTGGCTGGCTGAAGAATCGCTTGATCGCATATGCACAAAGCGATGCATTTGATCCGGTCCATACTTTAAGCGAGGAACAACTGTACGCGCTTGCCAACAGTAAAGTGGTTCATACTGCAGAAAACACCAATTTCGCTTTTAATGCCAATGATAAGACGGCCAATCGTAAAAGAAAATAAAGAGCGGACTAAGGAGAAAGCACATGAATATAAAAGAAGTTGCATCCCACGTTTTGAAAGCGGATTTTGATTTTGATATTCGGGAATGCTCCTGTGACGGTGTATCCGTCAGCTACAAGGACCACACTGCTGTTGTTGGTGGATGCTCCAACTCTGCACTGGCAAGAGCATATATGTTGCTGGCAATGGGAATTTCCGAAGGAAAAGAAGCTTTTGAAATCAGGGAGACTGCGCACTTTAAAGATTGTGGCATTATGCTGGATCTTTCCCGTGGACGGGTCATGACGGTAAGCGGCGTCAAGCGATACCTGGAGTATATGGCACTTTACGGCATGAATATGGTAATGCTCTACACAGAAGATGTCTACGAGGTGGAAAATTATCCATACATGGGTTACCAACGCGGCCGTTATACGCTGGAGGAATTGCAGCAGATCGATGAATATGCCGCTGAACTGGGCATTGAAGTGATCCCCTGTATTCAGACCCTTGGTCATCTGGAAAAGTTCCTCAGATACGGTGTGTATAAGCATATGGCCGAGAATGCCAATGTGCTGTTACCGGGATCGGAGCAGACATATGAGTTTATTGAAGCGTGTATCGCAACGGTTCGCAAAGCGTTTCGGTCAAACCGGATCCATATCGGGTGTGATGAAGCACGTGGACTTGGTTTCGGAAAGACCTATGCGCTTAACGGCTACCGCAGTCCAATGGAAATTTTCAATGAACACCTTACACGCGTGGTCGAAATTTGCAGAAAATACGATTATCATCCCATGATGTGGAGCGATATGTATTTCTCCTTTGCGGCTCCAAATAAATCCGAGGATTATGGCCTGGAGATTCAGGTTCCTCAAGATGCCGTTGATGCTATGCCGGATGTGGATTTGGTATTCTGGGATTATTATCATGACAACAACGAATTCTATGCCGTAAATCTTGATAAGCATAAAGCGTTCGATCGCCACATCGTGTTTGCCGGTGGTATCTGGACATGGAACGGTTTCGTTCCGTATTTCAGATGGACATATGAAACGGTTCGCCCTGCAATGGAAGAGTGTCTGCGCAGAGGGATCGACACTGTTTTGGGATGTAGCTGGGTGAGCGGCGGTGCCGAAACCAGTCACTTTATGGCTACGGCCTGTATCGCCATGTATTCCGAATATTGCTGGCGTGGCCTGGAATGCACCAAAGAGGACATCTACTCTGTTGCGGAATTTGTCAGCAAGATGCCTTATGAACTGACGGAAGCCATCAGTGATCTCAATTGCAAAGAAGAGGGCGACTATAATATCGGCCTGTTGACACTGTGGAGCGATCCGCTGATCAACTTGCTGTGCTATGATTTCGATATGGAGAAAGCGGAACGCCTGTATAAAGCCGCTCTTGGAGTGTTTGATAGATATCCGGATGCACCTGATATCGCTTATTATAAAGCCGTCTTCCGTTCTGCGTTGGATAAAGTGAAGATCCATTTAACACTGCATAGCCACTATAAGGCCGGCGATAAGCAGTGGCTTGCAGATTTTGCGGCAAATACGATCCCACAAATACAAAGAGATTTTGAGGAGTTGTATCATCTGCATCACAGCCTGTGGAAGCAGGATTACAAGGCACAGGGATATGAACTGCTTTCCATCCGCTTTGCTGGTGCGATCGAGAGAATCCACTATACGGGTGAGGTGATCCGGGATTATCTTGACGGAAAAATCGATTGTATTGAAGAACTGGAGCCTGAGCGTATCCGGGGAAAGAAGCAAAAACTTGTCTACTCAGCATATTTTTGATAGGGATTGACCGCTGGGGAACCTGCTGCCCAAAAAACAAAAAGTCTCCACCATATTAACGCCGGAAATCGTATGATTCCCGGCGTTAATATGGTGGAGACTATGGGAATTGATTTGATTATGG
>CAYTKK010000056.1:0-9445 GCA_964438355.1 uncultured Lachnospiraceae bacterium | reverse complement strand
GAAGAGGATCCGAAAATCCGCTTAGGTGACCGCTCGCCACCCAAGTTTGCGGGTTCATCAGTATCGCCGCGTCAAGACCGACGTTATAGCGATTCTCCTGCACGAACTTTTTCCACCAAGCGCGCTTTACGTTGTTTTTTAATTCCACGCCCAACGGACCGTAGTCCCACGTGTTGGCAAGTCCGCCGTATATTTCGCTGCCGGCGAAGATGAAGCCGCGACCCTTGCAAAGCGCGACTAGTTTTTCCATGGTAAGATTATTTGACATTTTTTACTCCTTACGGCTACGCCTTGGCATCAGGCGCAAGACCGTTTTTATTTTTGCGGAACGATTAGTTTAAGAACAAGACTAATCGCATCCTGCCTAAATAATATAGTAATTTTCCGAGTTTTTGTCAAGCGCGCAATCACACTCTTGGCGCTTTTTCAATATTATGGAGTAGGATATCCTTGTTGCGAAAGAAAAACTAATGAAAAACGTCAAACACGGCAAGCGGCAGAATTGCTTTTTATCGGGCGCGCCCTCTGCTATTGCCGCGTGTCGCATCGGAAATAAAGTCTTTCGTGCGGCAAAAAGGGTGAATCCCTTTGTAAAATCTAATTAAGGAGGAAAGGCAAATGTTTAACGGTGGTTGCGGATGCGGAAACGATATTTTCCTTATTCTGATTCTCTTGTGTTGCTGCGGCGGAAACGGCGGTTGCGGTTGCTACGAGCGCAAAGGTTGCGATTGCTGCGACTTGCTTATGTGGCTTGTGCTTCTTAACTGTCTGTGCGGAAAGAACGATTGCTGCTGCAAGTAATCGCTACATAACGAAAAACGTAACGGCGAACGGGTCGGCGAGATGTGTTTTCTTGCCGACCTTTTTGCGTATATGCGCTTATTTGCTTGATTTTGGCTTTGTTTTGTGGTAGAATTGCTCCGTCGGTACTCTTCGAGACCGAACAATCGTTATTTTTTTGCAAAGCAGGCTATCCTTTTATAAGGAAGTCGAGCGGGAGGAAACAATGAAAAAACATACACGGACTATCGCGACTCTTGCGGCGATGGCGGCGCTTCTGTTCGTGGCGCGGCTTCTAGATCACGCGCTTACCAGTTTTTTGCCGATAAACGCGGCGATAATCACGCTTGTTACGGCGTTTTCCTGCCTTTTTGTTTTGCCGACGCTTAAAAACGCAATCGCGGTCGGCACGATTTTCGGGTTGTGTTCGCTTGTTACGTCGGTGATGTTCCCGGGTGCGTTTACTGTTTATTTCGTCAATCCGCTCGTATCCGTCGTCCCCAGGATAATAGTTTGCGTCGTTGCGTATTTTGTGTATCTGGGTGCGGTTTCGCTTTTTAACAATAAACTCGGCGACGTCGTAGGGATATGTCTCGGTTGCATAATAGGCGCCGTGATAAACACGCTCTGCGTAATGACTATGATATTCGTGTTCATGCGTGTGGGCGGCGGCGATCAAACGTACGCGTACGTTATCGGCTTGGTGCTTACGATAAACACGCTTTTCGAGGTAATCGTTCCTCCGTTTATCGCGCCGTTTTTGGTCGGAGGAGTAAGAAGCGGACTTAAAATTCAGCCTGCGTTCCTAGGTAAACGCGATGCGATTGGGCCGCGCAAAAAAGCCGCGGACAAGCCGTCGGTCGGCAATGAATTTGAGGATAACGGCGTTACTGAAGAGACGGCTAGTAAAGAGGAGGACGACAAAGAATGATTCTTGCGGTCGACATAGGAAATACCAACATCAAGCTCGGCGTATTCGACGGCGACGAAATGCGTTATTCTACGCGCTTGTCTTCGTCCACGCACAAGACGAGCGACGAATATTATTTGTCGATAAAAGAGCTTTTTCGTTCGGCAGGAATAGAATTTTCGTTTATTAAGGGTGTTATCGTCAGTTCCGTAAATCCTAACCTTAATTACACGTTCGAGCATCTTATAAGTTATTACTTCGGACTGAAGCCGCTTGTCGTAGGTAGCGGAATTAAGACCGGACTGATTATTAAATACGATAATCCCAAGGAAGTGGGCGCCGACCGAATAGTAAATTCCGTGGCGGCGTATCGTTGCTACGGCGGACCGTGCATCGTCATCGACTGCGGAACCGCTACTACGCTTAACGCCATTAGCGAAAAGGGTGAGTTTTTGGGCGGCGCGATAGGAGTCGGACTTAAGGCAGGCGCGGAGGCGCTGTTCCAAAAGACGGCAAAGCTTCCCAAAATCGAGCTTGTTCGTCCAGATAAGGTGATAGGAAAGTCCACCATATCTAATATGCAGTCCGGAATAATTCAAGGCTATATCGGAATGGTTGAGCGGCTTGTAAGAAAGATGAAGCAGGAAATGGGCGGCGGCAATATACGCGTCGTCGCTACGGGCGGATTAAGCGAGATTGTAAGCTCGGACAGCGACGTTATTGATATCGTCGATCGTACGCTTACGTTGCGCGGACTCAATATGTTATACAAAATGAACGCCGAGGAGGGCAAATAAATGAAAAAGGTTTACGTTGCAATTATGGGATTAGGGACGGTAGGCGGCGGCGCTTACCAAATCTTATGCGAAAATCACGACAAGATTATGTCGTCATGCGGCGTTGATATCGAGGTTAAAAAGGTCTTGGATAAAAGCGAAGAGCGTCTTAGTTCGCTTCCCGAGGGAGTTGCGGCGCGTTCTATCGACGAAATTACGTCGGATAAGGATATTTCGATAGTAGTCGAGGTTATGGGCGGAGTGGAACCTGCCAAGACGTTTATCACGGCTTGTCTTAATGCGGGCAAGAGCGTGGTTACCGCTAACAAAGAACTTCTGGCAAAGCATTGGAGCGACATCGAACCGATTGCAAAGAAAAACAATGTCGGACTTTATTTCGAAGCGTCTTGCGTGGGCGGCGTTCCGGTAATTCGCACGCTTAAAGAGAGCTTACAGGGTGACAAGATAGGTACCGTCATGGGTATCATCAACGGCACGACGAACTATATCCTCACGAAAATGTCTGAGGAGGGAATGAGTTACGAGGCGGCGTTAAAGCAGGCGCAAGAACTCGGTTTTGCCGAATTTAATCCTACTGCGGACGTAGACGGATATGACGCTATGTATAAGCTTAGCATTCTTTCGTCGCTTGCGTTCCATACGTGCATTCCGTATACCGAAATTTATCGCGAGGGAATCACGAAGGTTACGAAAGAGGACATCGACGGCGGCAAAAAGATGGGTTACACCTTAAAACTTCTTGCGATAGGTAAGCGTGACGGAAACGACGTGGAGGTTAGGGTTCACCCGGCTTTCGTGCCGAACGCTCATCCGCTCGCTTCGGTAAACGGTTCGTTTAACGCCGTGTTCTTGAACGGCGACTTCGTGGACGATGTTATGCTTTACGGCAGAGGCGCGGGCGCTCGCCCGACCGGCAGTGCTATTGTAAGCGACGTCGTTTATTGCGCGCTTAAGGCTAAGCATGAGCACGCCGATTTCGATAACAACGGCAAGGTCGACGAAAAAATCAACATCAAGACCGATTTTACGAGCAAGTACTATCTGTCCGTTAGGGCAGAGGACCGCCCCGGTGTTCTTGTAAAGATCGCAAGCGCGTTAAGCGGTCGCGGGGTAAGTATCAATCTTATGCGTCAAAGCGCGTCCGACGACGGAATTGCCACGCTTGTTTTCCTTACCCATACTACGGGCGAAAAGGCTATGCAGGCGGCGATTACCGATCTTGAGGCGCTCGATTGCGTAAAGACGGTATGCTCGCTTATTCGCGTTATTGATTAAAATTTCACACAATTTTCGCTCTTATTATATAAGATAAGTTTTTCAAGCGCACCGAAAATATTTGACAAAGCAGAGCGAGAATAGTATAATTGATATGTTAAACTGCACACAGTTACAAATATATTAGGAGAATGGAGTCATAATGAAGAAAACGAAGAACATTTTTGCCGGTGCATTCGCCCTTGTTTTGGCGTTTGTACTCATGTTTAACGTTCTGCCTTCGACGGGTATTTCGGGGATTGCTCGCGCCGATCAAGTTACATCGACAGAAGCCGAGCTTTCCGTTTCCGTTAAAAACAGCGTCGAATATGGAAAAAGTTTTGCCGTTAACAGCGCGTCCGGTTACACCGTAACCGTTACGTCGCCGTCGGGTAAGACCGTTAACGTCAACGAAGGAAGCGTGGAGGCTAAAGAACTTGGTAACTATACCGTAAAGTATACCGAGAACACTTCGCAACTTTCCTACACCTTCAACGTTTATTGTTCTACGGAAAACGAATATGAAATTAAGGTTATCGGAGACGCCGATATTCCGACCGTAATAGCAAAGGGCGGAAGCAAGGTTCTTCCCGCAGCTAAGGTCGGCTTTACCGACGAGGACGGAGAGTTCGTAGAGGATTCTTCCGCTACGGTTACCGTTTCTTCCAGCGAGAGCACCACTAGCGTAAACCCCGGCGATACGTATACGTTTGCAAATACCGGTAGCGTTTATTTGACCTATCAGGCAAGCGTAGCAGGCGGCAGCAAATATGTAACTAAGACGTACGAGGTCGACGTTCAAGAAGGCTTTACGGACGACAAGGCGCCCACGCTTTCGGTAAGCGGAGTTCCCTCTTCCGGTAATGTCGGAATGAAGGTGACGCTTCCCGTTGCAACCGCAACCGATACTTACGATAAGAACGTAAAGGTTAAAATTACCGTAAAGGGACTTAATGCTCAGGGTACGTACGAGGACGTTAAGAAAGTTACCGTCGACGATAACGATATTGCGATTTCCGCGCTTGACGACGCCGTTGCTTTCGACAACGATACCGAGATGAGTTTCTATCCGATGACTACCGGCGACTATAAGGTTACCTATCAGGCAATCGACGATAGCGGTAACGAGTCTGCGGAGTGGAGTTATACCATTAAGGTTTCGGACAAAAAGGCTCCCGTTATGAACCTCGATAAGGACAATTTCCCCTCTGTTTGGGGTATGAGTGCCGTTACCACTTTGAACGGCAACGTCGAGGGCAACACGAAGTCAATTGTCGGCGATGACCTTGCAATCAAGATTCCTGTTCCTGAGTTCTACGATAATGCAACCGCAAAAGACGATATCGTTCTCGAATTTAGAATTAAGGATCCCGAGTCCAACACTGTAATCGGTTTCTCTAACGTCAACAGCGCAGCGTCTACCACGACGTGCTCTATGTATGACTATACTAAGAACACGGCAGAGACCAAGACGATTAGCTTTGACAAGACGAACGTCGAGGCGGGATATTTCGAATTTAACCTTTCCGCTTACGCAATGGCTTTGTCTGTTGACGACGCTAAGAACGACTATAATTACTTAGGTTCTTATACCATAACTTACGTAGCTAAGGATGCACTTGGCAATCGTTCTACCGAGACTTATTCTATCGAGCTTAAGGATACTTACGACGACACCGGAGTAATTACCAACGAGTTCAAAAATGTTCCCAAATACGTTACCGTGGACGGCGAAACCGAGTTTACCGTTCCTACGGCAACGGCAACTTCTTCTACCGACTCGGCGCTCTCCGTTAAATATTCCATCGTTTCCGGCGCTAATTCTCTTCCCGTAGACAAGGGCGAGACCGTAACGATTAAAGTAGAAGGCGGCAGCACTTATGTCGAAAACGAGGAAGGAACATCCATTGTCGTTTCGGGCGGTGCTATTGTCGTCAAGGCAGTTGCAACTTCAAAAGCAGGTAATTCTCTCGAGGCAGAAAGTTCCGAAATCCGCGTAATCGTTCCGTCCTCTTCCGCAATGTTTAGCGACGTAGATAGTAATCGCCTTGTTCGCGATATCGACGCTACCGTCGGCGAATCGACCGAGCTCGGTTGTTTCCGTGTAAACCTTGATAATGCCGACGACGTTAAATATGTCGGCGTGGAGCTTGGCGTAAAACATGCGGACGAAAAAGGCGTTTATGTCTATGACAACACTTTTGAGGCGCAGATTTATAGCGTAGCAAAAACCGTAAATTCTTCTTCTGTTCAGGCAGCACTTGTCGTACGTAATATCAAATTTACTCCTGTCGTTACAGGTGAACACTTATTCGAAATTCGCGTGTTCGATATCAACGGTAACAGCAAGATTTATATCGAGAAGTTTAACGTAAACGAAAATGCTGATAGCGATATCGAGGTCAGCAGTACGTTAAACGTTACCTCCGGTAGCCTTAATAAGGTTATTACTCTTGCAAATTCGTCCGTTACGATTGCAAAGCCGACGGTGAACGGAGAAAGCGTGTTTGTCGGACAGGAAAACGACATTGCAATGGCTTACGCGCACACCGTGGCGGGCGGCAGATTTGCTCTTATGGGCGAGGAACTTACCGCTTGCAATACCGGTTTCTACACCGTAACCGATCAGGTTGTTGCAGTGATGCGTAACAATAACTTCTGTAATGACGTGGATAATCTTGAGTGGATGAGGCAAGAAGCGCTCAACAATGCGCTTAACGCGACGAAGAAGTCGTCTACCGTTACCATCAAGAACGATGCAACCGTAATGTTCGAGCTTCAGGGCGTTATGCCGACGTACGCGGCACTTAATTCTACTGTAACCGTTCCGTCTGCAACGGCATTCACGGAGTTCGGTAATGCGACCGATATTGTTGTCGACGTTAAAGACAGCAACGGAAACACTGTTGTAAAGAGCGAAAACGAGAGTACGTGGACGCACACCTTTGTTGCTTCCAAGAATACCGAATACACCGTTACGTACACCGTTAAGGTTGCCGGTAAGGAAAACGAAACCTTCTCGTACACTGTTATGTCCGGCGACGTTACGTCCCCTGCGTTTAACCTTGTAGACGCAAACGGCGAACTCGACAGCAGAACTTCGTACAGTGTTAAGTCCGGTGCGACGATTAAATATCTTACCATTTCCGGTATAGGAGTAGACAGTTCTAACGAGTCGAAGTATACTGTAACCAAGACGATATATGCTCCCGATGGCACCGTTTATACCGATAGCACTTCGATTGACGGAAGTTATTCCAAGTACGCCGCAACCGCAGGCGACGAGGTAGAGCTTACTTCGGCGGGCACGTACACCGTTAAGTATACGATGACCAACAAGAACAACGGAAAGACGACGGTTAAGGAAATCGACATTACCGTAACGAAGGATTCCAGCGGCGGTGTATCGCTTGCAATGCTTTCAACCATTCTTATCATCGTTGGTGTACTTCTTATCGCGGCTGTAGTGTTCTACTTGTTTAGATTCCGCAGGGTCGATACGAAAAAGAAAAATTAAAATAGACTAACTGATGAAGCGGTTCTTGAAGGTTGACTTTAAGAGCCGCTTCGTGCTTTTCGGGTATTATCTGTTGCTACGAGCGTATTTTGCGGTGCTTTAACAAACGCGCTTGTTCATAAATAAAGGAATAGAGTTATTTGTGACTGCACAGAAAGGCGCGGGCAAATTGTCGATATAATGTAGCGACGGTTGGCTGAAATATAAGTTTTACGTGTAGAAGTACTCACATCGGAAGCAAACAGACGGATTGCGTCTATAGCAATCGAAAAATTAAACAATGAGGAAACGTATTTTATGGGTGTAATTCCCGATAAAAGTGAATATAAAAATTGTTCGTCGGAGACGGCGTCCGCATTTGTCGGGGAGGTAATTTCTCGCGGTGTATGTCGGCGCATATCTTTTTCCGCGGCTAACGAGAAAAGTCATTTTGACCGTTACGGATTAGTTTCCGGCTCGAATAAAAAAGTCAGCGTTGTGTATGACACGAAAGCGAAGATGCTTTCTGTTACGGCACCTGACGATTTGTCGTCAACGCTTCGTAAGATTTTTGAGGGCATACGAGCGGGGCAAAGTAAGGCAAGCGACGTTCAATCTGCGACCGAACGACAAGAATCCGCTACTAAAGTAAAAAAAGTTCAGCAAACGCGTGACAAAAACATATCGGAGACAAAATCCCTAAAGCAAAAGTCCGCAAACTCTGGCAAAACCGTAAAGGTCAGCGATAAACGTATTGACGACGAACGTGCACAAGTTTCCGCAAGTAATACTGCAAAGTCTAAAAAAAGAGACTTGAAAGTCGGCAAGAGTTCGCCGGGAAGTGCGGAAAAAACTAAATTCGAAAAAAGCGAGTCTAAAAAGAATCCGCCGCGTACCGCGAAGCAAAGCGTTGAACTCGACAAAAAGAAAGATAAGCCGGACGAGGACGGCGCTGCGGATATTTCTTTGAAAAAATATACGGCGGAGCGCTTTGAGAACGTTCTCGCGAAAATTTCCAAAGAAAAGAAAAAGTATAGAATCGAGGGTAGCTCCACTGTCGATAAGGGTAAGCAAACTGAACTTGTTTCGTATACGGTAGTCGGCGGCGGAGAGCGACTGAAATTGCGCTTTATGCCGAAGAAACAGGTATTGCAATTACAAGGAAAGAAGAGCGCGTTATTCTCGGAACTTCAATTGATGCTTGCCGAGCAAACCGATTATCGTGCCGCCGTAGACGCTCATATCGAGCAAGTCGAAGCGGAGCAAGAACAACTGCAGGCTGTTCGGCGTGCGTCTGCTGTTGAAAAACAGCTTAAGAAGCTTTTGCCCAACGCGTTCGGGTATTTGTCCGAGCAGTCTAAAATTGACTTTACGATTGGCGTAATCGAACTTATCAATTCCCAAGGCAAGCATTATGATTATTCTATGTTGCTTTTGCCGCCGTTTCGCGGTCTTGAACGATTGATATTCGACTTTCAAAAGGCGCAAAATATAGTGGTGAAGATGATTGGGCAGGCGTACGAAAAGGAAAATGACGCGTACGTGCTTAAAGCGTCGTATCGCCGCAAGATAGGCAGCGTCGTTTACGCCGAGGTAATGGCTGCTTTGTATCGTGAATATTTCGAAAAACGCAATTTCTATATGCATTCCGACAGCTCGGAGAAAAGCGAGGCGCGAATGATTACCGACAAAGCGCATGCGCGCGCCATTTTTGAGCAAATGCTTTCGGTAGTCGATTATAATTGTAAAAAACTTCGTGAAATAGGCTTTTCGGTAGAGAATCGAAAATAAATATAAGATTGCTACGCCACAAAGTTAAAAACGTCTTTACCTCAAGGAGTGGTGAATCTACAATAAATATAATGTTATAGCGCTCCTTCCGGCTCGTGATGCATCGTTAAAAGCAGTTTGCTTTAGATTTGCGTCTAGTGCGGAGGGGGGACTATTTATTTGTTAGCGCTATTTCGTTATATAAAAGCCGGTCGCTCTTTGTTTTGAGGGGAAGGAGTAGATTTGCTTTTGAAAAATCACCGACAATTTTTTCGAAAATTTTTTATGCAAAAGTATGCGAAAATGCAAAGTACTAGGCAAAATCTACAAAATTCGTGTTTTTGAAAAATAGCTCGAACGCGCCAATTATTATGCACTAAACCGCTAATCGAAAGAAAAAAGCAAGTATTATGATTAAAATGACACAATTCGCGTTAT
>CAYTKK010000055.1:0-9590 GCA_964438355.1 uncultured Lachnospiraceae bacterium | reverse complement strand
CTCAAACTTAAACCACGGCTTTTCACAAACAATGCGGCGACACGATTAAATATCCTGCCGCCGCCGATTGTCGTTCCCTATTATTGATTTAAGGCTTGTTTACAGCAACGACTTCGCAGTCTCCACAACGTTTGCGGTCGTAAAACCGAAATGCTCCATCAATACGTCCGCAGGCGCAGATACGCCGAACGAATCTATACCGATTACTTTGCCTTGCAATCCTACGTACTTATACCAGCCGGCGCTACAACCTGCCTCGATTGCAATACGTGCCTTAACAGACTTGGGAAGTACGGAATTGCGGTAACTTGCGCTTTGTTCGTCAAACAGTTCGCAACACGGCATGGATACGACTCGTACCGCTCTGCCTTCCTTTTCGAGTTCTTTCTTCGCTTCGAGCGCAAGTCCGACCTCGCTACCCGTAGCGATAAGGATAAGCTCCGGCTTGCCTTCGCAGTCGGCAGCAACATATCCGCCGTGCAAAGCATCATGACCGCTATTATCCAGCTGAACCAAATTCTGGCGCGAAAGAACGATTGAAGTAGGACACTTTGCGGTAAGCGCCGAAACGTAAGCCGCCGCAGTTTCCCTTTGGTCAGCAGGACGGAATACGCGCATATTCGGCATACTGCGAAGCGCTATAAGCTGCTCGATAGGCTGATGCGTCGGGCCGTCCTCGCCAACGCCTATGCTGTCGTGAGTAAGCACGTACATAACGGGCAAATCCATAATCGCGCTCATACGCATAGCGTTTTTCATATAATCGGAGAAAACGAAGAACGTCGAGCAGAAGCACGTAAGTCCGCCGTGCAACTGCATTCCGTTGGTAATAGCCGCCATCGCATGCTCGCGAATACCGAAGTGCATATTTCTGCCGCCGCGATTATCTGCAGAATAATCGCCCAGTCCCTTCATATACGTTTTTGTTGACGGAGCAAGATCCGCCGCGCCGCCGACAAGATACGGAACCTTTTCGGCAAGTTTATTAAGAATAATTCCGCCGGAAGAGCGCGTTGCGTCCGCTTTCTCTCCCTTAAGCCAAAGTTCGGCGTCGTTCATAAGGTCGGGAAGTTCACGCTTGGTTGCGGACATAAACGCCGCGTAGTCATCGGGATAATCCGCCTTATACTTTTTAAGAATCCTCTTCCACTTTCTCTCGTAGCCGCTAAACCGTTTTTGGAGAGTTTCCGCATGAGCGTATACTTCCTCAGGTACGGTAAAAGGCGGATAATCATAGCCGAGATTCTTCTTCATTTCCTCGGTAACGGCGGTTCCGAGCGGAGAACCGTGGCAATCTGCACTGCCTGCCTTCGAAGAGCCATGACCGATTTGAGTCTTAACGATAATAAGAGAAGGCTTTTCGGTTTCTTTCTTCGCCTTGCGAATCGCCTTATTAAGCTGTTCGATGTCTTCGCCGTCGTTAACCTTGATTACCTGCCATCCCTGAGCTTCGTGACGCTTTGCAACGTTCTCGGTGAAGGCGATATCGGTATTTCCCTCAATCGTAATGTTATTGCTGTCGTAAATAACGATAAGCTTACCTAGCTTCCACGTTCCTGCCAGTGAAGCCGCCTCACTTTCGATACCCTCCATCATACAACCGTCTCCGCAAAGAGCATACGTATAATGGTCGACAAGTTTTGCGTCGGGTTTGTTGAATCTTTCCGCAAGCATGGTTTCCGCGACGGCAAAGCCTACCGCGTTTGCAATACCTTGTCCCAATGGACCGGTGGACGTTTCCACGCCTTTAGTGTGACCGTGTTCGGGGTGACCGGGAGTCTTAGAACCGAACTGACGGAAATTTTTGATGTCCTCAATCGTGACGCCGTAACCGAAAATGTGCAATAGCGAATACATAAGCATAGAGCCATGACCTGCGCTAAGCACAAATCTGTCACGGTTAAAAAAATCGGGATTTTTCGGATTGTGCACTAGGTTATTCGCAAAAAGAGTATAACCTATCGTCGCACAACCCAACGGAAGTCCGGGGTGTCCGCTGTTTGCCTTGTCGATTGCCTCTGAGGACAACACGCGCATTGCATTTACGGTTAGTTGTTGGATATCGTTCATAAAATTCTCCTTATTGTAATTTCGTTCTCAATCGAAGTCGTTACGCTTTTTTCACAGCGCTTCGAATTTTAACCTTAAGTTTTGTTTTTTGCGACCTATTACCTTGCGAGTTCTTCCAGCTTATCGGTAACCAAACCGTCAAAAGCGGAAAGATACGCTTGTACGATTCGCGCTATTTTCTTTACGCCGCCTGCCGCGTTGCTTTCGATGTTGATAGGCATCACGGGGTCGTGCACGGACATTCTGATAAGGAACCATCCCTCGAGCGCGGGAACGGAAACGCGAACACCCTCTCGATTATCGTCCGCTATGACAAGTCCATTTTCCTTTAAGCCTTTTACGCTTTCTATAATAAACTCGCCCTGTTCGCGCCAATGTTCCGACG
The DNA here is from genome assembly GCA_964438355.1 of uncultured Lachnospiraceae bacterium. Lineage (GTDB taxonomy): Bacteria > Bacillota > Clostridia > Christensenellales > Pumilibacteraceae > UBA10677. The sequence goes on along the minus strand of CAYTKK010000055.1, from coordinate 7,135 downwards.
TAAACGTCACTCTTGCCTCGCCCTCTTCAAGCGGTTTTTCAAGGTCGGATATCAGCGAAACGAGCGATTTTCCTTCCTTTTTCAATCTGGCGGCTTCGATTATTAGTCGCGTCACAAGATACGCGCCGTCGTCCAGATAATAATTTTCTTTAAGCGCGGCGTGTCCGCTCGTCTCAATCGCCAACGGCGCGTCTATTCCTTCGCCCTCGAGACGAATCGCCTCGTCGATTACGTTTTTGTATCCGCGCTTGAAACGGTGATGCTTACCGCCCCTTGCTTCGATAAATTTTTTTAGTCCATCGCTCGTTACGCTGTCGGTAACTATCGTCGCGCCCGGCTCGCCACGCAAAATAATCGCGGATATTAAGGCGATTAACGCATTGCGGTTTATTTCTTCGCCGCTTCCGTCGACTATCGCAGCACGGTCTACGTCGGTATCGAATATTACGCCGAGGTCCGCGCCGTTTTCCAGCGTAGCCTTTCTTATCGCGTCCATTGCCACGGCATTTTCTGGATTCGGAATATGATTGGGAAAGGTTCCGTCGGGTTCGAGAAACTGACTTCCGTCCGTATCCGCGCCAAGGTTAGAAAGCACTCGCTCGTAAAACGCACCCGCGCCGTTACCTGCGTCAACGACTATTTTAAGTCCGCTAAGCGGAGCGTCAGAGCCGAGAGCCGCCTTTATTTTATTTTCCAAAAATTCGCTGTAAACGGAAATAAAATCATATTTAATGACAGAGCCTTCCTTTTTCGCCGCTCTTTTTTCGCCCTTTTCCGCCATAGCAAGTATGTCGCCGAGCTGGCTTCCGCTTAAGCCTCCGCTAGGCAGAATAAATTTAAGTCCGTTCTTCTCGCTGGGATGATGCGAAGCGGTTATCATAACCGCGGCGTCTGCGATGCGCTCGCCTATTTTCGTTATCATAAACATCGACGGAGTTGAACAAAGTCCGCAGTCAAGCACCGTAAAGCCTTCGCCAACGAGGACGTCTATAACCGCCTTGCGAAGCGTCGGTGTGGAAATTCTGCTGTCGCCGCCCACCGCTATAACGTTAACCTTCTCGTCCAGCCACGCTCCGAACGCCGTAGCGATACGCCTAGCCGCGTCAACGGTCAAATCGACTTCCTTTCCATAACCAGCGCTCGCAGTGCCGCGCACATCGGTTCCGCTTTTTAATTTAATTAATTCCATCAAAAATCTCCGTAACTCCGTCTTCGTCGCGCTTTACTCAAAAAACATTTTTTCGGCGCAACACCATTATAACTTATTATCGGCTTTCTTGCAAGGACTTTTTGCCGCTTTTACGATTTTTGCAAATATTTTTCTTAAAACGAACAAAAAAAGCGTATTTTTGTTCGTTTAGTGAATAAAAATACGCTGTCTTCGATTTTTACCTAAAATAAATTTTTTGACCAAAAAAACAGGAAAAACACCGCACAATCAACTTTCTTCCCCCGATAAATATGCGACTATACCGGAATATATGGCGTAAGCCACTTTCTCTTGATACGCCGCCGTAACCAGCAGTCGCTCTTCTTCGGCGTTTGACAAAAAACCGCACTCCACTATTACCGACGGCACCGAAGTGCACTTTACCATATAATAATCCCCCCATTTAGCAGAGCGCGAACACGAAAGAGCGGCGTTCATCGACGTCTGAATGGTTTGCGCCGCCGCTTTGCCCGCCTCGCTTTCCTCCGCGTAAAAAACCTGCGAACCGCTTATCGACGGGCGCGGATAATAATTTTGATGAACGCTTACGACTAAATCCGCATTTGCCGACAGGATAACGTCGCGCCTTGCCTGCATATCCGACAACTTCTTGTTACTTGCCCCCAAGCCGTAAAGTCCCTCTCCGTTTTCGCGAGTCATCACGACGTCATAACCGTTACGAACAAGAAAATGTCTCAGACTTTTTGCGACCGCCAGATTTATTTCCGATTCCTTCACCCCCGTATTGCTACCGCAAACGCCACCGTCCTCTCCACCGTGTCCTGCGTCCACAACAACCGTTTTGCCCACCTTCGGCACTGCACTTACCGGCGTTGACAGACGAACGCTTATCCCTACGCCCGCAACGGCGATTACGCACACGAGCGCCGCGCAAATCATAGATTTAATTTTTAGCGTTACAATCATAAACCGCTCCCGCCGTAAAGTTTTACCTTTCCGTCCAACCAACTGTCGAAAAACGACTTCAACTCCTTTTTGCCGCTTCGCTCGAACGCGCCGATAAGGTCGTCGGGACGTGCGTTCTTATACGCGCATTCGTCATAGTATTTTTTCAAGCCGCTAAAAAACGCTTCGTCGCCGAGAAGCGAATGTAACGACGAAAACATCAGTTCGCCTTTAACGTACGTCATATAACTGTATTCGAAAGGCGAAGAATATTCGCCCAACGAACGCGTCATCGCAGAATTTCCGTTACCCGACGCTTCGCTATACAGCACAAACGAGCCTAACGCGTCGGCTATGCGCGCGTCGAAGCTTACTCCATACGACGGATTTTCTCGGTAAAACAGCGAAGTCGTATACTCGGTAAGTCCTTCGTCTAGCCACGGATATTTCACTTCGTCGTTACCTACCACGCCGTACCACCACTGGTGTGCGGTTTCGTGGATTACGACTTCTTTTTTCACCTCGCCGTCGGTTTTATCGGATATCATCGAAAGCGTGGGATATTCCATTCCGCCGTGCAAAAACGCCGTTTGTACTACGGTATACGAAGAATACGGATACTTTCCTATCATCGACGAAAACGTCCGTATCGCGTCGCACGCCGCCGAAAGCGTCCCCTGCGGGTCGTTATCGGTCGTATACATATAACTTACCTTAACGCCGTTTACGTTTTTTTCGACTGCGCTCATTTGTCCGCAAACAATCGCAAAATCGCGCACTTTTTTTATTTGCGAGCGATAAGCAGCATTCCCGCCGTCACATTCCGTCTTTTCTCCGCCACCCGTCATGGCTACGGAATATTGTTCGGGAACAATTATCGTTACGTCATAATCCGCCACGTCCGAGTAAAACGGATCGCCGTTTTCGTAATACGGCGATGTCACGAAATTGCCGTCCTCGAAAACACAGGCTATCGGATAAAAATTACCCAAATTTATCGTTTGCCCCGAATAGCCGAAGCGGTGACGCACCGCGGGAATATCAAGATTGTATTCGATAAATATTTCTACGCTTTCAGAAGGCTGAAGAGTACCTATATTTACTACAAGTATATCTTCGTCCTGCCCCTCCACCGACGCCGTCTGCTTCTCGCCGCAAACGGCAACGGAAGTTATTTCTATCCCGCCGTAATCGTCGTCGCCTACATATGCGCCTTCGCGCATGGATTCGGGAACGGGACAAAAACGCGCGCCTTCGCGAAAAGCCGACGGATAAAGATGAAAACACACCTCGTCAAGAACGACTTCGGTAGAATTATAATAATCAACCGTCTGTTCGACTTTTGCGGTCTTCTTTTCCGCGTCCAAAATAGCCGTAATTTCGTATTCGGTGCGTCTTTCGTCGCTATCGTTCGAACACGAATACAGCGGCAACGCCGATACCAGCACACACGCGCACATAAAAACAATGGCAATAAATTTTTTCAAGTCTTTTACCTCGTTACGATATTTGCGCTACTAATGTATGACGAACAAAAAGTAAAAAGACCGAAAGCTTGGCGTTATGCTTCCGGTCTTTTTATGTTTTACGTTTTATGTTTTACGTTTTGCCGCCTAATATCGGTCTCCGCATTTGTACGATCACACGGTTTTATTGCCTACCAAAACAAATATTTTATCAACTCTTATAGCAAATTTTTTATCAACTCGTCGTGCGAAAGAGCGGACAAATATGACGGCGGAACGTCCAAAACGGTCGTGCAACCGCGTTTGCCCTCATCATACAATCTCTTCAGAGCACGCGCCGTAGCAACGATTACGGACGCAGTAAATTCGGGGTTGGAATCGAGCTTAAGCGAATACTCTATAACGTGCGTATTCTCTCCGTTTACGCCGGTCTTGCCGCTTGTTATTACGAAACCGCCGTGCGGGATTCCGCCGTGATCGCGATCGAGTTCGGCTTGCGAAATAAAATTAACGGTCGTGTCGTAATCGGCAAAATAGTTCGGCATAGTAACTATCTCGCGCTCGATACGCGCCTTATCCGCGCCATCTTTTGCAACGACGTAGCAAACTCTTTTGTGCTTTTCTCTGGTTGTAAGTTCGGGATTTGCTCCGCTTCTAACCGCCGCAAGAGCCTCGTCGACGGGTACGGTATACTGCTTTGCGTCGGCGACTCCCTCTATCATCCTGATAGCGTCGGAATGTCCCTGGCTTACGCCCTTGCCCCAAAACGTATAATATTTGCTGCTAGGCAAAATCGCGCTTCCGTAAAGGCGAGCTATCGAGAACATACCGGGGTCCCACCCTGCCGAAATAAGCGCAAGCTTACCGTTTGCCTTTGCCACGGCATCCACTGCGGCAAAATGCTCGGGAATGCGCGCATGCGTATCGAAACTGTCCACTACGCAAAAATCAGCAGCCAATGTCGGCGTCTGCTTCGGTAAATCGGTCGCACTGCCGCCGCACACGATCATTACGTCAATCTTATCTTTGAAATTCTTTACTTCCGCCGCGCTGAAAACACTTGCGCCGTTTGTCTTTACTTCTTTCGGATTACGACGAGTAAAAACGCCTACAAGCTGCATATCGTCGCAATTCTTTATCGCGTTTTCCACGCCGCGACCAAGATTGCCGTAGCCGTAAATTCCGATTCTGATAGCCATAATATATATCCTCCTATGCTTAAATTCGATTGCTTTAGTCTCGCTTGTTTTAGTCTCGCTCTTTTTCTTCTTCCGCGTCGCCGCGCTTACGCACCTGAGCCAACAACCACTCTTTGTTGTTAAGAGCCGGATTTATCACGCACTCGCGCCACAGTTCCTTAAGAAGTCCGCCGATTTTAACGGGTTGTATTCCCTCTCGTATCATATCGGTACCGTCTAAAGCAAGCTCCGCCACCGTAAGCGGCGTTCCGTCCGCAATAAGAGCGGCTTTCGTCTGTTCCAATCTGTTAGGTCTAGGTTCGTCGTCCATACCCCTTGCGCGATCGTCCGCTTTCATAAGCGCGACAAGTTTGTCTATACGCTCGAAGTTCGTCGCTACAAACAAGCGAAGTTTTGCCTCCTTGGTGTTGCGCGCCATATCGTACATATGATTACGACACAGCCATTCCGTCTCTTCTATGACGTCATTGGGATATTTTAGACCATACGCGCCCAGCGTATATTTGACTATATTCGCCGACACAGCCTCGTGTCCGTGCATATTGCCGAATTTGTTTTGACAATACGGCTTTCCTATGTCGTGCATAAGCGCCGCAAGCCTAATTTCCGGCGGCGAGTAAAGCACCGTCCTGTTAATGTGTTCCAAAACGTCGAAACGATGATATTTAGGCGGCTGAGCCATACCCGCGGCGTCGTCGAGTTGCGGAATAAGGTATTTCCATAGTCCGAGCTGCTTTATAAGTCGCAATCCACGATAATGCGCGTTTGCCACGCCATACTTGGTATCAGCTACCAATATACGATTAAGTTCCTGTGCGCGACGTTCGGGCGAGATGTCGCGAAGAAGCTCGGCATTTGCCATGGCGGCTTTTGCCGTTTCTCCGTCTATCTTAAAGCCCGTTTCGACCGCTATACGCACCATTCGCAAAATACGCAAACCGTCGGAAGCAAATATTCTTTGCGGCGCCGCGGCACGCAAAAGCTTCTTTTCGATGTCGGCAATTCCGCCCAACGGATCTACGAATTCGTCGTTTTTGATATCGTAGTAAACCGCGTTGCACGTAAAATCGCGGCGCATTGCGTCAAGACGCACGTCCGTGGTAAATTTAACTTCTATCGGCGAATGTTCCCCTCCGCCGGAGTACTTTTCCACACGGAACGGAGTGTATTCGTAACGGTCGTCGCCGTAGGAAATAAGCGCGGTGCCGAGCTTATAGTTGACTACATTCGTCTTGAAACGACGGCTAATACCGAGCGTTTCGGCAATAGCGGGACCGGCTATGTCGATATCGGTATCGCCCAATCCCGCGAAGTGATTGCGAACATATCCGCCCACAACGTAAAGCGGACACGTTGCCATAGCAGCGAGCTTTATTAAACTGTCGGGTAATTTCATTTGCATAATTAGATTATAGCACTTTGGGTCTCGTTTTGTAAATCGTTTTGTAAATCGTTTTGCAGTTTTTTTCTTTGCTTGTCGTAAAGATTTGCTTTTTGTCGAATTTTGTTTATAATGATAGTATTGTTTTATAACATTTACAGAGAGGGATTATGATACACATCGTTGCAAATGTCGGAAGCGGCAAAGGAATAGGACGCAAAAACCTAAAAAAAATAACGTCGTATCTGGATAAAAACGCGATTGAATATTCCGTCCACAAAACCGAACACAAAGGACACGCACGCGAAATAGTTAATTCTATTTCTTCTAAAGGCGAGGAATGCATCATCGCCGTGCTCGGAGGCGACGGTACGTTTCACGAAGCGCTTAACGGTATAGCCGACTTTGAAAAAACCAAACTCGGGTTTATTCCATCGGGACGCGGCAACGATTTTGCTCGCGCGATAAAAGCCTCCAAAAAACCGCTTAACGCGCTACGCGATATACTGCGCGGCGAAGAACGAAAAATAGATTTCATAGACGTATCCGGCGTTCGGTGTCTTAACGTCGCGGGAACGGGACTGGACGTTGCCGTACTCGAGCGAGTTGACGGAAAATCGGGCACGATAACTTACCTAAAATCGCTTGTGTACTGTCTGAAACACTTTAATCCTTACAAAATTACCGCCGTAATAAACGGCAAAAAAACCGAATTCGACTGCATAATGGCAGGCGTTTGCAACGGAATCGCGATTGGCGGAAATATGAAGATATCACCGATATCCGAGGTGGACGACGGATTGCTGGACGTAGTCGTAATTACCATGCCCGAAGACGGCAAAGTTTTGCCCGTACTGCCGAAGTTCCTTGTCGGCAAACATATGGGAATGGACATAACGCATCACTTTCGTTGCGAAGAAGTAGACATTATCTCGCCTTATCCCGTACAATTGGACGGAGAAATTTACAGCGA